>JAJZZB010000095.1 GCA_021797795.1 Actinomycetes bacterium | reverse complement strand
GGAGCACGGGCGCGGGTGACCCGCTGGCGGCGCCGGCCTTCGCGGTCCCGCCCCGGCCGCCGACTCCGCCGGCGGGCTCGCTCGTGCTGCCCGAGCCGCTCAGCTACCGGCTGAAGCGCCGGCTGCTCGGCCCTCCGCTCACGACCGAGCGCCTCGCCGAGGAGAAGCTCTCCAAGGTCATCGCCCTCGGGGTGCTCTCCCCGGACTGTATCTCCTCGACGGCCTACGGCACCGAGGAGATGCTGAACCAGCTGGTGCCGATCGTCGGCGTCATCGCCTTCTCCCTCTTGCTGCCGGTCACCTTCGCCATCTTGCTCGTGCTGTTCTTCGTGACGCTCTCCTACCGGGAGGTCGTCATGGTGTACACCAAGGCGGGCGGCTCCTACGTCGTGGCGAGGGACAACTTCGGGCCCCGGGTCGCCCAGATCTCGGCGGTCGCCCTCATCATCGACTACATCCTCACGGTCTGCGTCCAGTCTGCGGCCGGCACCGACGCCCTCGTCTCGGCCGTCGACCTGAACGGCCACCTCGTGCTGAACCACACCGGCTACATCATCGCGATCACCGTCGCCATCGTCGTCCTGCTCACCTACGGCAACCTCCGCGGGATCCGGGAGGCGGGGCGGACCTTCGCCCTGCCGACGTATCTGTTCATCCTCGGGATCGGCGCCCTCGTCGTCTTCGGCGTCATCCGGGTGGCCCTCGGCCAGCTGCACCCGCACTCGATCAACCTGCCGGGGGTCGACGTCGGCCACTCGACGGGCGGCCTCATCGAGGGGGCGAGCCTTCTCGTCGTGCTGCGCGCCTTCGCCAACGGGGGGTCGTCGCTCACCGGCCTCGAGGCGATCTCGAACGGCGTCGCCAACTTCCGCGGCCCGGCCGGGCCGAACGCCCGCCGGGTCCTCGTCATCATGTCGGCCGTCCTCGGCACGCTCGTCCTCGGCGTCTCGGTGCTGGCGGTCGCCACCCATGCCGTCCCCTTCCACAACGGGAACCCGACGGTGCTCTCCCAGGAGGCCCGCTACGTCTTCGGCTCCTCGGGCGCCGGCAAGGTGGCCTTCTACTACGTCCAGCTGGTCTCGATGCTCATCTTGTGGACCGGCGCCAACACGAGCTTCAACGGCTTCCCCAACCTGGCGAGCTTCGTCGCCGAGGACGCCTACCTGCCCCGCCAGCTGACGCGCCGGGGCCACCGCCTCGTGTTCTCGAACGGGATCCTGATCCTCGCAGTCGCCTCGATCGTCCTGCTGATCGTCACCGAGGCGAGCGTGAACGCCCTCGTCGCCCTCTACGCCATCGGCGTCTTCGTCGGCTTCACGATGGCGGGCTCGGGCATGGTGAAGCACCACCTCACGAGGAGGGAGTCCGGCTGGCGGCGAAAGCTCGTCGTCAACGGCTTCGCGGCCGTGCTCTCGTTCATCATCGTCGGGATCCTCGCCGTCGTGAAGTTCACCGAGGGGGCCTGGCTCGTCGTCGTCCTCTTCCCGCTGTTGTTCGTCGTCCTCGTCCGGCTCCACCGCCAGTACACCGAGGAGAAGACCGAGCTCGAGGAGAACGCGCCCCGGGCAGCCGAGGCCCCCGTCATGCGGCGCCACGTCGTCCTCGTCTTCGTCGAGCGCATGGACCTCGCCACCGCCCGGGCGCTGCAGTACGCCCGCACCCTGCAGCCCGACGAGCTGAGGGCGGTCCACTTCGTCCTCGACACCGCCGTCGCCCAGGAGCTCGAGCAGCAGTGGTCGAGCCTCGGCCTCTCCCGTTTCCCGCTCGACCTCGTCGAGTGCCCCGACCGCCGGCTGACGAGGGCCTCCATGGAGCTCGTGGCAGAGGCCGCCGAGGACGGGCGGACCGAGGTGAGCGTCCTGTTGCCCCGCCGGGTCTTCGAGGGGGTCTGGCGGAGGGTGCTGCACGACCGGACGGCGGACTCGATCGCCGGCTTCGTCAGCCAGCTGCCCAACGCCACCGCGACGATCGTGCCCTTCCCCCTCGGCAAGCGGCGCCGGGAGCTCGTCCCCTGGCGGAGCGACCAGCTCTCCCGGGCCGAGCTCGAGGCCGCCCTCGGCGAGGAGCCCGCCCAGGAGCGGCTGCCTGCTGTCCCCGTGCACCCCCGGCACGTCACCGGGGCCGACAGCGAGAGCGCCAGGCGGGCGGCCGAGAAGCGCCACGCCGCCGAGCGGGCGCCGGGGGTCCGCATGCCCCCGCTGCCCGGGGCGATCCCGATCGCCCAGCTGCGCTGGCGCCAGCGGGCCAAGGTGGGGGGCAGGATCCGGGCCGTGCGGGTCCAGCCCCGGGCCGGCGTGCCGAGCGTCGAGTGCACCCTGGCGGACGCCACCGGCCAGATCCTCCTCGTCTTCCAGGGTCGCCGGCGCTACCCGGGGGTCGAGCCGGGGGCGGTGATCACCGCAGAAGGCATGGTCGGCGACCGCAACCACCGGACGGCCATGATCAACCCGGTCGTCGTCATCGTCCGGCCGGCAGAGACCGGGGCGGCCCCGCCGGCGCCGGCCGGCGAGCCGAGCGAGCAGGAGTGACGCCCCGCTCCGGCCCCTCTTTTCTCCCACCATCTGGGGGAGCCGGCGGGTGGCGGGCTGGTGAAATCTTGAACCGGCACCCCTACCTCGTTTATCCTCGCCCCCGACCTGAGCAAAGGAGCTGATCGGTGCACCCCCACCTCCTCGCGAGCTCTGGCGGCTATCAGGCCTTCACACTCGGCGGAGCCGAGCGCGCCTGGCTGGGCTTCGCCCTCGCCGCCGGAGCCGTAGCCATCCTCGTCGCGCTCTACCTGATGCGCGGCGTCCTCGCCGCCGACCAGGGGACGCCCTCGATGCGGGAGATCGCCGCTGCGATCCAGGAAGGAGCAGTCGCGTTCCTGCGGCGGCAGTTCCGGACGATCGCCATCATCATCATCCCGCTGTTCGTCCTCGTCTTCTTCACTGCCACCAAGGTCGTCGGCCCCGGCGGGGTCGCCCTCACCTTCGCCTCGGCCGGCTTCGCGCGAGCCGTCGCCTTCCTCATCGGGGCGACCTTCTCGTCGCTCACCGGCTTCATCGGCATGAGCATGGCGGTGCGAGGCAACGTCCGCACCGCCGCCGCCGCCCGCGACGGCCAGCTCCCGGGCGCCCTCAGGGTCGCCTTCCGAACCGGCGGCATCACCGGGATGTTCTGCGTCGGCCTCGGCATCATCGGTGCCACCGGGATCGTCTTCATCTTCCAGAACACCGCCACCGCCGTCCTCGTCGGCTTCGGCTTCGGCGCCTCCCTGCTCGCCCTGTTCATGCGTGTCGGTGGCGGCATCTTCACCAAGGCGGCCGACGTCGGCGCCGACCTCGTCGGCAAGGTGGAGGCCGGCATCCCCGAGGACGACCCCCGCAACGCGGCCACCATCGCCGACAACGTCGGCGACAACGTCGGCGACTGCGCCGGCATGGCGGCCGACCTGTTCGAGTCCTACGAGATCACGATCATCGCCTCGCTCATCCTCGGCTACTCCGCCTTCAGGACGCTGTACCCGCACACGCCCGGCAACTGGGCGAAGGGGCTCATCTACCCGCTCGTCGTGGCGGCCATCGGCATCCTCACCTCGGCCGTCGGCATCCTCGTCGTGAAGGCGCGACAGAGCGACAAGTCGGCCATGGCGCCGATCAACCGGGGCTTCCGGCTCTCGGCGGTGCTCACCCTCATCGGCGCCTTCCTCGTCGCCCAGTTCTGGGTCCACAACCTGAGGGTCTTCTGGGCGGTCCTCGTCGGCGTCGCCCTCGCCCTCGTCGCCAGCCTCATCACCGAGTACTTCACCTCGACCGAGACGCGGCCGGTGAAGGAGGTCGCCGAGTCGACGAAGACCGGGCCGGCGACGACCGTCCTGTCGGGCATCGCTCTCGGCCTCGAGTCGAGCGTCTGGGCGGTGCTCGCCATCGTCGTGGCCATCGCGGCGGCGGTCGGACTCGGCGGCGTCAACATCGACGTCGACCTCTACCTCGTCGCCCTCGTCGGCATCGGCATGCTGTCCACCACCGGCATGGTCATCTCGGAGGACTCCTTCGGGCCCGTCGCCGACAACGCGGCCGGTGTCGCCGAGATGTCGGGCGAGTTCCACGGCGACGCCGAGCGGGTCATGGTGAGCCTCGACGCCGTCGGCAACACGACGAAGGCGATCACCAAGGGTGTCGCCATCGGCTCGGCGGTCATCGCCTCGGTCGCCCTGTTCGCCTCGTTCATCGAGACGATCGGGAGCCAGCTGCACATCGGGGCCATCGGCAATGCCCTGTTCTCCAACCCGCTCACCCAGATCAACGTCTCCCGACCGACGACCTTCATCGGGCTGCTCATCGGTGGCACGATCGCCTTCCTCTTCTCGGCGCTCGCCATCCGGGCCGTCGGGCGCTCGGCCGGCACGGTCGTGGTCGAGGTGCGCCGCCAGTTCCGCGAGCACCCGGGGATCATGGACCGCTCCGAGAAGCCGGAGTACGGGCGGGTCATCTCGATCTGCACGGCGGCGGCCCAGCGCGAGCTCGCCACGCCGGCTCTCCTCGCCATCCTCTCGCCGGTCATCGTCGGCTTCCTCATCAACTACGTGGCGCTCGGGGCATTCCTCGCCGGCACCATCCTCACCGGCCAGCTGATGGCCAACTTCCTCTCGAACTCCGGTGGCGCCTGGGACAACGCGAAGAAGTACATCGAGGACGGCTTCCACGGCGGCAAGGGCTCGGAGTCCCACAAGGCGGCCGTCATCGGCGACACCGTCGGCGACCCGTTCAAGGACACGGCCGGGCCTGCGCTCAACCCGCTCATCAAGGTGATGAACCTCGTCTCGTTGCTCATCCTGCCGGCGGTCATCGCGCTTCGGCACAACGACGTCCGCTTCGTCGTCGCCGGGGTGGCACTCGTGGTGCTGCTCGGGGCGATCATGTTCTCCAAGCGCTCGACGGGCACCTTCGGTGACGACTCGAGCGGGGCGGCGGCGCTGCCCGGCTCGCAGGCCACGCCGGCGCCGGGCGGCCCGACGGTCACCGCCTGAGCGCGTGGGGTCGCGTGCGGCGGGCGCGCATCGCTGCTTTAGGGTCGTGCGGGCGCGGCGCGTCCGCACGCCGCCAGCCCTGACAGGACGTCGTTAGATGGCCAAGCCCCTCGTGATCGTCGAGTCCCCTGCGAAGGCGAAGACAATCGCGGGCTTCCTCGGGCGCGACTACGTCGTCGAGTCCTCGATCGGCCACATCCGCGACCTCCCCCGTTCGGCCGCCGACGTCCCGAGCGCCTTCAAGAAGGAGCCCTGGGCCCGGCTCGGCGTCGACGTCGACAACGACTTCAAGGCGCTCTACGTCGTCAGCCGGGAGAAGAAGGACCAGGTCGCCAAGCTGAAGCGCCTCGTCGGGGACGCGAGCGAGGTCTACCTCGCGACCGACGAGGACCGCGAGGGCGAGTCGATCGCCTGGCACCTCGTCGAGGTGCTCTCCCCCCGGGTGCCGGTCCGGCGGATGGTCTTCCACGAGATCACCCCGGGAGCGATCCAGTCGGCCCTCGACCACCCGAGGGAGCTCGACCGTCGGCTCGTCGACGCCCAGGAGGCCCGCCGGATCCTCGACCGCCTCTACGGCTACGAGGTCTCGCCCGTCCTCTGGCGCAAGGTGGCCCGCGGCCTGTCGGCCGGCCGCGTCCAGAGCGTGGCGACCCGCATCGTCGTCGAGCGGGAGCGGGAGCGGATGCGCTTTAGCTCCGCCTCGTGGTGGAGCCTCCGCGCCCTGTTCGACGAGGCCGGGCAGCGCTTCGGCGCCCGCCTGGTGGACGTGGCGGGCCGCTCGGTGGCGACCGGGGACGACTTCGGCCCCACCGGCGAGCTCGTGGCTGCCGGCGACGTGCTCCGCCTCGACGGCGAGGGCGCCGCCGCCCTCGCCGGGGCGCTCTCGGACTCCTCCTTCAGGGTCGCGAGCGTGGAGGAGCGGCCATTCCGCCGGTCACCGGCAGCGCCCTTCATCACCTCGACGCTCCAGCAGGAGGCGGCCCGCAAGCTCCGCTACTCGGCGCAGCGGACCATGCGACTCGCCCAGGCCCTCTACGAGCGGGGCTACATCACTTACATGCGCACCGACTCGACGACGCTGTCGGAGACGGCCGTGGCGGCCGCGAGAGGCCAGGCCCGCGAGCTGTACGGGCCGGCCTCGGTACCCGACGCGCCCCGGACCTACCGCAGCCGGGTGAAGAACGCCCAGGAGGCGCACGAGGCGATCCGGCCGGCGGGCGACCGCTTCCGGGTGCCGAGCGCCGTCTCCTCGGAGCTGTCGGGTGACGAGCTCCGGCTGTACGAGCTCGTCTGGCAGCGGACGGTCGCCTCGCAGATGATCGACGCCACGGGCACGACGGCCCGGGTGCGGATCGAGGCGCCGACGACCGCCGCCACCGCCGTCGCCGGGGCGGGCGCCGTCGCCGGCTTCGTCGCCACGGGCACGGTCATCACCTCGCCCGGCTTCCTCCAGGTCTACCGGGAGGACGACGACGAGACCGTCGAGGGCTCGGGCCAGGCCCGCGAGCCCCGCGAGGAGTCCCGCCTTCCCCGCCTCGAGAGCGGGCGACCGCTCCACCTGAGCGACCTCGAGACCGAGGACCACGCCACCAGGCCACCTGCCCGCTACACCGAGGCCTCGCTCGTCCGCCGCCTCGAGGAGCTCGGCGTCGGCAGGCCGTCGACCTACGCCAGCATCATCCAGACCATCCAGGACCGTGGCTACGTCTGGAAGAAGGGGACGGCGCTCGTGCCCTCCTTCACCGCCTTCGCCGTGGTCAGCCTGCTCGAGCGGCACTTCCCGAACCTCGTCGACTACGGCTTCACGGCCAGCATGGAGGACGACCTCGACGAGATCGCCTCGGGGGCCGAGGAGCAGATCCCCTGGCTCGAGCACTTCTACTTCGGCGACTCGCGCCACATCGACGGGGGCGACGCCAGGGCCCGCGCCCCGCGCCACGTGCTCGCTGTCGACGGCCGGCGGGGCCTGAAGGACGCCGTCCTCGCCCACCTCGAGGAGATCGACGCCCGCCAGGTGAACTCGATCCCGATCGGGGCGGACGACAACGGCGAGGAGATCGTCGTCCGGGTGGGCCGCTACGGGCCCTACCTGCAGCGGGGCGAGGACCGGGCGGCCGTCCCCGACGAGCTCGCCCCCGACGAGCTCACGCCCGAGCGGGCGCTCGAGCTCCTCTCGAGCCCGTCCGGTGACCGGCTGGTCGGCACCGATCCCACAAGCGGCCAGCCCGTCTACGCGAGAGCGGGCCGCTTCGGCCCCTACGTCCAGCTCGGCGAGCCTGCCGCCGCCGGCGAGCGGCCGAAGACCGCCTCGCTGTTCCGGTCGATGTCGCTCGACAGCGTCGGCCTCGAGGAGGCCCTCGGGCTGCTCAGCCTGCCCCGCAGCCTCGGAGCGGACCCGGAGACGGGCGCCGAGGTGGTGGCGAGCAACGGGCGCTACGGCCCGTACCTAAAGCGCGGGGAGGACACCCGCAGCCTCGACAGCGAGGAGCAGCTCTTCGAGATCACCCTCGAGGACGCCCTCAGCCGCTTCGCCCAGCCGAAGACGCGGCGCTTCGGCCAGCCGGCCGCCCCGCTCAAGGAGCTCGGGACCGACCCGGTGAGCGGCCAGCCCATCGTGCTGCGCTCCGGCCGGTTCGGGCCCTACGTCACCGACGGCACGGTCAACGCCTCGCTGCGCCGGGACGACGACCCGGAGAACATCACGAACGAGCGGGCGGCCGAGCTGCTCCAGCTGCGGCGGGAGGCGGGCCCCTCGACGCGGGGCCGGAAGAAGGCGGCGGGGACGAAGAAGGACGCCGCCACGAAGGCCGCCGGGGCGAAGAAGGCGGCGAAGAAGACGGCGAAGAAGGCGGCGCCGGCGAAGAAGGCGGCGAAGAAGAGGGCCGCCGCCCGCCGCCCTGCCACAGGCTCCTCGGACGAGTAGGCCGGTGGCGGCCCCCGGGCGCCTCATCGCCATCGAGGGAGGCGAAGGCGCCGGCAAGTCGACCCAGGCCGCTCGCCTGGCAGCACTTCTCGGGGCCGAGCTCACCCGCGAGCCCGGGGGGACGCCGCTCGGCGAGGAGGTGCGCCGGCTGCTGCTCGACCCGGTCTTCGCCCCGCTCGGGGACCGGACCGAGCTCATGCTGATGCTGGCCGCCAGGGCCCAGCACCTCGCCGAGCGGATCGAGCCGGCCCTGTCGGCCGGGCGGACCGTCGTCGTCGACCGGTTCCAGGGCTCGACGCTCGCCTACCAGGGATACGGGCGGGGGCTGCCGCTCGAAGAGGTGAGGCTCGCCTGCCGCCTGGCTGCCGGCGGCCGGGATGCCGACCTGAACGTCCTCGTCGACGTGCCGGTCGCCCTCGGGACGTCCCGGCGGACCGCCGCACCCGACCGGATCGAGGCGGCCGACGGGGGCTTCCACGAGCGCGTCCGGCGGGGATTCCTCGCCGAGGCGGGGGCCGATCCGCAGCACTGGCTCGTCGTCGACGGCTCCGGTCCGCCCGGCCAGGTGGCGAAGGTCATCGCGGCGGGCGTCCGCCACCGCCTCGAGCGCGGCGCCGCCCGCCTCTCATGACCCCCCCGCCGGTTCTCGGGCGGATCGTCGGCCAGCAGGCGGCCGTCCGCTCCCTCGCCGCCGCCGCCGTCCACCCGCTGCACGCCTACCTGTTCGTCGGCCGGCCCGGAACCGGCAGGGAGCTGGCGGCCCGCTGCCTGGCGGCGGCGCTGTTCTGCCCCGAGGGCGGCTGCGGGCGCTGCCCGGTCTGCACCGAGACCCTGGCGGGTCGCCACCCTGACCTCGTGGTCGTCGAGCGCCAGGGCGCCTCGATCAGCGTCCGCCAGGCCTCCGAGGTGGTCCGGCTCGCCTCGCGCACGCCCCGGCTCGCTCCCTACCAGGTGCTCGTGCTGCTCGACTTCCACCTCATCGGCCAAGCGGCTCCGAGCCTGCTGAAGACGATCGAGGAGCCGCCCTCGACGACCGTCATCGTCGTGACGGCCGAGTCGGTCCCGGCCGATTTCGTCACCATCGCCAGCCGTTGCGCCCGGGTCGACTTCCGCCCGCTGGCCGAGGCCGACGTCGTCGAGGCGCTCGTGGCAGAAGGTGCCGCGCGCCACCTCGCCGAAGCGGTCGGCACGGTGGCCGGCGGTCGCCTCGACCGGGCGAGGCTGCTGCTCGACGACCCCGGCTTCTCGGCGCGGATCGCTGCCTGGCGGGAGATCCCCGCCCGCCTCGACGGCACGGGCGCGACAGCTGCCCGGCTGGCGGCCGAGCTCCTCGAACAGGCGACCTCGCCCGTCGAGGTCGTGAAGGCCCGCCAGGCGGCCGAGCTGGAGGAGCTGACGGCCGAGGCCAAGGCGGCCGGGGAGCGCTCGGTGCCCGGGAGGGCCGAGATCGAGGCCCGGCACCGGCGCGAGCAGCGGCGGGTGAGGACCGACGAGCTGCGGGCGGGTCTCGCCACGCTGGCGGGCGTCTACCGGTCCCGCCTCACCGCCTCGCCGCCCTCGCGCAAGGCGGCCATCTCGGTCATCGGCCTCCTCGACGAGGCCGGTTCCCGCCTCTCGCTCAACGTCAACGAGCCGCTCCTTCTCGAGTGGCTGCTCGTGGAGCTCGACCGCCTGGGGTGAGGCGCATCCTTCCTAGGGTCGGCAGGCATGGACCACCCCACGCGCCAGTACGTCGAAGCCCTCCGGACGACCCACGACCGGCTGGCCGAGTTCGCGAGCTCGCTCGACGTGGGCCAGCTGGCGAGCCGGTCCTACTGCGAGGACTGGGACCTGGCCGGCGTCCTCTCCCACCTCGGCAGCGGGGCCGAGATCGCCCTCGAAGGGCTGCGCAGCGCCCTCGGCACCCGCCAGCCCATGGAGCAGGCCGAGCGGGAGGCGCTCTGGGAGCGCTGGAACTCGAAGAGTCCCGAGGGCCAGGCGACAGACGCCGTCGTCGCCGACGACGGCTTCGTCTCGGCCTGCGAGGAGCTGGAGGAGGACCGGCTCGCCGGTCTCTCCGTCCCCTTCCACGGCCACGAGGTCCCGGCCGCGGCCTTCCTCGGCCTGCGCCTGGTCGAGCAGGCGCTGCACTCCTGGGACCTCTACGTCGTCTCCGAGCCGTCCGTCCGCCTCTCACCGGAGGTGGTCGACCTCCTCGTCGACATGCTCGGGCGCATCGTCGCCTTCGCCGCCAAGCCCGAGCACTACCGCGGCCCGAAGAAGGTGGCGATGCGCACCTTCGAGCCCGAGCGCGAGCTCCTTCTCACCGCCGGGGACGGCGCCCGCCTCGAGACCGGAGGGCTCGGGGACGACGACCCCCTCGTCACCCTGCCCGCCGAGGGTCTCGTGCGCCTCGTCTACGGTCGCCTCGACCCCGAGCACACGCCGACCGGCATCGTCCTGCGGGGAGTCGAGCTGGACGACATGAGGTCCCTCTTCCCCGGGTTCTGACCGGCGGCCGGGCGCGGCGGCGGGCGGCTCGTAGACTTGCCACTCGCCCGTGGTGGGGAGAGGCTCCCCACGAGGCGCCGGAGGCCCGATGACCGACACGCCATGGTCGACGCCCGGAGAGGGGCGGGAAGGCGACGAGCCCGGTCAGCCGCCTGTGCCCTCTCCCCGCTGGCCGGCCCGGCCGGCCGAGGGCGCCCCGCCGCCCGCCTACCCGCCCCCGTCCTACCCCCCGCCCTACGCCCCGTCGTCCTACCCGCCGCCGTACCCCGGCCAGGGATGGGAGGCTCCCGGCCAGCCCGGCTCCGGGTACGGCGACGGTCAGGGCGGCTACGTCCTCGCAGGCTGGTGGCGCCGGGCCGGTGGCTTCGTCGTCGACGCCCTCCTGTTCGTCGTCCTCACCTGGATCGTGCTCGGGGCCACCGGCGAGGCCTCGACGCTGACCTCGGCCAAGGCGACCACGGCCGCCACCGGGGTGCTCGCCACCGCGGTCGTCGTCGAGGTGATCGAGCTCCTGTACGTCGTGGCGATGATCGGGTGGCGCGGTCAGACGCTCGGCATGATGGCGGCGAAGGTCCAGCTCCAGGACGCGAAGACCGGATCGACCACCATCGGCTTCTCCAAGGCGCTCATCCGCGGCCTGACGGCCTCGGTCCTCGGAGTCGCCGGCTACGCCATCGCCGTCGCTGCCGTGCTCCCGCTGCTCAACTACCTGTGGCCCCTCTGGGACCGGCGCAACCAGACGCTCCACGACAAGGCGGCCGGGACGGTGGCGGTGACGAGCCCGCGGGCGGGGCGGCGCTAGGCGGCGGAAGGTCGCAGCGGCGCGACGTGTTGAGAAACTGAGAGCCCGAGGAGGCGAGATGCCGTTGTTCAGTTCGGCCAAACAGGAGATGGTCACCCCGGCCGAGGCGCTGCCGGGCCGGGACCGCCAGATGGAGGTGCCCGGGGCCCACTTCGTCCTTCGGACGCCCCTCCGCCCTCCCTTTCCCGCCGGCATGGAGACGGCGCTGTTCGGCCTCGGCTGCTTCTGGGGGGCCGAGCGCCGCTTCTGGCAGACCGAGGGCGTCTACTCGACGGCGTCCGGCTATGCGGGCGGCTACACGCCGAACCCCACCTACGAGGAGGTCTGCACGTCGAGGACGGGGCACGCCGAGGTCGTCCTCGTCGTCTTCGACCCGGCCAGGGTGAGCTACGAGGAGCTGCTCGGGGTCTTCTTCGAGTCGCACGACCCGACCCAGGACATGCGCCAGGGCAACGACGTGGGCACCCAGTACCGCTCGGTCGTCCTGTGGCGGAGCGACGCCCAGCTCGAGGCCGCCGAGGCGGCGAGGCAGCGTTACCAGGGGGTGCTGTCGGCGGCCGGGTACGGCCGGGTCGTCACCGAGATCGAGAAGGCCGGCCCCTTCTACTACGCCGAGGACTACCACCAGCAGTACCTCGCGAAGAACCCGGCCGGCTACTGCGGCCTCGGGGGGACAGGCGTCTCCTGCCCGACCGGGATCCTGCGCACCGGGGGCGACGCCTAGCGGGCGGGAAGGCGGCTCCTCCGGGCCGCCCTGACCGGGCGACGTCGTGGCTGCCACCGACCGGCGGCCGCCCCGCCGCCCTGGCGCGACGGCCGGCGGCGGTGGAGGATGGGGCGTGAGCCTCACCGTCCATCCCCTGACGGCGGACCGCTTCGGCGACCTCGCGGGGGTCTTCGGCCGGCGGGGGGAGGACCCCCGGTGGTGCTGGTGCCAGCTCTTCGTCCGCCCTCGCGGGGGCGGGACGCCCTCTCCGCTGGACAACCGGGCGGCGCTCAGCTGCGAGGTCGAGCGGGCTGTGGTCCCCCCCGGGCTCCTCGCCTATGTCGAGGGCGAGGCGGTCGGGTGGACCCGGGTCGGTCCGCGGGGGAGCCTGCCCGGGGTCACCGGGAACCGCGCCCTCGCCCGGGTCCTCGGCGGCGACCCGGTCACGACGTGGTGGGTCG
>JAJZZB010000094.1 GCA_021797795.1 Actinomycetes bacterium | reverse complement strand
CCGTGAGCTCGAGGCAGAGGTGTCGCCGAGATGCTGAACAGGCTCGACCGGCCGGCATGGGCGGCGCTCCCGCCAGACGACAAGCGGCACGAGGAGCTTCGGGTGGCCGTTGTCACCTGGAGGGACCGTGCGGTCGTCTGTGCCCGAGACAGGAGCGGCTCGGCGGCATCCGCCGCGACCGAGGCCCCGACCTCGGCGCCGGTCGGTAGTCCCGCCGAGGAGCCGACTCCAGCCGGTTCGATTCCCGTCGACACTGGCCTCGGCGCACTGGCTCCGACCAGCACCGACGATGAGCAAGACTTGCTGGGTGGGGACGGAGGGACTCGAACCCTCACTGGAGGCGTTTTAAGCGCCCTGCCTCTGCCGTTGGGCTACGTCCCCGGAGAACCGGGCCTCGCTCAGGCGAGCATTCTCGCCCACGCCGTAGGGGCCGAGGGCGGAGTCCAGCCATGCTCGCTCCTCCTCCATCGGCGCCTCGAGGACCTCGACGACCCGCCCGAGGCGCTCGGTCTCCTGTCGTGAGGGCGAGTACGCCGGCCACTCGCCCACCTCTTCACCGCCGGGCTCGCCGCGGGCGGCGAAGCCCGTCCAGGCGCTCCGCATGACCTCGCTCAGGCGCTCGCCCTCTGCTCCCCCGCCCGAGAAGACGGAGACGATCTCGTTGGCGCAGGTGCCGAAGACGAAGGGCAGCTCGAGGGCGTGGCAGGAGCCGAGCACCCCGCCGCCGAAGGGCGACTCCCAATCGAACAGGTAGGCATAGGACCGGGCGCCTGTCGCCCCGAGGGCGAGCCGCATGGCCGGCACCCTGAAGGTCAGGTCCGAGACGAGGGCGCAGTAGAGGTCCGGTGGGGCGCTCGGGGCTCCGCGGCCCTCGAGCGCCCGCCGGTACAGCTCCACCGACTCGGCGGCATCGAGGCGGCCGGCCAGCCCGGCTCCCTCTATGACCTGGCTGACTCGCCGGCGGAGGCCGGACTCGTCGAGATCTCGCAAGGTGCGGTCCGAGAAGATCCAAAAGCGCCACTCGTCCCGGTTCGTCCCGACCACGAGGTCGACGCCCGCCGCGCTCCCGCCCGCCATGGCGGCCGCCGGATGCTGGCGGAGAAGGCCGCCGTCGACGACGGGCTGGAAGCACAGGCCGCCTCGCTCGTGGCGGGAGCCCACGACCTGCTGTGCCCTCAGGAGCTCGCCTGCCGGGAGCGCCGCCAGGCCCTCCCGGGTGAGCCGGGAGAGGCCCGCCTCGCTCGCGATCTCCTCGGCGACCCGCTCGGCGTCGAGCGACCCGAGAGCAACCGCCGCCCCGCTCTGCAGGATCGCCCGGCGAAAGAGCCGGCGCGGCGCCGAGGTGGCGAGCAGGGCCGCCACCGACATCGCCCCGGCGGACTCGCCGAAGACCGTGACGTTGCCCGGGTCGCCGCCGAAGGAGGAGATGTTGGCCGCCACCCACTCGAGGGCGGCGAGCTGGTCGTGCAGCCCGAAGTTGCCCGACCCCGCCCCGGGATGGTCGGGATCGGCGAGGGCGGGGTGGGCGAGCCACCCGAGGGCGCCCAGCCGGTAGTTGAAGGTCACGACGACGACCCCGTGCCGGGCGAGCCGCTCGCCGGCGTACAGGGCCGAGGAGGAGGCGCCCCCGGTGAAGCCGCCCCCGTGGACGAACACCATGACCGGGCGGGCGCCTCCGTCGCAGCCAGGCGTCACCACGTTCAGGTAGAGGCAGTCCTCGGAGCACTCGCTCGGGTCGCCGGGGATGGCGGTCCCCGCCTCCGGAGCTGGCTGGACGCTGAGCGGACCGAACGAGAGGGCCTCCCGCTCGCCGGACCAGGGCCGTGGCGCCTGCGGCGGTCGGAACCGCAGCTCGCCGACCGGCGGGGCTCCGTAGGCGATCCCCCGGAAGACCACGAGGTCGTCGGCCTGCAGCCCGACGACCCTGCCGTGCGCCGTCTCCGCCCGGTCCGCTCGCACCTCCACCACCTCCCTGTGCCGCCACGACGCTACGCCGACGCAAAGACGTGCGCGGAGCCTCGAGGTCTGGCACACTCGTGCCGCTGCAGGGCTGGCAGGCACGCACTCCGCCTTCCCTGCGCGTCCGTCGCGCTCTCGCGAGTGTTGACAACTGAGGCCAGTGTGCGCAAAGTTTAAGGTTGATGTACCTGGGGAAGTTGATAACCGGACGACGTGTGACCTTGGGTGGGGCGGCGATCGTGCTCGCCGCCTCCGTCACCCTCCTGCCGCAGGCGGCCGCCTCGGCCTCTGCTCCGACGGTCTCGCAGATCGCCTCCATGCGCGCCCGGGCGGCCGCCCTCGGCAACGAGCTGGCCCGCGACCAGAACGAGGTGGCGGTGGCGGCCGAGGTCTACGACGAGGACCAGATCCGTCTCGCCGCCGACAAGAAGGCGCTCGCTGAGACCGAGCTTGCCTTGAAGGCTCGGGAGCAAGCGCTGAAGGCCGCCAAGCTGCGGCTGCGCACCGCCGCCATCGAGACCTACGTCGCCGGTGACGGGCAGTCCGCCCAGTTCGCCTCCCTGCTCAACTCGAACCTCTCCGAGAGCCAGAGCATCGCCGTCTACGGCAACTCGGTGGCCTCCGGGCTCCACAGCGCCGTCCTCGGTCTCGACAACGCCGCACGGCGCCTGAAGGCCGAGCAGGACACCCAGCGCCGAGAGGAGAAGGCAGCGGCGGCGGCGTTCGCCTCCGCCGAGGCGGCGAAGAAGTCTGCCGAGTCCAAGACGGCCCAGATCACCCGGATCCTTCACGACGTGCGGGGCACCCTCGCCCACATGATCGTCGAGCGGCAGGCGGCCCTCGCCCGGGCGGCGGCCGCCCGGGCGGCGGCGGCGCGGAGAGCAGCGGCGCGCGCAGCTGCGGCCAAGGCCGCCGAGGAGGCGGCAGCGGCGGCGGCCGCCGTGGCCGCGGCCCACCCGAGCCCCGGCAACCAGAACGGCGCGGCCGCGGCCGGCGCGGCAGCCGGCTCGGCCGGGACCTCTGGAACGAATGCCCCTCCTGCAGGGTCGCCCGGTCCCCCGGCGCCCGCCGGAGGCACGACCACGGTCGGCCAGAGCCTGTCTCCGAGCGGTTCGAGCGCGGCGGGGAACAAGGCCGTCGCCGCTGCGGAGAGCTACATCGGCGTGCCGTACGTCTGGGGCGGCGCCAGCCGCCAGGGCGTCGACTGCTCCGGGCTCACCATGCTCGCCTGGGAGGCGGCCGGCGTCCAGCTCGAGCACGGGGCGACCGCCCAGCGCCAGGAGTCGACGCCCGTCTACGCGAGCGACCTCCAGCCGGGCGACCTCATCTTCTACCACTTCGCCAATGACGGGCCCTGGCCGATCACCCACGTCGCCATGTACATCGGCTCGGGCCCCTACGGCGGCAACACCATCCTGCAGGCCGCCCAGCCCGGGGTGCCGGTCGGCTACACGGCCATGTACTGGAACGGCTTCATGGGCTTCGGCAGGCCCTGAGCCGGCGCCGGCGCCGGCACCGGCGGCCACCACTACCATTCGACTGGTGGCGCGTAACGACAATCGCGGCCGTCCCGACAGGGCGCTCACCGCCGGGCTCGAGGACGAGCGGACCGCCGCGCTGGTCGCCCTCCCCTCCTCAGCTGGCGGCACGGACTCGGACGCCGCCCGCCGCTCCGACGTCGACGCGTGGGGCCGCTCCGAGCGCGCCCGCCGTCTCATCCGGCGACTCGGGGCCCCGGCGTACGAGCGCTGGTTCCGGGTGGAGTGGGACGGCCTCGGAAAGATCCCCCGGGCCGGGGGGGCCCTCATCGTCGCCAACCACGCCGGCGCCATCCCCGCTGACGCCCCGATGATCATGCACGGGATCGAGGAGGAGCTCGGGCGGCCCGTCTACGGGCTCGCCGACAACTGGTTCCGCACCCTGCCGGTGGCGAGCACGATCTGGAGCCGCGGTGGCGGGGTGGCCGCCCACCCCGACAACGCCCACCGGCTGCTGCACGACGAGGGCCAGCTGGCGCTCGTCTTCCCCGAGGGAACCAAGGGGCCGAGCAAGCACGTGAGCGATCGCTACCGGCTCCGGCGCTTCGGCAGGGGTGGCTTTGTCGAGACGGCGATGCGGGCCGGCGTGCCGGTGGTCCCGATCGCCGTGGTCGGCGCCGAGGAGTCCATGCCGATCCTCTACAAGTCCTCCTCCCTCGCCCGGTTGCTCCATGTGCCCTATCTCCCGGTCACCCTCAACCACGTCCTGTTCGGGCCGGTCCTCGGCACCGTCCTCCACTTCCCGGTGAAGTTCCGCTTCCGGGTGCTCGACCCGGTCCGCTTCGAGGTCGAGCCGGGCCTCGGGCGCTACCCCCGCGGCCGGGTGATCGACGAGGCCGAGGCGATCCGCCAGCGCCTGCAGGAGAACCTCTACGAGATGCTCGCCGCCCGCCGCAGCATCCTGTTCGGCTGAACCGTGGGCCGCCGCATCCTGCTCACCGGGCTCGACACCTTCTGGGGCGGCAGGGTGGCGGCGGCCCTCGAGCGCGACCCGGAGGTGGAGGTCATCGTCGGCATGGGTACGGGCACCCCGAGCGTCGAGCTCGAGCGGACCGAGTTCGTCCGGGCCGGCAACAGCTACTCGCTGTTCTCCCGCGTCGTGCGGGCGACGCGGGTGGACACCGTCGTCCACACCTTCCTCGTTCTCGACTCCTCGGCCATGAGCGGGAGGGCGCTTCACGAGACGAACGTCATCGGCACGATGAACCTGCTGGCGGCGGCCGGGGCTCCGGGGTCGTCGGTCCGCCAGATCGTCGTCAAGTCCTCCTCGCTCGTCTACGGCTCGCATCCCTCCGACCCCGCCTGGTTCAGCGAGGAGTCACCCCGCACGCGCTCGGCCCGCAACAGGGTGGAGCGCTCCCTGTGCGAGGTCGAGGGCTACGTCTCGGACTTCGCCGAGGACAACCCGGGCGTCCGCGTAACGGTTCTTCGCTTCGCCAACGTCCTCGGGGCCGACATCGACACGCCGATCTCCCGCAACCTCGCCCGCGGCCTCATGCCGTGTGTCGCCGGCTTCGACCCGCTGCTGCAGTTCCTCGAGGAGGACGACGTCGTCCGCTGCGTCGAGTTCGCCGTCAGGGCCGCCCCGCCGGGGGTCTTCAACGTCGCCGGCGACGGCAAGCTCCCGGTCACCGAGGTCGCCTCGATCGCCGGCGCCCGGCGCCTGCTGCTCCCCCCCGTCCTCACCGCCCGGGCCGCCGCCCCGCTCGTCCGCCTCGGGCTCCTCTCGCTGCCGACCGAGCTGCAGGACCTCCTCCGCTACGGCCGGGGCATCGACACGTCGCGGCTCGCCGAGGCCGGCTTCCGGCCGCAGCTCTCCTCGGCGGGGGCGGTGCAGCGCTTCGCCGAGGCCAACCGCCTGCGCAGGAGCGTCGGCGACCAGCTGCCCCGGTACCGCTACGAGCCCGACGTCGAGGCCTTCCTCAGGCGGTCACCGGCGGTCGTGCGCGACGCCGAGCCGGCGCCAGAGGGCTAGCGGGATCCGCTCGCCGGGTTGAGACCGGTGGCGCCGCTCAGCCACTGGCGGACGTAGCGCTCCCGCCGCTCGGCCCACTCCTCGGAGGTGATGGCGTAGCGGACGTGGTCCTCCCAGCGCCCGTCGATCTCGAGGTAGCGCAGTGCGATCCCCTCTCCCCGCAGCCACAGCTTCTGGGCCACCCGCCGGCTCGGCCGGTTGCGGGGGATGATCGAGATCTGGAGGCGGTGCAGGCGCAGCTCCTCGAAGGCGAAGCGGAAGACCACCACGCACGCCTCGGGCACGTACCCCCGGCCGGCCTGCAGCTGGTCGACCCAGTAGCCGAGGTAGGCGTTCTGGAACGGCCCCCGCTGGATGGAGGAGAGGTTGATCTCGCCGACGAAGCGCCCGCCGGCGAAGATGCCGAAGCCGAACCCGGTCCCGAGCTGGCGCTCCCGCTCGCGCATCGAGCAGCGGGCGAGGAAGCTCGCCCGGTCCTCGGGGGCATAAGGGGCGTTCGCCGGTCGGGGCTCCCACGGCAGCAGCCAGTCGCGACAGCGCGTGCGAACCTCGTGCCACTCCTCGAAGTCGGACTCGACGAGCGGCCGCAGCCGGACCCTCCTCCCGACAAGCTCGGAAGATGTCCCCGGCAGAGTCAGATCGCGCATCCCCCCACCACCACCGTCGCCTCGACAATCCGCACCCACCCATCGTTGCAGATCCGAGCGGGTCTCGCGTAGATTCTGCCGGAGCCGGCCAGCTAGGCTGCTCCGCCGCGCCATGGCAACCGTCCCAACGCCCATGTCCTCGTCTTCCGTGCCCGCCCCGGACGGCTCCGAACGAGCGGCACGAGCCGGCGCCGGCGCGGCGCCGGGCCCGGGGGCCGCCCTCGTCGTCGGCATGCACGAGAGCGGCGGGGAGGCGGCGGCAGCCGCCCTCGTCGGGCTCGGCCTGTCGCCGCCGCTCGACGCCGTGCCCGGCGCGGCGGCGAGGAGCCGGGCGCTCTCGGCCGCCTGCGACCGCCTGCTGTCCCGGCTCGACCGGGCCTTCGACGACCCGCCCGAGCTCGCCGGGGCCGACCCCGGCCCGGGCGAGGTGCTGCGGGCGGGCGGGCGCCTCGAGCAGGTGCTGCCGGCCGGTCGCCCGTGCTGCCTCGAAGAGCCCCTGCTCTGCCTCCTCCTGCCGTTCTGGCGGGCGGCGCTCGACCGGCCCCTCGCAGCCGTCCTCACCGTGCGCCACCCGCTCGCCGTCGCCGGGTCGCTCGAGCGGCGGCACGGCACCTCCACCGTCTCGGCCCTCGCCCTGTGGGAGCGCTACTACCGCCAGGCGCTCGCCGGCCTCGACGGGCTACCGGTGCTCGTCTGCCTCGACGAGGACCTCCTCGAGCGACCGGCCGAGTGGCGCAAGGAGACGGCGGCCTTCCTCTGCGAGACCGGCCTTCTCCGAGACGTCCCCGACGACGAAGGGGCCGACCAGGCGCTCGCGCCACCGGGTCGCCGGGAGGGAGCGGGCAGCTCCGGCGACGCCTCGCTGCTGCTCGAGCCCACGCGGGACCTCTACGACCGGTTGGTGTCACTGCGCGGCCCGCATCCCCGCTTCGAGCAGCCGGCCCTCGGCGGCGAGTCCGAGTGGGCCGCCGGGCACCTCCGCCTCCGCCACGACCTCGGGGTCCTCTGGAGCGCCGTGCGCCGCCTCGGGGACGTCCCGACGAAAGAGCCGGCGCGCCGGCCGGGCTCGCCCCCGGCCTATCCGCCGGACGCGGCGGAGGACGCGGCTGCCTACCACGACTGGCTCGCTGCCCGGGGCGAGCCGACCCGTCTCGCTGCTGGCGGCGGCCTCCCGCCGAGGTCCCGCCGCCGGCACGGGGACCGCCCCCGCTTCAGCGTGGTCACCCCGGTGTCCCGCTCCCGGCCCTCCAGGCTGGAGCGGTCCGTCACCTCCGTGCTCACCCAGGACGAGGAGAGCTTCGAGCTGCTCCTCGTCGACGACGGCACCGCCGACCCCCTGTCCGAGGGACACCTGAGGATGATCGAGTCCCTCGACGACCGGGTGAGCCTCCGGTCCGCGAGCGGGGGCATGGCGGCGGCGGCGAACGGCGCCCTCTCGTCGGCCAGGGGAGAGTGGGTGCTCCTCCTCGGGGGCGACGACGAGCTGGCCGCCGGGGCCCTGCGGCGCCTCTCCGAGGTCGCCGAAGACCACCCCTCCGCCGAGCTGATCTACAGCGACGAGGACGCGGTCGACGACGAGGGGCGCCGCTTCGCGCCCGCCTTCAAGCCGGACTGGTCGCCCGACCTCCTGCTCTCGACCGACTACATGGGCCACCTGCTGACGCTCCGGCGGCGGCTCGTCGCGCAGCTCGGGGGGCTCAGAGCCGGGCTCGACGGGGCCGAGGCCTACGACCTCGTGCTGCGTGCGACCGAGCGTCTCCACGCCGACCAGATCGTCCACGTCCCCGAGGTCCTCTACCACCGGCGGGAGCCCCCCGGCTCCCCTGCCGACGCCCGTGCCGGCTCAGGGGCCGGGGCGGCGGGACGCCGGGCGCTCGAGGACGCCGTCGGGCGCCGGGGCATCGAGGCGGAGGTCGTCGCCCACCCGCTGGTCGGCGGCGGCTACCACGTCGTCCGGCGGCCGACGGGCTCCTGGCGGGTGAGCGCCGTCGTCCCCTACCGAGACGAGCCGGCCCTCCTCGCCGCCTGCTACCGGGCACTGGCCGACCGCTCGGGCCATGACGACCTCGAGCTGCTCCTCGTCGACAACAACTCGGTCCTCGACGAGACGAAGGCGGTGGTCCGCGAGCTCACCCGCGATCGCCGCGTCCGCCACCTCGAGGCCCCCGGGGCCTTCAACTGGGCGCGGATCAACAACGAGGCGGCCGCCGAGGCGACCGGCGACATGCTGCTGTTCCTCAACAACGACGTCGAGGCGCGCGCCCCGGGGTGGCTCGCCCATCTCCTCGCCCAGGCGGAGCGGGAAGAGGTCGGAGCCGTCGGCGCCCGTCTCGTCTTCGCCGACGGAAGCCTGCAGCACGGAGGCGTCGGCGTCGGGCTGTGCTTCGCCACCGTCCACCTCCAGTCCGGCCTCCCGGCCGGCAGACCCGGCTACCTCGCCGCCCCGAGCCTGACCCGCGACGTCTCGGCCGTCACCGGCGCCTGCATGATGACCCGGCGGGAGGTCTTCGAGTCGGCCGGGGGCTTCGACGCCGGGCTGCCGGTCGCCTACAACGACATCGACTACTGCCTGAGGCTGCGCCGGGAGGGTCTGCTCGTCGTCTACAGCGCGCTGGCCGAGCTCGTACACCACGAGTCGAAGACGCGGGGGAACACGACCGCCCCCGAGCTGTCGGGTTTCCAGGGGCGGTGGCGGGAGGTGCTGCTCGCCGGAGATCCCTACTACAACCCCAATCTCGGCCGGTTCGACTGGTTCTGCCGGCTTCCCCAACCAGAAGAGGAGGAGCGATGGGAGAGCTTCCTGGCGATGCTCGACGCGTCGTCGACGAGCTGAGGTCCGCACCGGGCCGCCCGGACGGCCCGGTGCGGACCTGGGTGCCGTCGGAGTCCTTCGAGGGCACCCTCGCCGACCACCTCGAGCCTCCGGTGCAGACGAACGGCCACCTCGCATGGCTGCACGCCAACTGGGACTTCTCCGCCCTGCTCGAGCCACCCGGCGGCCCGGGGATCAGAGGGGCCCTGGCACGCGTGCGGCACCGGGCCGTGATGGCCGTGCTCGGGCCCTACCTCGAACGCCTGCGCGACTACCTCGGCGTCAACGCCCGGGCCGCCGACGAGCTGGCGGTGCGGGTCGACGCGCTCGAGGCCAAGCAGCTCCGGGTGCTCGGGGCGGTGCGTCACGACCTCGTCGACTTCGCCCGCCACGTCGACGAGCGGCTCGACGGCTAGAGGTGGGCTCACCGCCCCCGCGCGAGCACACCGGAGCCGACCGTGAGGCGGTGGCCGGAGTCCCGGTCGACCGCCGCCTCGTCTCCGGGGCCGCCCGGCTCCCCCGCGTGGCGATCGTGGCGGCGGCGTGGTCCCCGGGCGAGGAGGAGCGGCAGGCGGCGGTCCGCGCCCTCGCCGGCGCCCTCGCCCTGTCGGCCGAGGTGGTCGTGGTCAGCCTCGACGACCGTTCCGGTCCCTCCGCTCCGGCTTCGCGGCGGACCGACGGGATCTTCACCGTCCACTCCGTCGCCGCCACGCCGGGGCGCGCCGAGCTGGCACGACGCATCGGCGAGGCCCTCTCGGCCGGGGGGCCGGGACGCCCGCTCCCCGAGCTCGCCGCCGAGCGGCTGCTCGGGATCGAGGGGCGGGCCGCCCCCGGGGCGGTCGCCATGCTCGATGCCCTCGAACCGCACGCCGTCCTGCTCGCCGGCGTCGAGACCCTCTGGCTGGCCTCCGCCCTGTCGGGTGCCAGGCGGCGGTCCCGCCTGGCGGTGATGCCCCTCCTCGGGGCCGATCCGCGGCTGGCGGCGGGCGCCCTCGGCCGCCTCCTCGGCGCCGCCGACGTCGTCCTCGCGCTCTCGCGGACCGAGGCTTCTCTCCTTCAGGCCGGCGGCGGGGCGGCCGCCGTCCGCCGCCTGGCTCTCCCCGTCGCCATCAACGAGGAGGCGGCCGCCACGCCCCTCGACGGGATGTCGTCGTTCGGGCCGTATCTGCTCGTGCTCTCCGGCTGGCCCGACGACGGCGCCGCCGGTGGCGCCGGCCCGCCCCATGACTACGTGCGGGCGGTCCTCGGTGACGTCGCCGTCGCCGAGGTGCGCCGGGGCGGGTGGTTCGTGAGCGACGGCAGGCACCGCTTCGAGTTCCCCTTCGAGGGGACGCGGGTGAACCTCTGGCGCCTCATGGCGGGCGCCATCGCCATGCTCGACGTCCGCCCGATCGGCCCGGTCGGCCGGGAGGTGGTCGAGTCGCTCGGTTTCGGGACGCCCGTGGTGGTCCCCGCCGGCACGGTGGCGGCCGAGCACGCCGAGGCCTCCGGCGGCGGGCTGTGGTACGAGGGGCCCGGCGAGATGCTGGAGGCCGCCCGCTACTTCATCGAGCGCCCGTCGGAGCGCGAGCGCTTCTCGCGGGCCGGCCGGAGGTGGGCCGCCGGCGAGCACGCAACGAGGGGCGGATTCGCCGCCGAGGTGGCGGCGCTGCTCCTCGGTTAGAGGTGCCGGAACGGCTCAGACCGCTGCCCCGCCGGCGGACCGCCCGCGCAGCTCGGCGGCGAGGCCGTCCAGGATGTCGGACTCGGAGGTGGTGAGCTCCCCGAAGGAGAAGGCATCCATCACCTCCTCGAGGACGATCGCGCCCCCGACGATGACGTCGGCGCGCTCGGGCTCCATCCCGCGCACCCGCCTGCGCTCCTCGAGCGGCAGGGAGGCGAGGCGCGCCGCCAGCTCACGGACCTGGCGTCGGTCGACCCGGGCGTGGTGGACCTTCTCCTCGACGAAGCGGTCGAGGCCGAGCGCCATCACCGTGAGCGCCGAGACGGTGCCGGCGAGCCCGACGAGCCTCCGCCCGCCCGAGAAGCTCCCGCCGTCGCGCACCGCCCCCACCAGCGAGCGCACCGCCTCGTGGGCGGCCGCCAGCTCGTCCGGCCCCGGGGGATCGTGGTGGAGGAACCGCTCGGCGAGGCGCACGCAGCCGATGTCGAGCGAGACGACGGCGGCAGGGCCGGCGGCCTCCGAGGAGCTCTCCGGGGAGCGACCGAGGATGAGCTCGGTCGACCCGCCGCCGATGTCGACGACGAGGTAGGGGCCACCGCGCGGGTCGAGGCCGGCCGTCGCCCCGAGGTAGGACAGGCGCCCCTCCTCCTCCCCCTCGATCACCTCCGGCCGGCGCCCGAGGATCGCCTCGGCCGGGTCGAGGAAGTCGGCGGCGTTCGAGGCGTCACGTGCGGCCGACGTGGCGGCCGCCCGCAGGTGCGACGCCGCCACGTGGTGCCGGTCGAGGAGCTGGCGGTACTGCACGAGCACGGCCAGCGTGCGCTCGACGGCCTCGCCGGACAGGGCACCGGTGCGGTCGACGCCGGCACCGAGCCTCGTGATCACCATCCGGCGCTCGAGCCGCTCGCCGCCGCCCCCGAGCACGAGCAGCCGGGTCGAGTTCGTCCCGCAGTCGACGGCCGCCACCGGCTCGCCGGGTGCAGTCACGCCGACTCCCGCCGCCGCGGCCCCGCCCCGCCGTAGCGTCCGAGGTCGAGCCCGAGCCGCTCGGCCGTCCACATGCCGACGGGGTCGTCACCCCCGGCGAGGAGGAAGGCGAGGTGGGCGTGCAGGCACTTCACCCCCCGGCGGGTGCCGCCGACGCCGCCGGTCGGCCGGTGCGGGTTGGCGCCCGCCACGAGGTACCCGTCCCGCTCGGCGGCGTAGCGCTCGTGGGCGGCGGCAAGCACGGCAGGGTCCGCCGCCCGCTCGGCGGCCCGCACCCCCCCGGCGGCCTCGAGGCGGCTCACGGCCTCCCGCTCGAAGGGACCGACGAGCCAGTAGAGCGTCGGCATGGGAGTTCCGTCATCGAGGTGGGTGGCGTTGCGAATGACGACGGGAGCGCCCTCGGCATCCCTCGTCACGACCTCGCAGGCACCACGGGGCGGCCGTCCGAGCAACTCGGTGACGGCAGCCAGGTCCTCGGGGGTCACGAACGGCGTCGGCGGAGGGCGTAGATGACGATCCGGAGCAGGAAGATGGCCCCGGCGATGGTGGCGTAGGGAAGGAGCCGCTTGGCGAGCGACCCGCCGGCCACGTCGACGAGGTCGACCGGCTCGGGCGCCGGGTGGTCCACGACGCGGACGCCGTCCCTGCCTTCGGGCGCGGCATCCGCCGCGCCCGTCTCCGGGGCGGCGGCCTCAGCGGCGACCGGCTCGCTCGCTCCGGCGACCGGCTCGGCGGGCGGCGCCTCGGCCTCTGGGGCGAGCACGATCGTCTCGAGGTTGGCGGCGAACTGCTCGAGCAGCTTGCCCGAGACGTCCGCCAGCACCCCCCGACCGAACTGGGCCACCTTGCCCGTCACGTTGAGGTCG
>JAJZZB010000093.1 GCA_021797795.1 Actinomycetes bacterium | reverse complement strand
GGGTCGCGCCACTCCTCACGCGGGAGGACGTCGACGTACAGCTCGATCTCGTTGCCGTCGGGGTCGGAGATGTAGAGCGAGTGCGTGACGGTGTGGTCGCTCGCTCCGTTGATCGGGACGCCGTGGGCCGCGAGGTGCTCGACGACCTCGCGCAGGTCGCCGTCGCTGTCGCCCACCTTCAGCCCGAAGTGGTAGAGGCCCAGCCTGCGGCCCTTCGGAATCGCTGCGGCCGACGGACCGACCTCGATGAGGAGGAGCTCGTGGTGCGTGCGCCCCGAGGTGAACCCTGCGGCCGGGACCCCGAGGGGAACGTCGCCCGCGATCTCCTCCCACCCGAGGATCTCGCCGTAGAAGCGGCGGGAGCGCTCGAGATCGCGCACGTAGAGCACGATGTGGCCCAGCTCGCGGATCTTCATCGCCTCGCCAGCTGCTGGTCGAGCTGCATATGCGGGTTCGGCGGCGCCGTGCGAGGCACCGGCCCTTCGCGCCTCGGCAGGCGATCAGCCCTCGGCAGGCGATCAGCCATTGGACACCGCAGGCTCGGCGTGCGCCGGAGCCTGGGCCTGCGACGACGCCTCAGAAGGGGCCGGGGAAGCCGCCTGGGAAGCCTGCGCAGACGGGCGCCCGTCGCCGCCGGCATCGGCGGGCTGGGCGAGGAGGATCTGGCCGATCGCGACCGCTGCGGCCCCGACGCCGCCGACGACCACCAGGCGCGCCAGCGACCTGGGAAGGCGCAGCCCGAGGCCCGACCTCCCGGAGCTGCTCATGAGCGCCACCGCCAGCGCCAGGTTGGTCAGGGGGAGCTCGAAGCCCCCGTTCTGGGCCAGTGGCCCGCGTCGGCGATGCACCGCTGCGGCGACGGCCATGGTGCCAGCGACTGCGACCGGGCCGAGGGGATCGGCGATGCCGGTCGCGGTCAGCACCCCGCCGCCCAGCTCGCTCACCCCTGCAAGCGTCGCCATCGCCTTGGCAGGTCGCAGGCCCACCGACCCGAAGCCCGATGCCGTCGCCTCGAGGCCGTGACCTCCGAATGCGCCGAACAGCTTCTGGGTGCCGTGGACAGCGAGGTAGCCCCCGAGGACCCAGCGCGAGACGAGCAGACCGAGGTGACGCATGTGACCGATGTCCTCCGAGTGTTTCGAGATGCAGTGACGGGAACCAGAACGAGAACCAGCTGAGACAGCAAGCATACGAAAAGTATGCGGCTAGGAACTCCTCAGCGACTCTATCAGCGTATGCTCGCTGCTCGTGCAGAACACCCACGACGACGTGGGGGAGACCGCAGAGCGGGGCGTCTGCGAGGCGATCACCCGGGTCTTCGGGCTGCTCGGCAAGCGCTGGAACGGGCTGATCATCGTCACCCTCCTCGACGGGCCTGCCCGCTTCTCCGAGCTGGTGCGCCTGGTGCCCGGGCTGAGCGAGCGCATGCTCGCCGAGCGGCTCGGCGAGCTGGCCGCGGCCGGTCTCGTCGCACGCGACGTCGACGGCGGGCCCCCGGTCAGCGTGCGCTACGCGCTGACCGCCCAGGGCGAGGCTCTGCGCCCGGCCCTCGAGGCGCTCGAGCACTGGGGTCAAGAGCACCTCGTGAGCAGCTCGGCGGCCCCGTAGGACGAGAACTGCTCGCGCGAACTGCTCGCGCGCCACGTGCTCGAGCGGGGGCGAGCAGGGGCTCGGGAACGAGCTGGCTCAGCCGAGACCGGTCCGAGCCGATCGCATCCCGAGCACGAGCCGCCTGATCATCGAGCCGGTGCCTCTTCGTCGGCGCGACCCAACAGCCGATGGGCACACGTCGCCAGCAGCAACGAGGAATGGAAGGACGGCGAGTGGATATCCACGTCGAGGAGGTCTTCGATCCGCGCAAGGCGCTCGTAGAACGACGCACGACCGATGTGCAGCTCACGACTCGCCCGCGTCGCGCTCGAGCCCAGGCGTAAGTAGGTCTCGAGCGTCGCGACCAGGCTCGTCCCATGCTCTTGATCCCACTGCACCAGGGGGCGCAGCAGGTCGTCGGCACAGGCGCGCAGCGACGTGCGGTCGGCCTGGCGCAACAACAGCAGCTCCAACTGCATCGATCGCGCAGAAACAACTCGCGGTTTTCCGTCCTTGCGAAACTCTCGACCCGATCGAACGAGATCGAGCGCGTCGAGCGCCTGGTTCAGCGAAGCACTGAGCCCCGCGACCGAGTCTTCGAGGGCCACCGGATTGCCAAGAGCGACGAGTAGCTGGCTTGTGCCGAAGGCTGAGACCAGGCGGTCCATGACCGCTTCGGCCGTCTTCAGGGGGTCCGCGTCGCTTCGCGGCACGGCAAGAGCTCCGACGACCTCGCCGTGTACGACGCCTCGCAAGCAGGATTTCCCGCTCTCCCTGTCCGCCCGATCGAGCAGCGCCAACGCCGAAGACAGCTCGGGCGCGTCGACGGCGACCCCCATGACGCGACTTTCCGCACTTGGTCGAAAGCCTGCAAGATTGGATCGAATCAACAGGTCCGCTCTACGAGAGACCTTTGATTCGAGAAGGTCCGACAGAAGGGATTCCGACTGCCGTGAGATGTCAGTGGACGAGCGGCCTGACGCGAGAAGCGCAAGGGACAACGCCCCGCTGGTGCGTTCGAGGACTCCGTGCACTTCCTCGGTCGACATGCTCGTCGGAGCTCGAGCACACAGCCGACCCCATTGGTGCCCATGGACCGAGACTGTGACCTGCAGAACGGGCTCGGACGGCTCCCGCGCAGGATCCACTTCGACACCTGCCGCTGCCACGAGCGAGCCGCCGACAGTGACCAGGGTGAGCGGGATCCCGTAACTGGACGAGACGGTCGCGAGGATGTCGGTCACGCCTGCCCCCGCGACGAGCGCGTCCTCAAGCACGCGAGCCACTTGGCTCTCGATCGTCAGGCGGCGCAGGTCGGAATTGACGATCGCGCTGTTGGCCTCTTCGCAGATGCAGACGAAAGGAACCACTCGCTTGAGCGCGATGAGCGGCAGCCCATGTTGCCGGGCCTCCTCGACCAACTCGTAGGGGACCTCCCTGAACGATCGCCCGACCTCGAGCGCGAGACACGCCAGATCCTTCGCGATGAGCTCGCGCAGATAGTGGCGCCGGGTCCCCGCGTCGCTGCTCACGATCCCGAGCCCAGTGGTCAAGAGCACCTCGCGTCCAACGAGAAGGGGTCCCATCTCGAAGATCTCGCTCGAGTGCACCCACCGCACCGACGTGTCGAGCGCTTCGCTTCCCGAGAGCAACTGCGGTGTCGCCGCGCGCATCGACGGCATCGAAAGAAGCTGTCGAACAGTGACAGGCATCGATTGGCCCTCCGATCTGTCCAGTAGAAGCGGGGAAGAACCCTACAGTCTGCGCGTTGCGAGTCAAGGCTGCCCCTCCGCAGAATGTCCCATGGTCCACGATGGGGCGAACACGACGGAGAACTACGACGAGATGCTCGCCGTGGCCCTGGCCGAGGCGAGGCAAGGGCTTTCGGAGGGCGGAGTCCCGATCGGTGCCGCGCTCTTCGCACCGACAGGCGAACTGCTCGGCCGTGGCCACAACCGCCGAGTGCAAGACGGGGATCCCTCGATGCACGCCGAGACGGCGGCGTTCCGCGCTGCAGGCAGGCGCCGCACGTACAAGGGGACCACCTTGGTGTCGACGTTGTCGCCCTGCTGGTATTGCAGCGGCCTCGTGAGGCAGTTCGGAATATCTCGAGTCGTCGTCGGAGAGTCCCGGAGCTTCGTCGGCGGTCACTCCTGGCTCGAGGAGCACGGGGTAGAGATCGTCCTCTTGGACGATTCGGAGTGCCGTGCACTGATGGAGGACTTCATTAGAGATGCTCCTCATATTTGGCATGAGGATATCGGGACATAGCACGGTACATGGCGCACCTATAGGAACACACCTATAGCTTCTACAGCTCCACACTCCGTTTCACATATCCTGTCGCTGAACACGTCTTATGACGTCATAGGCGCTCGGGGAGGGACATGATATGACTACTGCAGGGGCCAGAGAAGAGGCCGGTCGTCCGACGCGGGAAGGCGAGCTCAGCCTGGAGCTACGGGGAATGGCGCCCATTCCGGAAGACGGAAGGTACGGGAGTCGCTATCGCATATTCACCGTGTGGTTCGCTCCCAATCTGGTACCAGCGGCATTTTTCGTAGGCGTGATCGCAGGTGCGAGCTTCATCGGACTGAGCTTTGCGTGGACGATCGCCGCCATCATCCTGGGCAACATCATCGGCGCCATTTTGCCCGCTGTGCTCTCTGTGATGGGGCCACGTACCGGTATGGCGCAGTTGCCACTCAGCCGTCTCGCCTTCGGGAAGTCGGTGGTCGTACCGGGCGCCGTCAACTGGCTGAACCAAATCGCCTGGGACGGGGTCAACGGGCTATTTGGCGCGGAGGCAGCTGCGATCCTCTTCCATATTCCATTCTGGCTCGGCCTCGTCATCGTGATCGCAGCGCAGGGTGTCGTCGCAACGTTCGGCTACGAAGTGATCCACACCTTCGAGAAGTGGATGTCGATCATTCTGTTCGTCATATTTGCCATCTTGACCGTCAAGGTGGCGAGCATCGGTTCAATCGATCTTCACGCGTCGGTACACGGGGGAGCTGCTGTGGGAAGCTTCATCCTTCTCGTCACGATCATCGCGAGCTTCATCCTCGCGTGGTCCGTGTACGCGTCCGACTACACGCGCTACATGCGCCGAGACCTGCCGTGGTGGACGGTCGCCTGGCGGGTGGCGGCAGGACTGATCTTGTCAGCTGGATGGCTCGAAGTGCTCGGACTGGTCAGTGCCCACCTCATGACGCAGTCCACGACGCAGGGCATTTACAACCTCATGGGGAAGGGCGCCTTGGGCGTCGTCGCGATGATCGGGATCGTCCTGGGAACCGTTGCCGTCGACGCCCTCGACGACTACACGGGATCGCTGTCACTTCAGGCCACCGGTATCAACATTCCACGGCCCATCGCAGCGGTGGTTGTCGGAATAGGTGGGTTCTTCATGGCCTTCTATTTGCACGAGGGCGATCTGGCGACGAAGGTCACGAACTTCCTGCTCTTCATCAGCTACTGGGTGACGCCCTTCGCAGGGGTCGTTCTCGTGCACTGGTGGCGCAGCAGGAAGGAGGGGTTCGACCTGTCGAACATCATGCGCTTGTCGAGCCTTCCCTCAGGGACCGTGGCTCTCGTCGCCCTAGTGGTGGGCTTCGGTGCCTCGGTGCCTTTCATGGATTCGACACTGTACCAAGGACCGGTCGCGATGGGCCCGCTGCACGGAGGCGACATTGCGTTGTACGTCGGGTTCGCCGTGGCAGCCGCAGTCTACTGGGCGGGGTCGGCACTCGGATCGCCAAAGCTCGAGGCGGCGGCGGGAGCACTATCCCCCGAAACCGTTCCGGCGATGGAGCATCGTCCGTAGAAGGGCCCGCGAGAACGCCTCGTTCCGGAGGAGCTCGTTGTCGCATACGTTTCAGCCGCCTTCCAGTACGATTTCGGGATGATGGCCGAGTCGGATGTCGCACGCCTCGCGAATTCCGAGGTTCTCACCGTTGCAGACGTGTTGCAAATAGAGGAAATGCAGGCAGCGCACCCGCGCGTGGTCGCAGGCCGAATTCATCTCCACCGGGCCGTGCGTTGGGTCCACGTCGCGGAGGTTCCCGATGTCGCAAAGCTCCTCCGCGGCGGAGAGCTGATCCTGACGACCGGCATCGCGCTTCCTGACGACGTGCACCTGCTGGCGAAGTACGTGCGCGACCTTGCAGAGGTCGGTGTCAGCGGGCTCGGGATCGAGCTGGTTCGCCGCTACCGGGAAATGCCGCGCGAGCTAATCTCCGCAGCGGAGAGGTGGGGCATGCCCCTGATCGCGCTCGAGCGAGAGGTCCCGTTCGTCGCCATCACCGAGGCGGTGCATGCGCAGATCCTCAATCGGCAGCTCGTCCAGTTGCGCGCAGAAGAACAGGTCCACCATGCTTTCCGGGCGCTGGCGCCAGGGGCGTCGCCGAGCGACGTCGTAAGAAAGATGAGCGAGATCGCGCATTGCCCCGTCGTGTTCGAAAGTCTTGCCCACCGACCTCTAGCGGTGGAAGCGCGGACAGTTCCCCTCGAGGATCTGCTCGCCGGATGGGAGGCCAAGAGCCGGCTCCACGACAGAGATCATCCAGGCTGGATCACCGCTGTCGTGGAGCCTTCCGGCCAGCCGTGCGGACGCGTCGTGCTCCTCGTCGATGGCACGCCGGGGGTGCTGCAACGGGCAGTGCTAGACACCGGTGCCGCGATGCTGGCCATCGGGTGGCTCCTTGCCGGCACGCCTGCGTCGCTCGAGCACGCCGCCCAGCGGGACCTCGTCGACGACTTGGTCAATGGCCGTTGCCGCTCCATCAACGAGGTCTACGTGCGCGCCAGATCTCTGGGTTTGTCGCTTCGGCCACATAGGCTCGCGGCCGTCGCGGTGCGCTCCGCGCCACCCTTCTGCCACGAGCACACCGTCGTCCAGGCGATCGAGCGTACGCGTACCGTCGGTATCGTCGGCCAGCTACGTGATGACCTGGTGTACGCTCTCGTGGCGATCCCGTCAGACGAAACGCATGCCGAGCGAGCTCGGGCGATCGCGACCGAGCTCCGGCACGGCTATCCAGGGCCTCCAGAGTGCCTCGCGGTGGGCGCCGCCTACCTCGAGGACGACGCCGAGCTCGTGGACCTCGTCCGCGGGATGGCGGACGCCGGCGAAGCGGCGCTCTCCATTCTTGGATCGGGTGATGAGCGCGTCGCGGCCGTTGACACCATCGAGTTGCGCGGCTTGCTACGACTCCTGGGCGACGACGTGCGCGTCCACCGCTTCGTGGAGGGGCAACTCCGACCGGTCTGGGAGCACGACGCCCGTCACGGCACGCGCCTGCTCGACGTGCTCGCCGCGTTCCTCGATTGCTCAGGGAACAAGTCCGCTGCGGCGGCGCGGGCTCATCTCAGCCGTGCCGCTTTCTACCACTCCCTCGAGCGACTCTCTGCGCTGCTGGGGCGCGACCTCGAGGTTCCGGAGGTGCGCGTCGCCCTACATGTCGCGCTCCTCGCATCGCAGGTCGGCACCGGTTCTCCACAGGTCCCCGACCACACGCGACCCCGACTGCACCACGCGTCCTAGCACGCTGGCTCCACACGCGCTGAGCGTCACCGCGAGGCGAACGTCGGGATCACGTGCTCGCCGTAGGCGGCCAGCGTCTGCTCCTGTGCGTCGTGCATGAGGTAGAGCGCGAAGTGCGACACGCCGAGCGCTTCGAGCTGCGCCAGCTTGGCACGGTGCTCGTCTGCGGTGCCGAGCACGCAGAACCGGTCGACGATCTCATCGGGGACGAATTCCGTGTCGGGGTTGCCGACACGCCCATGGTGAGCGTAGTCGTAGCCCACACGCCCTTCGATGTAGGCGGTCAGCTCGCGGGGAACTGCGCCGGACTCGCCGCCGTAGCGCTTCACGAGGTCGGCGACGTGGTTGCCGACCATGCCTCCGAACCACCTGCACTGGTCGCGCTGATGGGCGAGGTCGGTGCCCACATAGGCGGGCGCCGCCGCGCAGACGGTGAGCGTGTCGGGGTCTCGGCCCGCTTCCTTCGCAGCGGCACGGAAACGGCCGATCGCCCATTCGATCACGAACGGGTCGGCAATCTGGAGGATGAGGCCGTCGGCCTCACGCCCGGCAACGGCGAGCGCTTTGGGCCCGTAGGCGGCCATCCACACGGGGAGGGAGCCGTCGTGCACCCACGGGATACGGACGCTGTGGCCGTGCAGCTCCACCTCTCGCCCCTCGGCGAGTGCCTTGATCGTCCGGACGGCGCCGGCGAGCTCCTGCAGGGTGGTCGGACCCTCGCCGATCACCCGAACCGCCGAATCGCCCCGCCCTATGCCGCAGACCGTCCGGTTCCCGAACATGTCGTTCAGCGTGGCGAACAGCGACGCCGTGACCGACCAGTCCCGCGAGCGAGGATTGGTCACCATCGTGCCGACGGTGACCTGGCGGGTGGCTTCCAAGATGCGCGAGTAGATGACGAACGGCTCCTGCCACAGCACGACGGAGTCAAAGGTCCAGATGGAAGAGAAACCGAGCCCTTCGGCGAAACGCGACAGCTCGATGACGCGGTTCGCTGGCGGATCAGTCTGAAGGACGACGCCGAACTTCATCTCACTCCTCCTTCTCATCGGCAAGAGTCGTAACCCCGGCATGCCCATGACGGGGCACCTCGAGGCCTTCGAACGGCTTTCGGGGGACAAACCGCCCGTGCGCTTCGTCGCCCCGGAACTGGCCCCCTTCGACGACGACCGTGCCCCGGGAGACGACCACATCGACGCCCCCGATCACGCGCAGCCCCTCGTAGGCCGAGTAGTCGACCGCCATGTGGTGGCTCTCCACAGAAAGCGTGTGGGCGCGGTTCGGGTCGTAGACGACGATGTCTGCGTCTGCGCCCGGGAGGAGCGATCCCTTTCTCGGGTAGAGCCCGAACAGGCGTGCCGGTGCGGACGACGTGAGCTCCACCCAGCGCTCCACAGTGATCCGGCCCTCCAGTACGCCCTGGAAGACGAGGTCCATCCGGTGCTCCACACCTGGCAGGCCGTTCGGGATCTTCGAGAAGTCGCCCCGGCCGAGCTCCTTCTGCTCCTTGAAGCAGAACGGGCAGTGGTCGGTGGCAACGACCGAGAGGTCGTCGGACCCGAGCCCTCGCCACAGCGCGTCGCCGTGGCCGTGGGGGCGGATCGGTGGCGAGCACACGTACTTGGCCCCCTCGAAGTCCGGCAGCGCCATGACATCGTCTTCCAAGAACAAGTACTGCGGGCAGGTCTCCGCGAACACCATCTGGCCTGCGTCGCGCGCCGCGGTCACCTCCCGGAGCGCCTCGATTGCGGACAGATGGACAATGTAGAGAGGACAGTCGGCCACCCCGGCGAGCACGATCGCCCGATGGGTCGCCTCCCCCTCCAGGACCGAGGGGCGGGTCTCTCCGTGCATCTTCGGTTCCCCGTGCCCTCTCGCAAGGGCTTGGGCGACGAGCACGTCGATCGCGATCCCGTTCTCGGCGTGCATCATCACCGTCGCCCCCGAGCTCGCCGCGGCCTGCATGGCACGCAGGATCTGGCCGTCGTCGGAGTAGAAGACGCCGGGGTAGGCCATGAACAGCTTGAAGCTCGTGACCCCGTCCTCGACAAGGCCGTCCATCTCCTTCAGTGCCTCGTCGGTCACGTCCGACAGGATCATGTGGAAGCCGTAGTCGATCGCACACCTGCCCTCCGCACGCGCCATCCAGGTATCGAGCCCCTCGCGCGGGCTCTTGCCGCGCGGCTGGATCGCGAAGTCGACGATCGTCGTCGTCCCTCCCCAGGCTGCAGCCCGGGTGCCGGTCGCGAAGGTGTCCGAGGAGAACGTCCCTCCGAAGGGCATCTCCATGTGCGTGTGGACGTCGATGCCGCCGGGGACGACGAGCTTCCCCGCGGCGTCGATGCGACGGACGTCGCCTTCGCCGGGCAGCGCAGCGCCGGGCGCGACCAGGGCGGCGACGCGCTCGCCTTCCACGATGACGTCAGCGCGGACCCGCCCCGAAGGGGTGACGACCGTGCCGTTCTCGATTCGCAGACGGCTCATGGCGCGACCAGGGGGCCGTAGGCGTCCGGACGGCGGTCCCGGTAGAAAGCCCAGAGCTGGCGAACCTCTTCCAGAACCTTCATGTCGAGGTCACGCACGACCACCTCGTCGTCGGTGCTGGACGCGGCGGCGCCCACGATCTGGCCGCGCGGATCGCAGAAGTAGGAGCCGCCGTAGAACTCGTTCTCACCCAGCGGCTCCACCCCCACCCGGTTGATCGCACCAACGAAGTACTCGTTGGCGACGGCTGCAGAAGGCTGCTCGAGGTTCCAGAGATACGCGGACAGCCCGCGGCTCGTCGCCGAAGGGTTGAAGACGATCCTCGCCCCGGCGAGCCCGAGCGCTCGCCAGCCTTCGGGGAAGTGGCGGTCATAGCAGATGTAGACTCCGATCCGGCCGACCGCGGTGTCGAAGACCGGGTACCCGAGGTTGCCTGGGCGGAAGTAGTACTTCTCCCAGAAGCCTTTCACCTGGGGGATATGGGTCTTACGGTACTTGCCGAGGTAGCGGCCGTCGGCGTCGATCACGACGGCCGTGTTGTAGTAGACGCCTGGCTGCTCTTCCTCATAGATCGGAGCGACCACGACCATGCCGGTCTCGGCGGCGAGCTGGATCATCCGTTCGGTGGTCGGGCCGGGAATGGGCTCCGCGTAGCCGTAGTACTCCGGATCTTGCACCTGGCAGAAGTATGGGCCGTAGAAGAGCTCTTCGAAGCACAGCACCTGCGCGCCTTGCGACGCTGCTTCCTTGGCCATCGCGACATTGGCGACGATCATCGACTCCTTGTCGCCCGTCCACTTCGCTTGGACGATCGCCGCTCTCACAATACCGGACACTGTATTTCCTCCTCTGTTTCAGATGTTGCTGACAGCACGTCAGCGCTTTGGTAGTTCGCAGCACGAAACCTGCTGCTCGACGGCGCGGTACGCGCCGTGCGGCCTGCTCTTCAGATGATCTCTTGGCTCTTCCTCCCCTTTGAGAGCTGCGCGAACGCGACCGCGAGGATGAGGGCCCCGCCGTAGAAGACTGTTTGAACCCAGCTCTGAGCACCGAGGATGGCGAGCCCCGTCACACCGGTGACGAGGAAGTAGGCGGCGAGGAGGGTGCCCCAGGCGTTGAACCGTCCCGGCGTGATCGTGGTGCCGCCCAAGAACGCCGCAGCAAAGGCAGGGAGAAGGAACGTCGCTCCGGCCGTCGGGTTCGCCGCCCCCGACGTGCCGGCGAAGAAGATCCCTGCCAGTGCCGCCAGGAAACCCGCAACGACAAGAGCGCCGACACGCATCCGCTCCACCCGGATGCCGCTGAGACGAGCGACCTCGCGCCCGCTACCGACGAACAAGAGACGCCGGCCCAAGGTCGTATGCTCGAACACATACCACACGACCACGGTGATGGCCAACGCGTAGTAGAACTCCAGCGGTATACCGAGAAATCGGTCGACCTCCGTGATGTTGTCGAGGCCTTGGGATACACCGGCATAGGTCTGGTCGTTGCTGATGAGCAGGGTCACGCCCAGCAGTAACGTGCCCATCCCGAGCGTCACGATGAACGGATTGATGCCGAAGACCCGCACGAAGAACCCGTTCACGAGCCCGACGCCGACCCCGATCGCGAGCGCGATCGCGACACAGGCCCAGATCTCGATGCGTGCGCCGCCGTTCAGTCGGCCGATGATCATCGAGGACAGGGTCAGCGTTCCGGCCACTGAGAGGTCGTAGTCTCCCGCGCGAAGGGGGATGAGCAAGCCGAGCGTCACGATCACGAGGACCGCCTGCGATCCGAAGATCGCGCCGAAGGTGCCGACGGTCGGGAACGTCTCGGGACGCAGCACCGAGAAGATCACGACCACGACCGCCCACGCGATGGGAACCGACGCGCGAGCGAGCCAGCTGCCTACGGCATTCCGTGACGAAACGCCGTCGGGTGTTGGCGCTACCGGCCGCTCGTCGGCGGGGCCACCGATCGTCGACTGACTGACCTCGACTGACATGTCCACTCCCTGCTCGTCCTGCCTCGTGTGGTCGTAGGATGCCGTGCCGCGTGCGGCATCCCGCGGCTCAGGAGACAGAGCTGTAGGTCTCCTCGACGATCCGGTCCTCGTTGATGGCTTCTCCGGTCAGCTCTGCCGACAGCCGGCCTCGTCGCAGCACGATCACTCGGTCGCAGAGCTCTTCGAGCTGCGAAGCGTCGGTCGTCGCGCAGATGACCGCCGTTCCCGAGCGTGCTACCTCCCTGAGCTTCCTCAGGATGTCGGCGCGCGCTCCGACGTCGACGCCCTGCGTGGGCTCGTCGAGGAGCAGGACCTTCGGCGTGCTCGCCATCGCCTTGGCGATCAGCACCTTCTGCTGGTTCCCTCCACTCAGGCTGCCGACCTCCAGATCGGGATCGGCGGGGCGGACTCCGTAGTTTTCCAAGAGCCGGTACACCTCTTCGCGCAGACGGCGATGACGGATCCTGCCGGCGAGGCCGCGGTGGCGGTCGAGAATGGACAGCGAGATGTTCTCCAGCACGGTGAGCACGGGTGCCACGCCGGACTTCTGGCGGTCTTGCGGGACGAGCGAGATACCTGCCTTGTGCGCAGTGGCGGGAGAGAGAGTGCCGAGGTCGAGCCGCCGGCCGTGGAGCGTCGCCTCTCCACCACATGTCACCCCTGCGCCGCCGAGAATTCGGATCACCTCGTCGAAACCGGAGCCCACGAGACCCGTCAGACCGAGGACCTCGCCCGGCCGGAGCGTGAACGCAAGCTCCTCGATCTCCTGTCCGTGCACGCCGGTGGCGGTCATCGAAGGCGTAGAGGCGGCTGCAAGCGGAGGCAGCGACGTCTGAGGGCGCGGCTCCATCTTCCGTCCGATGATGAGCTCGACGAGCTCGTCCTCGGTCATCCCGTGAGTGTCGTGATTCGCAACGACTCGGCCGTCCCG
>JAJZZB010000092.1 GCA_021797795.1 Actinomycetes bacterium | reverse complement strand
GAAGCCGGTCCCAAGGGTTGGGCTGTTCGCCCATTAAAGCGGTACGCGAGCTGGGTTTAGAACGTCGTGAGACAGTGGAACCCAACCGCGCTGTCTATAAACTCGGCTATATGCTGGAAACTCCGTGCATCCTGCGCTACTCGCTCCATGCGTCTGGGGACACCCCCGATAGGTACGGTCGGAACCCTTCAACGTGGAGCAGTGACAATGCGACAGGTGCGGACAATCAGCAGGAAAGACTGGATCCGTACGATGTCCAGAATCCTCAGAGACCATACGCCGAGCACCTCGCTGAGGTGAAGATATGGTCCGATCTGCATGGCGACATGCAGAGCCAGGCAGAAATGACCTGGCCCCCGGCAGCCACTGCCGGTGGTAACAAGAATGTCGGTCCCTATCCGGTGCAGCCGTAGGAGATCTGCGGAAGGCTGTCCCTAGTACGAGAGGACCGGGACGGACGTAGCTCTCGTGTGCCAGTTGTCCTGCCAAGGGCACCGCTGGTTTGCGACCTACGGAAGGGATAAGCGCTGAAAGCATCTAAGCGCGAAGCTCGTTCCAAGATGAGATCTCCCACAGGGTTAACCTGGTAAGGCCCGTGGTCAGACCACCACGTTGATAGGCCGGAGGTGTACGCACAGCAATGTGTTCAGCCGACCGGTACTAATCGGCCGAGGGCTTGGAGCTCGTGCTCGCTATGGAACGCTCACAGGGGCGGCGGTACGCTCGCCGACCCGAGCACAGGTTTCCGGTGGCCATAGCGGCAGGGTCACACCCGTTCCCATCCCGAACACGGAAGTTAAGCCTGCCAGCGCCGATGGTACTTGGGGGGTGACTCCCTGGGAGAGTAGGTCGCCGCCGGAATATTTCTGAGCAACAGCCCCGTGTCGGTGCACCCGCACCGGCACGGGGCTGTTGCGCGCTCCAGGGCAGACCGACCGCGGGCTGCTCCGGAGCGCGGCTCCTGACATGACCACGAACGATCCGGCCGAACGGGGCCGAGAGAGGCATGTTCCCCGGCGCTATGGTCCTTCCCATGAGCCCGCACCAAGGTGGCGGAAGGTCCACCCGTCGGGCACCAAGCCCGAAAGGCCACGATCCTCGTCGTGCCCGGACGTCGCGAGGCAACGACGGGAACGGGGGAACCAAGTCGCAGCGCGTCGCACGAGCGCAGCTCGACGACGGGGCTCCCGACCCAGTCCGCTTTCGGTCCCGCCGTGAGCGCAATTTCGAGCTGCCCCGGGCGGTTGTCGACGAGCTGCGAGCGCTCACCGACCCCCGCACCGCCCTCGTGCTCGAGCGCAGGATGGTCAAGGCTGCCCAGGACTACGAGAGGGACCGCTACAAGGAGGCCCTCCAGAGCATCAGGGCGGTGCTCGACGCGGCGCCGGACTCGGCAGCCGCCCGTGAGCTCCACGGGCTCATCCTGTACCGGCTCGGGCGCTGGCGGCACGCCGCCAGGGAGCTGCGCGCCGTCCACGAGATGAGCGGCAGCTTCGACCAGTACCCGGTTATCGCCGACTGCGAGCGGGCGATGGGCCGTCTCGACAAGGTGGGGGAGATCTGGGAGAGCCTGCGCCGAGAAGGGGTCGACAAGGAGGTGCTGGTCGAGGGGCGGCTCGTCATGGCCGGCGCCCTGGCCGACGCAGGCGACCTCGCGGGTGCAATCGTGCTGCTCCAGCCGGCCGCCCGGCAGCGGCGCAAGCAGGCCGATGTGTCGCTCCTTCGTGAGTGGTACGCGCTCGCCCACCTCTACGAGCTCGCAGGCGACCTGCCGCGGGCCCGGGAGCTCTTCTCCCGCGTCGCCACCCAGGCGCCGGACCTCCTCGATGCCGCCGAGAGGTTGAGGGCGATCCGCTGATGGACCGCCTCGGTCTCGTCGGCCTGCCGAACAGCGGCAAGTCGGCACTGTTCAACGCGCTCACCGGGGGGGACGCCCTCGTGGCGGCGCACGCCTTCTCGACGACTGAGACCGAGATCGGTGTGGCTCACGTGCCGGACCCTCGGCTCGATGCGCTGGCCGAGATGAGCAAGTCGAAGAAGGTCGTGCCCGCCGCCTTCGAGGTCGTCGACATTGCGGGTGTCCAGAAGTCGAGCGAGCACGGCGAGGGTCTCGGTGCCCGCTTCCTCGCGGGGGTCAGAGAGGTGGACGCCCTCGCTCTCGTGCTCCGCTCCTTCCCCGACGAGACCGTGCCCGGCGAGTCCGACCCCCTGAGCGCCCTCGAGACGCTCGAGCTCGAGCTCGTGCTCGCCGACGCGACCTCGCTCGAGAGCCAGCTCTCCCGCAAGCGTCGGCCGGGGGAGGACCCCGCCCTCGGCGCGGCCATGGCGGCGGCACCCGCAGCGCTCGAGCTCCTGCACGACGGGACGCCGCTGTACCGGTCCGGGCTCTCGGCCGAGAGCCGCGCGGCGCTCCGGCCACTGTTCCTGCTCACCAACAAGCCGCTCGTCGCGGTCGTCAACGTCGGCGAGGGCCAGCTCGGCGACACGGCGGAGCTCGAAGACCAGGTGGCGCAGCATCTCGGCGGAGCGGGCGAGGTGCTGGCGGTCTGTGTCCAGCTCGAGGCCGAGGCGGCGCGACTCGAGCCGGAGGAGCGCAAGGAGCTGCTGGAGGGCCTGGGTCTCGGACAGGGAGCCCTGCTTCGGGTGGCTGCCGCCGCCTGGCGGATCCTCGGGCGACAGACCTTCCTCACGACGGGGGACAAGGAGTCGCGCGCCTGGATGTTCCGAAAGGGGGCGAAGGCCCCCGAGTGCGCAGGCGTCATCCACTCCGACCTGCAGCGGGGCTTCATCAAGGCCGACGTCATCGACTGGGGCGAGCTGCTCGAGGCCGGCTCGTTCGCTGCCGCCCGTGCGAAGGGCAAGGTCCGCCTCGAGGGCAAGGACTACGTCGTCCAGGACGGCGACGTCCTCGAGATCCGGTTCAACGTCTGAGGGCGATGTCCCCCGAGGGCGCGGGGCCCGACGTCCCCCTTCTCGAGTACGACCCCGACCCGAGCGCCATGATCGAGCCGTCGGCGCACTTCGGGGCCGCCTCGCCGGCCGACCTCAGCATCCCGCCCGTCGGTGTGGCCTGCTTCTTCGGAGATGCCGTCGCCCGGATCGCCCGACAGCGCGAGGCGAAGGTGCTGACCCACCTCGTGGCAGAGCACGGCCGGCACGCCGTCTACGAGATCGAGCACCGTGGCCAGCGGCTCGCCTTCTACCAGGCAGGGCTGGGTGCTCCGCTGGCGGCGACCTTCCTCGAGGAGATCATCGACTACGGCTGCAGGACGATCGTCGTCTGCGGTGGGTGCGGTGCCCTCGACCACTCCCTCGCCCTCGGGCACGTGGTGGTCGTCGACGAGGCCGTGCGGGACGAGGGCACCTCCTACCACTACCTGCCGGCTTCCCGCACGGTGACGGCGGACCCCGAGATCGTCTCCGTGCTCGAGCAGGTGCTCGGCGAGGCGGACGTCCCCTACGAGAGGGGCAAGACCTGGACCACGGACGCGCCCTACAGGGAGACGCGCCGCAAGGTCGCCCGTCGGAGGCAGGAGGGCTGTCTCGTGGTCGAGATGGAGGCCGCCGCCCTGCTCGCCGTCGCCCGCTTCCGCCAGGCTCATGTCGGCCAGCTCCTGTACGCCGGCGACTCGCTTGCCGGCGAGGAGTGGGAGCACCGCGGCTGGATCGGCGCGCACGACGTCCGCCAGCGGCTGTTCTGGCTGGCGGCCGACGCGGCCGTCGCACTGGCGGCCCACCGGGGCCCCGGGGCGGCCGGCCGTTAGGCTGGAGGCACCGTTGCAACCGTGAAAAGGAGGAAAGGTGGGGACTGACGTCCACGAGCTCCTCGGCGACGAGGCCGACGCCCTGCTCACGCACCAGGCGACCGCCTTCCCGCGCGAGAGGCTGACCCTCCCCGGCCCCGACTTCGTCGACCGGGTCCTCCTCGCGAGCGACCGTCCCATCTCGGTGCTGCGCAACCTCCAGGCCACCTTCGGTCACGGGCGCCTCGGGGGGACCGGCTATCTCTCGATCCTGCCTGTCGACCAGGGGATCGAGCACTCGGCTGCGGCCAGCTTCTCGAAGAACCCGGAGTACTTCGACCCCGAGCGGCTCGTCGAGCTGGCGCTCGAGGCACAGTGCTCTGCTCTCGCCACGACACTCGGCGGCCTCGGCATCGTGGCCAGGAAGTACGCCCACAAGATCCCCTTCATCGTGAAGCTCAACCACAACGAGCTCCTCACGTATCCGACCCAGGCGGACCAGGTGCCCTTCGGGACCGTCCGCCAGGCGGCCGACCTCGGTGCGGTCGGCGTCGGTGCCACCATCTACTTCGGCTCCCCCGAGGCGACGCGCCAGATCCGCGAGGTCAGCGAGATGTTCGCCGAGGCCCACCGCCTCGGCCTCTACACGGTCTTGTGGTGCTATCTGCGCAACCCCGAGTTCAAGACCCCCGAGGCCGACTACCACCTGTCGGCGGACTTGACCGGGCAGGCGAACCACATCGGCGTCACCATCGAGGCCGACATCGTGAAGCAGAAGCAGCCCGAGAACAACGGCGGCTACACGGCGCTCAAGTTCGGCCGGACGGACCCGCTCGTCTACGACGAGCTCACGACCGACCACCCGATCGATCTCACCCGCTGGCAGGTCGTGAACTGCTACGCCGGCCGGATCGGCCTCATCAACTCCGGTGGCGAGTCCAAGGGAGCCTCGGACCTCGCCCAGGCGGTCCGCACCGCCGTCATCAACAAGCGGGCGGGCGGCATGGGTCTCATCGTCGGGCGCAAGTCGTTCCAGCGACCGATGGACGAGGGCGTCGCCCTCATCAACGCCGTTCAGGACGTCTTCCTCGACACCACCGTCACGGTCGCCTGAGAACCCTGCAGGACTCCTCAACAGGGCGGTGAGACATCACGGCCGTCTTCGTCTCAGACGGTAAAGTGGACTTCACGCGAAGGACGGGGACGGTGACGCGGTGACGAGCACGACGGAATCCGAACATCACGCTGACCGCAGAGTGCAGCTCGTCGATCGGGTGGTGATCCGCTTCGCCGGCGACTCCGGCGACGGGATCCAGGTGACGGGGGACCAGTTCACGACCGAGAGCGCCATCTTCGGCAACGACCTCTCGACTCTCCCGAACTTCCCGGCGGAGATCAGGGCGCCCGCCGGCACGCTCGCAGGCGTCTCCGCCTTCCAGGTGCACATCTCCGATCACGACATCCTGACCCCTGGCGACGCTCCGAACGTGCTCGTCGCGATGAACCCGGCCGCCCTCAGGGCGAACGTGGGTGACCTGCCCGTCGGCGGCACGGCCGTCGTCAACTCCGACGCCTTCGACGAGCGGGCGCTCGAGAAGGCGGGCTACGGCTCGAACCCGCTGACCGACGGCAGCCTCAAGGGCTTCCGCGTCTACGAGGTTCCGATGACCTCGCTCACCCTCGAGGCCTGCAAGCCGAGCGGAGCCAAAGCCCGCGACGCCGAGCGGAGCAAGAACTTCTTCGCCCTCGGCCTCGTCGCCTGGCTCTACCAGCGACCGACGGCCGTCACCGAGAACTGGATCGCCAAGCGCTACGGCAAGAACCCGGTGGTGGTGGAAGCCAACACGCTCGCCTTCCGGGCGGGCTACCACTTCGGCGAGACCGCCGAGCTCTTCGAGTCGGTCTACGAGGTCCCTGCCGCCCAGCACGAGCCGGGCACCTACACCAACATCACGGGCAACACCGCCGTCGCCTGGGGCCTGCTGGCTGCCGCCGAGCTCGGAAAGGTGCCGCTGTTCCTCGGCTCCTACCCGATCACGCCCGCCTCCGACATCCTGCACGAGCTCTCCAAGCACAAGAACTTCGGGGTGCGGACCCTGCAGGCCGAAGACGAGATAGCCGGCGTCGGAGCCGCCCTCGGGGCCGCCTTCGGCGGCGCCCTCGGCGTGACGACGACGAGCGGACCCGGCGTCGATCTGAAGGCGGAGACCATCGGCCTCGCCGTCAGCCTCGAGCTGCCGCTCCTCATCGTCGACATCCAGCGGGGAGGTCCGTCGACCGGCCTGCCCACCAAGACCGAGCAAGCCGACCTGCTGCACGCCATGTTCGGGCGCCACGGCGAGGCGCCGGTCCCGATCGTGGCGGCGAAGACGCCCTCGCACTGCTTCGACGCGGCCATCGAGGCCGTCCGGATCGCCCTCAAGTATCGGACCCCGGTCTTCTTGCTGTCCGACGGCTACCTCGCCAACGGCTCGGAGCCGTGGAAGGTGCCGTCGGTCTCCGACCTCCCCGACATCTCGACGACCTTCGCCCCCGCCGCTGACGGCGAGCAGCCCTTCCTCCCCTACGCCCGGGACCCCGAGACCCTGGCGCGCCCGTGGGCGCTCCCCGGCACACCGGGGCTCGAGCACCGCATCGGCGGCCTCGAGAAGGCCGACCGCACCGGCGAGGTCTCCTACGACCCCGTCAACCACGAGAAGATGGTCCACCTCCGAGCTGCCCGGATCGCCGGCATCGCGAAGGACATCCCTGCTGTCGAGGTCGACGATCCGAGCGGCGAGGCTCGGGTCCTGCTGCTCGGCTGGGGCTCGACCTACGGCGCCATCGCGGCAGCCACGCGCCGGGTCAGAGCAGACGGACGGCGGGTGGCACATGTCCACCTCGTCCACCTCAACCCGTTCCCGGCCAACCTCGGCGAGGTGGTCCGCCGCTACGACAGGGTGATCGTCCCGGAGGGCAATCTCGGCCAGCTGACGAGGCTCGTGCGGGCGGACTTCCTCGTCGACGCCCGGGCCCTCACAAAGGTGCAGGGCACCCCGTTCACGGTCACCGAGATCGAGCAGGCGGTGAGCGACGCCCTGGCGGAGCTCGACGAGCCGGCGGGGCAGGCGGAGGAGGAGAGCCGATGACCGAGGTAGCCGTTCCCGTCACGACGCGAAAGGACTGGGCGAGCGACCAGGACGTCCGGTGGTGCCCCGGCTGTGGCGACTACTCGATCCTGGCTGCCGTGCAGTTCCTGCTTCCCGAGCTCGGCGTCAGGAGGGAGAGCACCGTCTTCGTCTCGGGAATCGGGTGCGCCGCCCGCTTCCCGTACTACATGAACACCTACGGGATGCACTCCATCCACGGCAGGGCGCCGGCCATCGCCACGGGTCTCGCCATCTCCCGCCCCGACCTCGACGTCTGGGTCATCTCCGGCGACGGCGACGCCCTCTCGATCGGCGGCAACCACCTCATCCACGCCCTCCGGCGGAACGTCAACCTGACGATCCTGCTGTTCAACAACCAGATCTACGGCCTCACCAAGGGCCAGTACTCGCCGACCTCGGAGGTGGGCAAGGTCACGAAGTCGACGCCGTTCGGCTCGCTCGACACGCCCTTCAACCCCGTCAGCCTCGCTCTCGGCGCCGAAGCGTCGTTCGTGGCGAGGACCCACGACATGGACCGCAAGCACATGCAGGAGATGTTCCGCCGCGCCCACGACCACCGCGGCGCTGCTCTCGTCGAGGTGTACCAGAACTGCAACGTCTTCAACGACGGCGCCTTCGAGGCAGTGACCGGCCGGGCGAGCAGGGAGGAGATGGTGATCCCTCTCGAGCACGGCCAGCCGATCCGCTTCGGCGCCGACGGGCACCGCGGTCTGATCATGAACGACCGCGGGCAACTCGAGATCGCCGAGGTGGCCGACGTCGGAGAGGACGCCATCCTCGTCCACGACGAGACGCGGGAGGACCCCGGGCTCGCCTTCGCGCTGAGCCGGATCGCCACGGGGCCCCACCAGCCGACGCCGATGGGCGTCTTCCGGGCCGTCGAGCGTCCTGACTACGGGAGCCTGGTGGACTCCCAGCTGCTCGAGGCCCAGGCGCGAAAGGGGGCGGGCGACCTGCAGTCGCTGCTCAGGTCGGGGACCTCCTGGACCGTCGGCTGACGGCGGAGCTCAGCCGGCGTCGAGCTCCCTGAACACCATCCCGGTCCGGGGCTTCGGGTAGAAGAAGGTCGACTTCGGCGGCATCCGCCTGCCCCCGTGTGCGGTCCGGGCGATCTGCTCGACCGACACCGGGCGGAGCAGGACGGCAGCGGCCGCCTCGCCCTCGGACACCGCCCGTGCGACCTCCCGGGCACCGTGCTGGTAGCGGACCTCGATGCCGCGCACGTTCTCGAGGGCGTGGCCGAGCAGGCTCGAGTCGAGGTCGTCTCCTGCCGCCGCCAGCAGCTCGGGCCGGGGCGACATGAGGAAGCTCTCTCCCGCAAGGACGAGGCCTAGGGCTCCCGCCTTCACCATCGAGTCCCGCAGCTCGATCGGGTCGCCCGCACCGGGAGCGAGCTCGAAGGACGGCGCCAGCAGCCCGGGCAGGTCCTTGGCCAGAACGCCGGTGAGCAGGCGGTGGATGGCCTGGACGGCGAGCTCTCGTTCCGAGAGCTCGACGACGAGGGCGAGGACGGCGCCGGACCCGGGGCTTCCCGCCGCCTCCTCGGCGTAGGCGCAGGCCGTCTCGTAGCGGTGATGGCCGTCGGCGATGAGAACCGGGGTGGAGCCGACCAGCTCCTCGGCGTGCGACAGCAGCTCGGCGTTGGTGACGGCCCAGCACTCGTGCACGGTGCCGTCCGAGTCGGTCGCCCGGAATGCCCTGCTCGGCGTCTCGGCCGCCCGCTCGCACCACTCGCCGAGCCCGAGAGCCAACGAGAGGCCCCAGATGGGCGAGAAGTTGGTACGTGCCGCCTTCAGAAGCGAGAGACGGTCGTGCTTGTCCTTGGAGATGGTCTGCTCGTGCGGCAGCACCTCGCCCGTGTGGCCGGGGTCGAGGCCGAGCGCCCCGAGGACGCCGTTGGTCGTCCGGGTCGAGCCGTCCTCCTCGGTGAAGGTCATCCGGTAGGCGTACAACGTCGGCTGCGGTGCCCGGGCGACGATCTCCTCGGAGTGCCAGCGGGTCCACAGGTCGGCCGCGTGCTGGTAGCGGTCGCGGTCGCCCTCCTGCTCGGGCAGCTCGACGAGGATGGCGTTGTACGGCGAACGCGCCGCCAGCTCGGCCCTCTCCGCCGGACCGACGACGTCGTAGGGCGGCGCCACGACCGAGTCGAGATCGACCCGATCCGGGTTGTAGACGGTGCCGCGGAACCGGGAGAAGCGGGCCATGAGCCATACCTACCAGCCCTTCGCCGCCTGCGCCAGAACGGCGCGGCCACGGCATCTGGCAGCATGCGGGCATGACGTGGCTCCTCGACTGCGACGGCGTGATCTGGCTCGCCGACCAACCGATCGACAAGGCGGCGGAGGCCGTCGCCCGGCTGCGGGCGGCAGGGGAGCGGGTCGTATTCCTCACGAACAACTCCTGGCCCCGGCGTGCGGACCACGTGGCCAAGCTCGAGGCCATGGGCATCCCCGCCGGTCTCGACGACGTGGTCAGCTCCTCCATGGCCGCCGCCCGGCTCGTCGAGCCCCGCGAGCGCGTGCTCCTCCTCGGGGGCCCCGGGCTCGCCGAGGAGCTCCGGCTGCGCGGAGCCGAGGTCGTCGAGCCGGGGGAGGGGGAGCCCGGCGCGGTCTCCAAGGTGGTGGTCGGAATGGACCTCGCCTTCGACTTCTCGCGCCTCGCGGCCGCCACGACGGCGCTTCGCGCCGGCGGGGTCACGCTCGTCGCCACCAACGAGGACGCCACCTTCCCGACCGCCCATGGGCTGCTCCCCGGCGCCGGCTCGGTGGTGGCGGCGGTCGCCACCGCCGGCGGCGCCACACCGATCGTGGCCGGCAAGCCGCATGCGCCCGTCGCCGCGCTCGTCCGGGAGCTGGTCGGCACCGTGACGGTCATGGTCGGCGACCGTCCCTCCACCGACGGCCGGTTCGCCCGGGCGCTCGGCGTCCCCTTCGGCCTCGTGCTGACAGGCGTGACGCCGAAGGATCACGGGCGCCTCGACCCGCCGGCCGATGTCGAGGCAGCTGATCTCTCCTCACTCGTCGAGACGGTGCTGGCGGACCCGGGATCGCTCGATCGCGCTGAGCGACCGGCCTGAGCCGGTAGCCGTCAGACAAGGCCAGCCGTACAATCGGACCTATGGCATCGAGAAACCCCTTCGAGCGCTGCCTGAGCGCCGGCCTGGCTCTCACCCAGCTCACGCGCCAGCGTGCCGAGGAGATCGTCAGGGAGCTCGTCGAGGAAGGCGAGGTGGGCCGCGAGAACGCCGAGGAGTGGATCGAGGACCTCGTCGCCCGCAGCCGGCGTGGCGCCGAGCAGCTCGCCTCGCTCGTGCGCGACGAGGTGCGGCGGCAGGTCGACCAGCTCGGCCTCGTCAACCACGAGGATCTGACGGCGACGTTCGACCGCGTGGTCGACCTCGCTCGGAAGGCCGGAGAGATGGCCATCCGCGAGGCGACCAGGCGGGCGGCTGACGCGGGGGCAAACGCCGCCCGCGAGACCGAGAAGTTGAGGGAGGAGGGCGAGCGCCGGGCGCGGACGGCCGAGAGCCGGCCGCCCGCCACCGCGGCCGCCGCTCCCGCCAGGAAGGCAGCCAAGAAGGCCCCGGCAAGAGCGACCAAGAAGGCACCGGTAGCCGGGGTCCCGGCGAACAAGGCGGCACCGGCCGCCAAGAAGGCCACGACGTCCCGCAAGGCCGCTCCGCCGGAGAAGTCGGCACCGAAGAAGTCGGCGGCGGCCCGCAAGCCCGGCGGCACAGGCGCCAAGAAGGCCGGCGGGACGACGAAGAAGACCACCACGAAGGCCGCCGCCACCACCAGGGCGCGCACGTCCTCCTGATCGCTCACCGCCGGCCTTCCTCGCAGGCTGCTGGCGGCGACCCGACCGACCCGCGAGGATGACCCGCGTGAACTCCGTCCTGCTCGTGGTCCATCCCGAGCGCGGCCGTGCCCAGGCGCTGGCGGCCACGGCTCGGGCGTGGTGGGAAGCCCGGGGCCGGAAGGTCTTCGTCTGGAGCGACGAGGCGGACAGCGCGCCCGACGTCGACCTCGCCATCAGCCTCGGCGGCGACGGGACGATGCTGCGCACCGTCCAGCTCACCCTCGGTCGCGGGATCCCGGTGCTCGGCGTCAACCTCGGCCGGATGGGCTACCTCGCCGAGGTCGAGCCGAACGGCCTCGAATCGGCGCTCGAGCGCCTCCTCGCCGGCGACTTCCTCGTCGAGGAGCGCATGGTGCTCGAGGCCGACGTCGTGAAGCCGGGCGGGAGGCGCCACCGCCTCCTCGCCCTCAACGAGGTCATCGTCGAGAAGACGGCGCCCGGGCACACCATCAGGGTGGGGGTCGGGATCTCGGGGCGCCCGTTCCTCACCTATGTGGCCGACGGCCTGCTCGCCTGCACCCCGACCGGCTCGACGGCCTACAACCTCTCGGCGCGAGGGCCTGTCCTCTCGCCCCGCCTGAGGGCGATCGTGCTCACCCCGGTGGCGCCGCACCTCGTGTTCGACCGATCGCTCGTGCTGGACCCCGACGAGCCGGTCGAGCTCGTGCTCCTCGACGGCCACCCGGCCGCCGCCGTCGTCGACGGCTCGGTCGTGGTCCCGCTCGAGGCGGGAGACACGGTCACCTGCCGGGCGGCGGACGAGCCGGCCCGCCTCGTCACCTTCGGCGAGCTCGACTTCCACGCCGTCCTGCGCTCCCGCTTCGGACTCGCCGACCGGTAGGACCGTGCTGAGCGAGCTGCGGGTCCGCAACCTCGGCGTCATCGAGGACCTCCTCATCCGGCCGGGAGCCGGTATGACCGCCCTCACGGGCGAGACAGGAGCCGGCAAGACGCTCCTCGTCGGTGCCCTCGAGCTGCTCACGGGAGGACGGGCCGACCCCGCGCTCGTCCGGGTCGGAGCGGAGGCGGCGATCGTCGAGGGTCGCTTCGAGGCGCCGGACGAGGAGGTCGTCCTCGCCCGCGAGATCCCGGCCGACGGGCGCTCCCGGGCCTACGTGAACGGCCACATGGCGACGGCCGCCGCCCTCTCGGAGGTCGGGGCGGGCCTCGTCGACCTGCACGGTCAGCACGCCCACCAGTCCCTGCTCCGCCCCGAGACCCAGCGGGCGGCCGTCGACCGCTATGCCGGCGTCACGACCGGGGAGGTCGACCGCCTCCGGGGCGAGGCCAGGGCTGTCGGCCAGCGGCTCGCCGACCTCGGCGGGGACGAGCGGACCCTCGCCCGCGAGCTCGACCTGCTCCGCTTCCAGCTCGAGGAGCTCGAGGGAGCCCGGCTCGAGGACCCCGGCGAGGACGAGGCCCTCCAGACCGAGGAGGCCGTGCTCTCGGCGGCCGAGGCCCTCCGCTCGGCGGTGGGCGACGCGAGGCGCCTCCTCGACGCCGACGAGGGCGCCCGCGGCCTGCTCGGCGCGGCCATCGCGGCCCTCCACCACGAGCCGCTCGCCGACCTGGCGGCCCGGGCCGAGTCCCTCGCCGCCGAGCTCGACGACCTCTCGAGCGAGCTGCGCTCGCGGGGGGAGGCCTTCGAGGACGACCCCGAGCGGCTGGCAGCCCTGCAGGAGCGGCGCCGGCTGTTGTCCGAGCTGCGCCGCAAGTACGGCGCCACCCTCGAGGCCGTCATCGGGTTCCGGGACGGGGCCCGGTCCCGCCTGGCCGACCTCGAGTCGGCCGACGCCCGCCGCGCCGGGCTGGCGGCCGAGCTCGAGGCGGTGCTCGCG
>JAJZZB010000007.1 GCA_021797795.1 Actinomycetes bacterium | reverse complement strand
CTCCCAGCGCGGGTGCCGACGGGACACCGGGCACGGCCGCCCGCTCGGGAGGGCGCGACCCGCCCCGGGGGGAACGGCTCGGTCGGCCTGAGGGGACCCCGGTTGTTGAGCCACTCGCTATGCGAGCTGTAGCTGGTCTTGGTCGGTGAGCCACCTCTCGAGGAACTCGACCGGGCTGAGCCAGCCGAGCGCCGAGTGGGGTCGGTTCTCGTTGTAGTCGATCCGCCAGGCTTCGAGGAGGACCTGGGCCTCGAGCAGGGTCTCGAAGACCTGGATGTTCAAGAACTCGTCGCGGAGCCTCCCGTTGAAGGACTCGATCCAGGCGTTCTGCCACGGTTAACCGGCCAATCTGGGCCGAGAATGGTGTGGGGCCGGGAAGGAAGGATTCGCTCAGCCCCTGGCGCTGCGTCGGAGGGCTCGGATCTCCTCTTCGTGCCGGCGGACCTTGGCGGCGACGGCTTCGAGACCTTGGCGGAGATGATCGATCTCGACAACCAGGCCTGACAAGGTGTTCGCCTCTCGGCTGCCGATGCGTTGTTCCTCCACGACGGCGCGAAGCTCCGGGCGGTGGTAGAGGGTGGCCTTGGCGATCCCGGCGCGTGCCGCGACGGCGGTGAAGGTGACCGGTGCGCCGGCCTCGGCCAGCGCGGCGCAAGCCGCCTCCACCCGAGTGACGGGGTCGTCGCTCATGCCGAGTGGGCACCCGAGATGAGCCGGTCGAGTCGGTCGATCAGTCGGCGATGGCGGGCGGCTTCTTCGCCCCAACCTCGTGCGTGGGCATCGTCCATGAGCGACCTCGCATCGGCTCGCTGGGTGAGCAGCGTTGGCAGGAACGTTGCATCGGTGCGGTAGTTCGGACAGTGCTCGCAGATGTTCGTGTAGGCACAGGTGCCCTGTGCGAGCGCGCGCACGCAGTAGCCCCCGGCGAGCCGGGCCTTGATGAGCGGCGCGTGGCGCCAGTCGGTGTCGAGAGTCACCGGGGTGGCCTCGGGGAGGACGGGGCCGAGGTGCTCCTTGGCAAGCGTGAGCGCCTTCTCGTAGTCGGCGCGCACCGTGGCGTCGAACAGCCGGCCGTAGCGCAGGCTCATCTCGGCAGAGACGTGGCCGAGCATCGCCATGAGCGACTGGAGCGAGCATCCCGAGTTGACGAGGGCGGTTGCGAACGTATGGCGGAGCTGATGGGGCACGACCGGACCCACACCGGCGGCCTCGGCTGCGCGCTTGAGCTCGTCGCGAAGCGTCCCCGAGGTGATCCGCCGCCCGTGATGGGTGAGGAGGAACTCGACGAGGTGTCCGGTTCTTGGGTGCCGCAGCGGCCGGCCGGGCGAGCGATGCTCGACGATCCGGTCGATCAATGAGACGGTCTCGTCGTCGAGGGGCACCATCCGCTCGGTGGCGAGCTTGCCGAGCGGGACCTTCAGCCATGCCCCTTGGCCGGGCACCTCGTGGACGGAGTCGAGATCGAGGTCGCACAGCTCGCCGATCCGCACGCCCGTCGCTCGTGCGAGCAACAAGGCGTCGGCGCACAGCCGATTGGGGGACACTTCGAGCGCGTCGGCCAGGCGCCGGTCCTCGTCGGGTGGTAGGTAGCGCGGCAGCGGTCGCGGCAGGCGCGGGCTGTCCCGGTCGAAGACCAGTCGCCGATCCGGTGCTTCCTCCCAGCCCCACTCGGCCATGGCCTCGAGCATCCGGCCGACCGCCTGGATGCGGCTGCGCCGCGTCGAGATGGCGACGGGTTCCCCGGTGCGCTCGTTCACCGCCTTTGCCACGGCGCTCAGGTAGGGCTCGATGTGCCGGCGGCGCTCCAGGTCGGCGAAGGTCTCAAGACCGGGGTCGGCGGCGGTGAGGAATCGTCCGAAATGCGCCAGCTCGCTCGCCGCACCCGACACCGTGGATCGGGTCAAGGTCGCCGCCATCCGCTCCAGGTAGGCAGCCATCGAGCGCGCCAACGCCTCGTTGACGCCCCCAAAGTGCTGGTGCCAACTCCATGGCGCGGGAACCGAGCGCTGGGGAACCTCGCCCATCGGAGCGCCGAGATGGTAGAGGACGGCGCGAGAAGCAAAGAGCGCGACGCGGTAATGCTTGTAGTTGCGTCCGTTGCGTTGTTCTCGTTCGGTGATCGCGATCTCGAACACATGGGCGTCCTCGTCACCGAGGTCGCAGAGGCGACGCCCCGACTCGATGAGCAGCCGGACGGCGACCTGGGACGCCATCCCGACCCTCGCCCGCTCGGAGTAGCCGAGGCGCTCGGCGGCACCGAGGAAGGCGGCGAGGTCTGGGCCGAGGGGGCTCACCTCGCCGTCACGCAGCACCGAGTGGAGCCTGCGTTCGAGCAGGTAGTCATAGCCCGGATGCAGATGGCCGTGCAGCATCAAGAAATTGAGGAAGGGGCGCGTCTGGGTGCCAAGGGAGAGACGCTCTTTGAGGGGTTCCTCGGCCCAGCGCTGGGGGTCGGGGAAGCGGGCGAGGAAGCTCCGGGCGCCCGACCGGAACGTCGGGTTGCCCACGCCACGACGCGCCAGCCACTCGAGGTAGGCGTCGTAGAAGTCGACCGGCGCCGATGGTGCCGCCATCTGGAGCATTGCCATCAGCGCGCCGTCTCGTTCGCCCGCTGACGGGCGCGGGCGCCGTCGTAGGCACGCCTCACGTGCTGAGGCGAGAGATGGATGTAGGCGGCAGCCGAGTCGACGTGGTCGTGGCCCATGAGCGCCTGCATCACCGATAGGTCCACGCCGGCCTCGGCGAGGGCGGTGCCGAAGCTGTGACGGAGCGCGTGCGGGTGCCCGGCAGGGACGCCGGCGCGCTCGCGGTGATAGCGAAAGACGCGTCGCAATCCCTCGTAGGTGAGGGGCTGGCCACGGTGCGGTCCCTTCGCGACCACGAAGAGCTTCCCTTCGGCCGTCTCGGGACGTTCGGCGAGCAGGTAGGCCTGCACCAGCGCGGCGACGTCGGGGTCGATCGGCACCCGGCGCTCCTTGTCGCCCTTTCCCACCACGCGTGCCCAGCCACGACCGATGTCGATGTCGGTGACACAGAGGCCGAGCACTTCGGCACTGCGCAGCCCCGAGAACAGCATGAGACCGGCGATCGCCCGGTCGCGGTCGCTGCGGAAGCTCCCAAGGAGTGCCTGGATCTCCTGGCGGTCGAGCCCACGCGGAAGCCGGCGCGGTTCGCGGACACGCAGCTGGGAACGAGCGCGGGGCCGGGCCAGGTGGCCAAGCATCCCGGACCGCTCGCCCTTTGCACTCCGGCGCGCCGCTGCACCACGTGGCACCGGATTGGGAAGCGCCGGATCGCGCATCGCCCGGAAGGTGAACAACCCCGACACGGCGGCCATCCGCCGATTGACCGTCGCCGGGGCGTACCCAGCCGAACGCCCACTGCGCAGATCGACCACGTTGCCGCCGTGCTGGCCGGGCAGCAGGGCCCCACGACATGCGGCGAGAAACCGTATGAGGGTGTCGGTGCTGACCGCATCGATCGCCGTGCCGTCGGCGCTCAGCCACCGGCAGAAGTGCAGCAGGTCGAAGGCGTAGGCGCGCACGGTGCGTGGGGAGTATCGACGATCGCTCAGGTAGGCCAGGTAGTCGTTCACGACGCCGAACTCGGCCTCACCGGGGCCACTGAGAACGAACTCGCCGTCGGCTTCGGTAACCGTCAGCGATTGATCACGATCCCTCTCGGCCATGTGCCATACGTATCACTATTGACCCAGCCAAGTGGTGGACCACCAGTCCACTTCTCAAGCTGTTCAAGCAGCTCGAGTCATTCGTCCCAGGATCCATTGGCCGGATAAGGGGGGTGAGCCCGGGTCGATGAAGGCGGTGTCGGTCCCGTTGAAGCGGCACCAGTCCGCGACGGCATGAGCGATGAACTCGGGCCCGTGGTCAAAGCGCACGTAACGAGGAGCGCCGCGCTCTCGGGCGAGGCGCTCGAGCACCGCCACGACCCCGTCGGCGTCGATCGTGCGTGCAACCTCGATGGCGAGGCACTCGCGGCTCTTCTCGTCGATCACGTTCAGGAGCTTCAGCATCCTCCCGTCACTCGTCTGGTCGAACTGGAAGTCGAGGGCCCACACCACGTTCGGGTGCAGCGGGCAGAACGGCCCCATGGCCTTGCCGATGCCCCGGAGCGGCTTCTTCCGCTTGCGATAGGGCACACGAAGGCCTTCTTCCCGCCAGAGGCGGTGGATGCGCTTCCGGTTCACCTCTGGCCAGCCGGACCTGCGCGCCTCGGTGAAGGCCCGCCGCCAGCCCCAGCGCGGTCGCCGGCGGGAGAAGTCCCGGAGGAAGGCCCTCAAGGCGAGCTCGTCGTCTGCCGGCTCCGGCGGGGCGAGACGTTGTGTGGAGCGGGGTTGGCCGACGAGCCTGCAGGCTCGGCGCTCGGAGACCCCGAACCGCTGCTCGAGGGTCGCTACGGCCCTCCGGCGGCGGTCCGGGGTCAGAAGTTTCCCCGGTTCAGCTCCTTCAGCATGTCGATGTCGAGCGCCTGGTCGGCGACGATCTTCTTCAACCGCGTGTTCTCGCGCTCGAGCGCCTTCAGACGCTTCGCGTCCTCGGCCTTCATGCCCCCGTACTGGTTGCGCCAGCGGTGCCAGGTCGACTCGGTGATCTCGAGGTGGCGACAGACGTCCTCGATCGGCTGGCCCTGACCGAGGAGCTTGTCACCCTCGGCGAGCTTGCGGACGATCTGCTCGGGTGTGTGCCTGCGTCGCTTCATGTCGTGCGGTCCTCCTTCCCCCATCTTGGGGGCTCGGACTCGCACAGCGGGTGGATCAGCTCAGGGGGACCCGGTCACCTGCACGACGACCTCGCCGCCGAGCAGGACCTCGTCTCGGATCACGGCTGCAGCGGCGCCGCCCACGTCGAACACCACGCCGTCGTCGAGGCGAAGGGAGGCGACTTCGCAGATGACCGCTCGGACGCTCTCCGCGTCGTTGTCGAGCACTTGGGCCTGCAGGTCGATGTCGCGGGTCGGGCGGCGTTCGCCGAAGGCAGCCAGGAGCACCCCGCCTTTCAAGACGAGCTTGTCAGCGAACCGGGACTCGGCCAGGCGAGCGAGGAACGACTCGAGGACGTAGAGCTGCAAGAGCTCGTCGACCGGGCGGCGATCGCCGCGGGCCTTGGCCCGCAGGTCAAGGTATGCCTGCCCCGCCCGGGTGGCCCGGGAGGGAGCGGTCACAGGAGGACTTCCAGCGCCTGGCGCAAAGCGGGCTCGGCGCGGGAGAACTCCCGGGCGAGCCCGATCAGCTGGGCGGGACTTCGGCCTGGGCGGCCAAGCCAGCGCCGCAGCGCTTCCCAGGCGACCTCGCTGCCTTCGAGGTGGCGCAGGCGGACGACGTCGATGAGAGACCGCTCGGCCGAGTACAGACCTAGAGGGCGCCTGGCCCCGACCTCGAGCTCGTTTCGTCCCAGGCCGAAGGTGCGGGGGTCGAACTGGTGGATGCGGGTCGGCGCCTTCAGGGACGGCCGAGCGCTCCCCCGAGGGATGGCGATGTCGATGGCGGCGGGGATGTCGTCCAGCAGGCCGTGGCGGGCGAGCGCGGTCTCCAGGCACAGCGTGGCGTGCGGGACCCGCTCGGCAATCTCGACCAGGTCGGAGTCGGCGGGCGGGGCATCGGCCCAGCGGTAGACCCCGCCGCCGAGCGCGAGGATCTCCCCGCTGTCGCGCAGGGCGTACAGCCGCCTGTCGCCGACGCCGGCCTTCTTGGCCTCCCCGTAGTTGAACGTGTCACCTAGCTGCTCTCGCAGACCGGACCCTCTGGCCGTCCTCATGGGAGGAAATCATACCCACATTCTGGCTATGTGAGTAGGATTTCCTTCGCCGGCCCAATCGGAGCCGGTCCTCTCACCCCAGCTCCAGCCTCTGGCTCAGCCGCACCACCCGTCGGAGGACTGAGCCGGCTCCTGCCGGGGGCGCCCAAGAGGTCTTCACGTTTCAAAGACCTCGGGTTCACGTTTCCGGTGCTCTCATCCTCGCGCCCGGGTACCGTTGCCGACACACGGGGGACCCGCCTGCTCCCCGGTCCCTGGGTAGCGTCTGGGCATGACCACAGGGAGTGTGCCCCCGAACACGGTCGTCGTGACCGGGCAAGGATCGACGACGGTGACGCCAGATGCCGCGGTGCTCCATGTCGGCCTCGAGGCAAGGGCCGATGCTGCTTCGGTGGCGCTCGACGTCGTAGCTCGTCGCGCGGAAGAGGTGCTGGCAGCGACCAAGCACCAGGGGATCGACGAGGGTGACGTCCAGACCCAAGGTGTAGCCCTCCATCCGCAGATGGACGAGCGGGGTCTTCGGGTCGTGACCTACGTGGCCTCGTACTCAATGTCCGTTCGGCTACGGACACTCGGACTCGCTCCTGCCGTGGTGACCGCCATCAGCGAGGCGGCCGGTGACTCTCTTCGGCTCGGAGGCTTCCAGCTGTCCACCGCCGACTCCGAGGCGGCGCGCAACGACGCGGCGGCCCGGGCGGTGAAGGACGCTCGGTCGAAAGCCGAGCGCGTGGCCGACGCCGCCGGCGTCCGGCTCGGCCGAGTGGTCGCCATCAGCGAGATGCCTGCTCCGCCTCGCCGGCTTGCCACATTCGCCGCTGCCCACGCTGCGTCAGTGCCGGTGGAGGCCGGATCCGACGAGGTTCTTGCACACGTCACGGTGATCTTCGAGATCGCGGATTGACGGCTCGGACGTTCGATGGTGGTGCCCGGGAACGGCCGGAGGCGGCTCCGCCGGGCGCTCCCCCTCCGCAACGTTGCCTACGTGCGAGCAGCTCGGTCCAGTTCCAGTTCGAGCGCTGCTTGGCACGTACCATGATCGAGGCCGTCCGGTGACGGTCACGAGACCACCCTCTTCGGAGCTCGGAACAGTGGCACCAGCCGAAGTGCTCTTTGGGAAGGCACATCAGCGGCGAACGCGTCGGTGGATCCTGGGAAGATGGTGCGCACGACCAACGCGCGAACGGGGTCGAGCTCCAAGGTGCGCTTGTTGATGCCGCGGCTCGCCTTGTGCGGGTTCGGGTGGTCGTGGGTGACGAAGCGGTACCCGTAGAGGGCGACGCCGCCGGTGTGCGAACCCCGGCGGGTCGAGCTCTCCTGGCTTTGGCGGGACTTGACCATCAGCTCGTGGTGGTAGCCCGGCGCGATGCCGATGTTCACGTGGCGGAGCACGATGGTGCCGAAGGACTCCTCGAGCGGCTCGTCTGCCGCGCAGAGACGCACACCGGCCGATCGCAGCTCGTCCTCGACCCGGAAGACGACCGAGGAGTCGCGTGACAGACGGGAGATCGACGCCACGATCACCCGGTCGAGGCGCGCCGGGCGCTTCGCCGCGTCGGCGAGGAGGTCCTGCAGTCCGCCGTCTCGGGGGATCGGGATGTCGAAGCCAGCCAGTCCGCCAGGGCCCTGGGCGGCGTAGGAGCGGGTGCCCGACTCGATGTCGTAGTAGTGGGCGACGATCCGCCCGCGTCTGCTCGCTGTGCCCGGGCATCGCACCCACTTGCGCCCGACGGCGCCTCCACACCTACCGACGAGCTGGCCGTGGACCGACAGTGGCTCGAGGCCTACGAGCGACTCTGCTCGCTTCACACCTGAGCGACCGCCCCCGAGATCGCCGGTGGCACGCCCCGGCGATCTCCAGCACGAACGCCGCCGAACAAAGGCCTGCTCTCGCACGCCTCTCGCCGGAGCGGCAACAACCGGAACCTTGCAGCATCCCGGACAATCTGCCGGACAGGCGCGTGTGGCAGAGCTCAGACGGTGGATCCAGGCCGAGCGGGGCTCGAGGGACCAGGACGCTCGATGCAGCTGGCAGGCGTCCGAGGCGATCGACGAGAGGCTGGTGGGCTCCCTGCCGACAAGCCGAGCCGCCGGCGGGCACCTCCGGCGCCGCTCGGGAGACACCGGCACAAGATGTCATCGGCGATGCTCTCTGCTAGGCAATGGCGATGCGCATCGCGGTGACCGGAGCGGCCGGCTTCATAGGAGCAAAGGTCTCGGACGAGCTGTTGGATGGCGGTCATGAGGTCGTCGCCATCGACAACTTCGACACCACCTACTCAGCCGAGCTGAAACACGATCGGGTCGAGCGCCTCGAGGGGCGCCAGGGCTTCCACCTCATCACTGGAGACATCCGGGATGAGGACGCCGTCTCTTCCCTCTTCCGGCCCGTGCCCGACGCCGTCGTCCACCTCGCCGCCCAGGGCGGCCTGCGGAAGTCGATGGACGAGCCCGCCACCTTCATCTCCTCCAACATCTCGGGTTTCGGCAATGTCATCAAGGCAACCGTCGACCATGAGGTGAAGACGATGGTCTATGCCTCCTCCGGTGCCGTCTACGGGGGCAGCCGGCACCTGCCCTTCAAGGAGGAGGACGCCGCTGTCTTCCCCCTCTCGCTCTATGGGGCCACGAAGCGCTGCGACGAGCTGCTCGCCTTCAGCTACGCCCACGCCGCCAGGATCTCCTGCACCGGGCTGCGCTTCTCCACGGTCTACGGCACCGACGGCCGGCCCGACATGGCCATGTACACCTTCGCCGAGCGCATATCCCGCGGCGAGCCGATCAAGGTCCACGGCCACGGGAAGATGGTGCGCGACTTCGTCTGGGGAGACGACGTCGCCCACGTCGTCGCGCTCGCAGTCGTGGACGGCGCGGAATTCGGCACCACTCCTGCCGGCGGGGGCCCCCGGGCCGCCATCGCCGGTGACCCCTGGCGGGTGCTCAACGTCGCCACCGGGCGGCAGGTCCAGCTGATGGAGATGATCCGCCTCGTCGAGGTGGCCGTCGGGCGGTCGGCCGAGCTCGAGCTCGTGGACGCCATGGCGGCGGAAGTGCAGGAGAACGGCATGGACGTCTCGCTCCTCGGCGAGACGCTCGGCTTCGTGCCCTCGGTCCAGGTGGAAGAGGGCATCCCGCAGGCCGTCGAGTGGTACCTCTCGTACCTCGAGAGCCACAAGGCCTGAGCGAGCAGGAGTTGTCGCGGCGGCGGGCAGCCTCGGGTCTGTGACCGCGCCCGGGCGAATCGTCACAACCGGCCCGGGGTCTGGTCGGACGCCGACCGTGCGCCGGGGATGTGCCGGTAGGAGACCATCGCCAGCGGGCAGCTCGCGGCCGGGCTGGTGCACCCTGCCCCTGGCACCACCACGAGAGTCGACCTGTCGCCGCCGGGCAACCCCTCCTCGAAGTGGTCCCGATGGTGCCGAGACGGTCTCGGCAGGGGCCGGCGACCTCGTCCACGTCCTCCCCTGGGGGTGACCCACCGGGAGACCAGCGGCGGCAACGAGGAGAGCCGTCTCGTGGTCGTCCGCCCCGGCTCGGAACCGACCGCCGCGAACCTCGACGGCTGAACCCGAGACCCTCCTTGGTACCGAGACCCGGCGCGGCCGTGCGCCCGACCCACCCGGAGAAGGAGCCTTGCCCGACATCACCGATCTCGTGCTCGACGAGCACGAGACCTTCCCCCGCCGTGTGCCGACCTCGCCAGGCGACCGCCGCATCCCCGTGGCAGGCTCGCCTCAAGGCGGGCTGAGGCGCGGCGGGGGGCGGCGTGCCCACCGCAGGAACGACCGGGGTGGGTGATCCACAGCGGGCAGCGCCGGGATCAGCGGGCGGGAGCCGGCTCGGACGGCGGCCGCCACTCCCGCCTGATCAGCCCGTAGACGAACGAGTCGGAGACCTCGCCGTTCACGACGCAGTCCTCTCGCAGCCTCCCTTCACGGAGGAATCCGAGCTTCTCCAGCACGCGGACTGACGCAACGTTGCGCGTATCGGTCTCAGCCTGAACCCGATTCAGCTCCAGCCTGTCGAATGCCCACCCCAGCAGGGCGGCCGCCGCCTCCGTGGCGTAGCCGTGACCCCAGACGTCATCGTCGTAGCAGTAGCCGAGCGAGACTCTGCGGTGGTCAGGATTCCACCCGTTCAGGGCGCACCAGCCGATGAACGCCCCGTCAGCGAGCCGATCCACGGCCAGCCGCACCCCGGTGCCCTGCTCCGCCATCTGCCGGCAAGCCGTGATGAAGCGGTCGGCTTGCCGGCGCTCGCTCCAGGGCGGCGCGTCCCAGTAGCGCAGCACATGCGCGCTGCTTTGCAACGCGAACAGGTCGGTCGCGTCGTCGTCGTCGAAGGGCCGCAGCCGAAGCCGGCCGGTCTGCAGGCTGGGGGCGGGCAAGGACATGGCCTGCATGATCCCTCCGGTCGTCGGTGGCCGCAATCAGCGATGGGTGCGCTCAGCTGGCGGGCCGGCGAGCGTGCCCGCTCGTCTGCAAGGGCGGCTTGGACAGCGTGGACCATCCGGCCTTCGAGAGAAGTGGTGCTCCTCGGTGCGCCTGCAGGTGGCGACGCGGAGGATCGCCGTCGACCTGCGACACGACCGCTCGGACTGGGCACTCAGCACTCGCCGGAAGTGGGTCACGCCCGCGGCTCGAAATCGCCATGGCGCGCCGGCGGGTCGAGGTCCGAGCCGTTGGGCCACGTGATCGTCCGGCTCTCGGAGGCAACCGCGCACCTGCACGAGGTACCGAGGACGGCCGAGCGGCGCGAAGAGCGACCCCTCGTTCGATCCGGGCAGGAGCTCGAGCTCGCCGGCCAGTCCGTCTCGAGGGTGAGCCGCATCACGTGGGCGCGGGGAGCTCGACCTTCTCGGCGTGGGGATCCGGCAGTTGGTCTTCATGGCCCGAAGCTCCCGCCGCCCTGGCCTCGTCAAGGTCGCAGGTGAGGCGGCAGGCACCTCAGCGCTCACGAGAAGGGTGAGCGAACACGTCGCACCCGTCGCGCCACGCCCGGCCAACGACCCGCAGTATGTCTGCTGACAGAGTGCCGGTCCCGAGGCGCTCGTCTAGGGTCTCGGGCGGAGAGAGCAGACGCGCCAGGGGGGTGACGGGGTGACGCAGTACCTGATTTCCTCCAACGCCCACGCCATGGACCACATCGCCGACGAGGACATGCCCGCCGTGGCCAAGGCCGCCCACGCCGTGGTCGAGGAGGCTCTGCATGCCGGCGTGTACGTCCTCGCCGGCGGGCTCGAGGACGAGAGGGCGAGCATCGTGGGCACCGACGGGGCGGTCACCGAGGGCCCGTACCCCGACTTCGTCGGTGGACTTACGGTCGTCGAGGTGGGCTCACGCGCGGAGGCGCTCGAATGGGCCGCGAAGATCGCGGTCGCCTGCCGCTGCGCTCAAGAAGTGAGGGCGATCGGCCACGACCCCCAACTCGACGCCATGCTCCGTGAGGCGCCCGAGGGTCGACGTCCCGGCGGCGTCTGATGGAACTCGACCGGCCGCGTCAGAGCCCGTTCTTGGGCATGCGGCCGATGACTGCTCTGAGCGGTGCGCGCCGACCGGGCGCTCGGTGCCACGTCTCTCGGGGTTGACCGAGCGGGCCCGGTGGGAGCTGTGACGATCGCACGGTGGCCGGCGCGCCGGATCTGGACGGCCCCGGCATCGTCGCCACGTAGAAAGGAACCGGGGATCGGACCGCGGCGGGGGCACCGGCCTGTGAACAGAGGAGCCATCCTTGGCGGTGCTCCGTGCCGCCGGCCCGACCTGGTCCTCCCCGGGCCAGGCGCCCTCGTCAGGCGTTCGATCACGCACCCGTCCACGTCGGCGACGGAGGGGAGGGTCCTTCCGACGCCTCTTCGCTCGCTTCGAGGAGCGGGCCGTCTCGCCTGGCGTCGGTGGCAGGGTTCGCTCCGAGGCTCCGGCGGCTGAGCGAGAAGGCGGTGACGGCGAGCACCGCCAGTCCGGCGCACAGACCCCACCCGACGTTGAAGCCGAGATGGTCGGCGACGACTCCGAAGGTGATCGGGCCGACCATCCCTCCGATGTAGGTTCCGACCTGGGCCACTCCCGTCGCCCGTCCGGGGTTCTCGGGGTACGCCCGCACGACGGCGAGGTTGAACAGACCGTTGTAGCCCCAGCCGCCGCCGTACGCGATGAGTACGGCCGGAACGAGCAGAACGACGTTCCCGAACGCCAGCATGCCGTAGCCGAGCGCGCCCACCGCGATCAAGACGGCAACCGTCTCGAGGTGGGCGTTGGCCGCCCGCCGGCCGCGCAGGCCCGTGCGGTCCGCTCGCCAGCCGAATCCCACCCGCGCCGACAGCCCGACGACGCTCCCGGCGGCCGACAGGACCCCCGCAAGCCCTGGGGCGACTCCGTCATGGACGGCTCCCGCCACCACAAAGGAGCCGAGGGAGTTCGCCGCCGCCACGCCGCACGCCATGGCGGCCGCCAGGAAGACGAGCAACCGGAGATCGAAGGTCCCCCCGGGCCCGCCCGCCTCGCGCCCCCTGCCCGAGACGCCGGCGTCGCCGGCCGCACGAGCCGGCACACCGGTGGCTGCGGGCGCAGGCATGAGCCGCCGGCCGCCGAAGACGAGGGCGGCCCCGACGACCAGTGCGAGGCCGGCGGCGGCGAGGTAGGCGGCGTGCCATCCCGCCGTGAGGGCGAGCGCGGGCACCGCGAGCCCCGACAGCAGGGTGGCGCTCGGAATGGCCGCCTGCTTGATGCCGAAGGCGAGGCCTTGCCGGTGCTCGTCGACCGCCCTCGCGAGGAGCAGGTTCACGGCCGGCTGCATCGCTCCGTTCGAGACTCCGCCGGCGACGAGGAACGCGAGCAGGACGTACACGGAGTTGGCCATGAGACCGATTCCGAGCAGGGCGAACGCGGCAAGCCCGACGGCGACGAGCATGACCTTGAAGGGACCGACTCGCTCGGCCAGGCGCCCCGCCCGGACCGAGCTGAGCGCCGAGGCTGCGAAGTACGTCGCCACGGCGCCCCCGATGGCGGTCGTGCCGACGTGGAGCCCGACCTCGATCTGCACGGAGAGGGCCCCGGTGAGGAACACCGGGAGCACCCCGCTCGTGGCGAGGGCGACGGCCAGCGCCACGCTCGCCAGCTGTCGCCGCGAGCGGTCTGCGCTCGGGGCGGGAGGGTGCATCGGAGTGGTCGGGGTCATCTCATCTCACAGCAGGCTGGACGGCACCTGCATCATGTCGCACGGGCGAGGGGGTCCCACCGAGCCGGTCGTTGTCGACCTGGCCGAGCGTCAGACGGCCGGCGGCACACCGGGCCGGTTCGAACGCCCGGTGTGGCAGACGGGGCGCGGGCTCGGACGAGCCGCGGCAGCCCGGGCCCTCAGAGCTCGGCAGAGGCTCGGGGGGCGCTCTGCAGCCCCGGCTGGGAGGGGCAGGCGCCTACCTCATGGGCGCAGTCGAGGCGCCCAGCGCCTCGCGGCGGCTCGCAACCGACCGGGATCAGGCGCTCCGGCGAGCAGCTGCCGGGCGGGCGCCGGCTCGAGGAACGACCCATGACCCGGCCGCTACGCCTGTGCGCCGGTGTCCGGGGCGTCGGGCCGCCCCGGGGCCGCCGACTGTGACCGCTGTCTCTGGAGCTCGTCGACCCGCCACCAGGGGATGGTGGCGCCATCGGGCACCTCCACGCCGAGCTCGGCCGCCAAGGCACGGTTCTCGGCAGCCGCCATCTCGACCCGCCGGTCTTCCCTGACGGTCTCCCGCTCCAGCTGTCGGAACCACTGGAGGATCACGATCGCCATGCAGACCCCGGTCACCACCATCGACAGGATCCAGAACGTGTCGCCGCCGGTGTGGGTGTCGGCCAGGGTATTGATGGGCGCGAGCGGGCGCGGCAACCCGGCGATGGCGATGCCGAGGAACGCCTCGAAGGGCATGCCGAGGAAGAGGGACCCCGCCCGGGCCGGGTAGGACCACCGCCAACGAGCGGGATCGAGCCCGATCAGCGGTTGCCAGTAGAGGTAGCCGACGGCGAGGAACCACAGGTGGGTCGCGTCGTGGAACAGCGGGTGAACGACCGAGTACTGGTAGATCCCCGTCATGAAGTCGCCGTACATCGTTCCGTAGTAGAGGAACCAGACGACGACCGGGAACGTGATCGCGGCGACGACGGGACCGTGCAGCAACTTGACGATGCGCACCTGGTTGGTCCGACTCCCCGCCTGGGTCGCCAATGTGACCGGCTTGCCGAGGGCGAGCAGCGGAGGGGCGACCATCATCAACAGGACGTGCTGGACGACGTGCATGGTGACGTTGACGGTGTCGTAGGCGGCCAGGCCCGAGCCGACGGCGATCCACACCACGAACATGCCGGCGACGAAGGCACCGGTGTTCCAGGCCGGCCAGGTTCTCCCCCGCCGAGCGAGGCGACGGACCCCGAGCAGATAGAGCCCGACAACGAGGAGCTCGACTGCCTCGGAGATCGCGGCGAGCGGACCGGTCTGGAGTCCGGTGAGAAGGACGTGCAGGCTGACCGCCGAGCGCGGCGCGTCGGCGAAGGCGAGAAGCGAGGCCGCCGTCACAGCCGTGCTCCCCGGCACCGGGTCAGCGGCGGTCGCCGGCCCGGAGGGCGCGGCCTTCCTGGGTTGCGCCCAGCGCGGAGGCGACGGGCGTGACGGGTTCGAGCGGTGCGGGAGTGGTCGGACAGGGGTATCGGCATGACCCTACAGTCGGGTCCTCTCCCGCGCATCTCGACCGGGCACCAGGTCCGAGCGACCGGGACCAGCACGAGCAGCGAGAAGCTCCGACCGACGCAGGCGGGAGGACGCAGGGACGATCCCGGCGCCGGCCAGCCGGACGGCGACCACCGCCGGGAGGATGCCCGCCGTGACGCCGAACCGGACGCGCCGAGGTTGCCGCCCGGCGCGTCGTTGCCCTCCTTCAGCCACCCGAAGCCGATCATCGAGGCATCGACACACCGGCGAGCGCGACCAGGCCGGCCACGTCGTCGGTGCCGACGAGCATGGCGCCGAGGACGATCACGATCGAGGCGCTGAGGGACCCCGTCCGCGGAACCGGTTGCGATGGCGTGCGAGTCGCGCCCGTAGCGGGCACGTCAAGGTGTCCGGGCGCCGCCAGGCCGGAGAACGCCGCCACCGTGACCGAGAAGAAGCGTCACCGACTGCTCACCCACCCAACGAGCAGGGGACCGGCAACGCAGGTGGCGCCTGCGGGGAGCGAGAGGTCGTTCGGCAGCACGAGGGCCGCGATCGCCTGGCTGAGATGCAGGCTGACCGCCTCGACCCTCGAGCGCCCCAGCCCCGCGAGCGGCGGGGTCTGCCGGCAACCGGCCGCGACGCCCTGCCAGCCGCCGAGGGCGAGCAGCGGAGGCGACACCGGCTCCACTCGAAGCGCTGCGTTGACAGCACGGCCCAGCTCCGGGTAGACCGGTCTCACACGGGAGCCCTGGCAGAAGGGCTGAGAGGGGCGAACATGCCCGACCGTCGAACCTGATCCGGGTCATGCCGGCGAAGGGAGCCAGGTGCTGGGCCGCTGTCATCTGATCACCGACACCCGCCCGGGTCGCGACCTGCTCGGCGTCCTGCCGGCGGCGCTCGACGCCGGGGTCGACGTCGTCCAGGTGCGGGTGAAGGAGGCGGGGGACCGGGAGGTCCTCGCTCTCGTCGAGACCGTCCTCGGGTTGTGCGCTCCCTATCGCGCCAGCTGCATCGTCGACGACCGGCTCGACGTCGCCCTGGCGGCCGGTGCCGACGGCGTCCACCTCGGCGCCGATGACCTCCCGGTGGCGGCTGCCCGCAGGATCGCCGGCCCGGAGCTCCTCATCGGGGCGACTGCCCGCGACCCGGCATCGGGGATGGCGGCGGTGGCGGCGGGAGCCTCCTACCTCGGCGTCGGCCCAGCCTTCGCCACCGCCACAAAGCAGGGTCTCCCGGGACCGATCGGCCCCGCCGGCGTGGCGGCGGTGGCGGCCGCGGTCACCGTCCCGGTGATCGCGATCGGCGGCGTGACCGCCGAGGCCGTGGGCGAGCTGCTCGAGGCCGGCGCCCACGGGGTCGCGGTGGTGGACGCCGTCTACGGCGCGACCGACCCCGGCGAGGCGGTCGACAAGCTCGTCCGTGCTCTCGCCAGGGCAGCGGCATGACCCCCCGCCAGGTCGTCGTCGTCGGCGGCGGCATCATCGGGCTCACGGTCGGCTGGCGCGCGGCCTCTGCCGGCGCGCAGGTCACCGTCTGCGACCCCGCCCCGGGCCGGGGCTCCTCGTGGGCGGCTGCCGGGATGCTCGCCCCGATCGGCGAGGCGAGCGCGGCCGAGGCGCCCCTCACCCGCCTCGGTCTCGAGTCGGTCCGCCGGTGGCCCGCCTTCGCCGACGAGCTGTCGGCCGACGCCGGCTGCACACCGGAGGACCTCGGCTTTCGCCGGGAGGGGACCTTGCAGGTCGCCTTCGACGACGACGACCGGCGGGTCCTCGAGGAGCTCGCAGCCGTGCACCGCCTGCTCGGCCTCGAGAGCGAGGTGTGCTCGTCCCGGCGCTGCCGGGAGATCGAGCCGCTCCTCGCTCCGAGCGTGCGGGGCGGCCTCTTCGTTGCCGGCGACTGGCAGGTCGACCCGCGACGCGTGGTGGGCGCCCTCGAGCGCGCCCTCTCGCGGCGCGGCGGCCGCCTCGTCACCTCCGCCGTCCAGCGGCTGCGCACCACCGGCGAGGAAGGCGCCCGGTCGGTCGAGGGCGTCGAGCTCGAGGACGGCAGCGGGCTCGACGCGGCCACGGTGGTGCTCGCCAGCGGGGCTCGGGCTGCTCTGCTCGAGGGGCTCCCGGAGGAGGCGGTGCCGCCCGTCCGCCCGGTGAAGGGCGAGATCCTCCGCCTCGGCGCCACTGCGTCCGGCCTCCGTCCCTCGCTCACCGTCCGCGCCCACGTCCGGGGCCAGTTCGTCTACGTCGTACCGCGGACAGATGGGGAGGTCGTCGTCGGTGCGACCATGCAGGAGGCCGGCTTCGACACCGGGGTGCGGGCCGGTGCCGTCCTCGACCTCCTCCGGGCGGCGATCGACCTCCTGCCCGCCCTGAGCGAGCTCTCGGTCTCCGAGTGCCTGGCGGCGAGCCGCCCGGGCACGCCGGACAACGGTCCGGTGCTCGGTCCGACGCCGGTCGACGGCCTCCTGCTCGCGACCGGGCATCACCGGAACGGGGTGCTCCTCGCGCCGGTCACCGGGGACGCCCTCGTCGGCGCCCTCTCCGGCGGCGGACTGCCGAGAGAGGCCGCCTCGTTCACCCTCGGGAGGTTCACATGATCGAGCTCAGCGTGAACGGCGCCGCCCGGCGCCTCGAGGAGCCCGCCACCATCGAGGTGCTCGTCGAGGAACTCGGCTGCGGGCGGCGCGGGGTCGCCGTGGCGGTCAACTCTTCCGTCGTGCCGCGCAGCCACTGGGCCGAGACGAGGCTCGCCGAGGGTGACGCCGTCGAGGTGCTCCAGGCGGTGCAGGGCGGATGTTGAGCACCGACGGGCGGCCCGAGACGGCACGCGACGGCGACGCCCCCCTTCGCATCGCGGAGCGGGAGTTCGGTTCCCGCCTCATCCTCGGCACCGGAGGGGCACCCAGCATGCGCGCCCTCGAGGAGGCGGTCACGGCCTCGGGCACCGAGCTCGTGACCGTCGCCCTGCGCCGGGTGACCCCCGGAGTCCCCGGGTCGGTCCTCGACGTCTGCGAACGCGCCGGCGTCGAGGTGCTCCCCAACACTGCGGGCTGTCGCACCGCCCGGGAGGCGGTGCTGACGGCCGAAGCGGCCCGGGAGGCCTTCGAGACGAACTGGGTGAAGCTGGAGGTGGTCTCCGACGACCGGATGCTGCTCCCCGACGCCGCCGAGCTGCTCGAGGCGGCCGACGCCCTCGTCGAGAAGGGCTTCGTCGTCCTCGCCTACACCAACGACGACCCCGTCACGGCCCTCCGCCTTGCCGAGGTCGGCTGCGCCGCCGTCATGCCCCTCGGTGCTCCGATCGGGAGCGGGATGGGGATCCGCAACCCCTACAACCTCGCCATCATCCTCGAGCAGGCGACCGTCCCGGTCGTCCTCGATGCCGGCATCGGCACCGCCTCGGACGCCGCCGTGGCGATGGAGCTCGGCTGCGACGCCGTCCTCGCCGCCTCGGCGATCACCCGGGCCCGCCACCCCGGCCCGATGGCCGAGGCCATGGGGCTCGCCGTCAGGGCCGGCCGCCTCGCCCACCTCGCCGGCCGTATCCCGAAGCGGCTCTATGCCGAGGCCAGCACCACGCCGATCGGCCTCCCCGAGCTGTGAAGCGGGCGCCGTTCTCCCCTCCTCTGCTCGTGCTCACCGACGGCGCCGCCACCGGCGGGCGCCCCCTCGTCGAGGTCGTGGCCGCGGCGCTCGAGGGAGGGGCGCGGGCGGTCCTGCTGCGCGAGAAGCACCTCCCCCGCTCCGAGCGTGCGGAGCTGGCAGCCGAGATCGGCCGGCTCCTCACCGCGATCGGCGGCGTCCTGCTCGTCGCCTCCGACAACAGCCTTCCTGCCGACGGGCTCCACCTCGCTGCCGGCGAGCCCTTGCCCTCACCGCCCCCGCCGCTCACCGGCCGTTCGTGCCACAGCCGGGCCGAGGTCGAGATGGCCGCCCGGGAGGGGTGCGACTACGCCACCCTCTCACCGATCTTCCCGACCCCGTCCAAGCCCGGCTACGGTCCGCCCCTCGGGCCCGATGTCCTCGACGGGCTGCCGCTCCCCGTCCTCGCCCTCGGCGGCGTGGACGAGGAGAACGCTCCCGCCTGCATGAAGGCGGGCGCCGCCGGCGTCGCCGTGATGGGCGCAGTGATGAGGGCGCCCGACCCGGCGACCGTGGTCGCCCACCTCGTCGACGAGCTCGAGGTGGCACTCCGGTGACGGCGAACCCGCCCGTCGCCATGACGATCGCCGGCTCCGACTCCGGTGGGGGAGCGGGCCTGCAGGCAGACCTCCGCACCTTCGCCGCCCTCGGGGTCTTCGCAACCACCGCCGTCACCGCCGTGACGGCCCAGAGCACCACCGAGGTCCGCTCGGTCCATGCGCTCCCACCGGAGATGGTCGTGGCCCAGGTGCTCACCGTCCTCGACGACCTCCCGGTGGCGGCCGTGAAGACGGGGATGCTCGCCGAGGCCCCCATCGTCGAGGCGGTCGCCGAGCTGGCGGCCGCTGGTTGCCTGCCCCACCTCGTCGTCGACCCGGTCATGGTCGCCTCCACCGGCGCCAAGCTCGCCTCCGACGAGGCGGTCTCGGCCTACCGCCACCGCCTGCTCGCCCATGCAGTCGTGACGACGCCCAACCTTCCCGAGGCCGGCGTCCTCGCCGGGGCTCCCGCCCGGACCCTCGGGGACGCCCGGGAGCTCGCCCGGCGGATCGGCGAGCTCACACCCGGCCTCGTCGTGGTGACGGGAGGGCACGGAGGGGGCGAGCTCGCCGTCGACGTCGTGTTCGACGGCGAGCGCCTCGTCGAGCTCTCGCGGCCGCGGGTGGCGACGACCAACACCCACGGGTCCGGCTGCAGCTTCGCCGCCGCCGTGGCGGCGGGCCTCGCACGGGGGGCAGCCCCGCTCGACGCCGTGGCCGAGGCGGGAGAGTTCGTCCACCGGGCGATAGAAGGGGGCCGGGCGTGGCGCCTCGGTGCCGGGCACGGCCCTCTCGACCACTTCGGCTGGGCGGCCGACGGCTGAGCAGCCGCCCGGGCGTCCCGGGGCTGGCTCAGGTCCGGTAGAGGCGGTAGCCGGGCAGGCGCCGATGGGCGAAGCGCTCGTAGAAGGAGGTCGAGCCCGCCTCGCTCAACAGATCGAGCCGGCCGCCGGTATCGGCCTCGAGCACCGCCTTCACGAGGGCTGCGCCGTGCCCCTCACCCCGGCGGGACTGCCTCACGAGGAGCAGGGCCAGGTAGGAGCGCAGCTCGCCGTCGCTCAGCACCTGAGCGAAGCCGATCACGCCGTCGGGCGCGACGGCCACGAGGGTGGTGACACCGGGCGCCGTCAGGATGCGCAGCGCCCGGGCCGGGTCGTCCGGCAAAGAGCGCCAGCCCTCAGCCGCGCAGAGCCCGAGCACCTCGTCGAGGTGCTCGGGCCGGAAGGGCACGATCTCGGCCACGCTCCGATCCTGCCACCACCCGACCGGGCAGGTCTCAGCTGCGGGACCTGATGTTCTTCTCGATGTGGCCGAGGTCCCGCTCCTCGTGCGGGCGCCCCGGCGGGTCGATGTCGGCGTCAGGGCCGAGCAGCCGTCTGGTCTCGGCCTCGAGCTCCTCGGGCGCGACGGCGCCCACGGCCGTCACGGTCCCGTCGGTGTCGACGAAGACGTTGGTCGGGACGCCCCGCACCTTGAGCAGGCGCGCCACCTCGCCGGACTCGTCGACGAGCACGGTGCCGTCGGCTCCCCACAGGTCGCAGAAGCTCCCGGCCTCCTCGAAGGCGTTCACGCCCTCCCAGACGTTCACCATCACGATCTCCAGGCCCGACCGGCCCGTACGGCGACGCAGGTCCTCGATGATAGGCGCCTCCGCGTTGCACGGGCCTCACCAGCTGGCGAAGAAGTTCAAGATGTACTTCTTGTCGGCCCACTCGCTCTGGTGGCGCAGCTTGCCCGAGCGGAGCTCCGGAAGGGCGAAGTCGGGGAGGCGCTGGCCGACGAGGGGGTGCGGCTCCTCGGGCGGCCGCTCGGCCGGCGGACCCTCGAGGGTGTCCCGCACGATCGTCAGGGTGCCGTCGCCGGCGTTCGCCACGAGGACCACCGTCTGATCGCTCGGGTGGACGGCGACGCCGCCGGGCGCCGTGCCGACCCGGGTGCGCGCCCACTCGCGCCCGTCGATGCCGATCACGCTCATACTCCCGTCGCCGCGGTTGGCGAGGTAGAGGCGGTCGCCGCCGGGGCTGATCGTGATGCCGACCGGGGCGTTCGGCACCGGCAGCTCCGCCAGCTGCTCCCCGGTGACGGCGTCCAGCCGGGCGACGGTGCTGGCGAGCGAGTTGACCACGTAGAGCTCGTCGAGCACCGGGTTGACGACGACGGCGCACGGCCCCTCCCCGACGCCGAGGCGCTCGGTCGGCGCCAGCCGGTCGAGGTCGACCACGGTCACCGAGGCGGTGATGAAGTTGACGCAGTAGCCGCGGCCGTGGCGCGTGTCGACGGCGACCGCCCCGGCGCCGAGCTCGGCCTCGACGGCGGCCAGGCGCTCCAGGCGGTCGAGGTCGACGACGCTCATGGTGGCGCCCATGGTGTCCCCGCAGTACAGGCGGCGGCCCTCGGGATCGACGCACAGGCCGGCCGGATAGGAGCCGACCGGCACCGTCGCCACGACCTGCTCGGTGTCGAGGTCGATGACAGAGACCTGGTCAGAGCGCGCATCGGCGGTGAACATCCGGCGGCTCACCTCGTCGATGGCGATGTCGATCGGCTCGTTGCCGACCGGTATGGCACCGAGCCGGGTCAGGCTCGTCAGGTCGACGATCGCCACGTGGTTCGAGCGCGAGCAGGCGACGTAGGCCCGGTTGGTCCTCGGGTCGACCACGACACCCTCTGGATCGAGCCCGACCTCGACCTCTCCGAGCACCCGGGCCCCTGCCTCGGCCAAGGCGTCGAGCCGGCAGCTCGGCCCCTCCTCGACGACGGCGTCGAGCCGGCAGCTCGGCCCGTCATCGAAGCCGGCGGCGTGCCCGCCAGGCTCCTCGGCGTAGCTCTGACCCTCCGGGTCGGCGCGGGACATCGGCGAAGATCTCCTCCCTGTCAGGTGGCGAGACGAGTGCAGGCGACACGCGGGGCGGGGGCATCCCTCCGTGCCGACTGCGGCAAGGGCACTTCTTACCAGCCAAGGCTGGTCGGAAACGACCTCACCGCGGCCGGCGTCATCGACTGACCGCCATCGTCGGTGACAGAGCCGGTACCGCTCGCGGTCAGGCCAGGGTGCGACGAGAGAGGACGGACGGGTGTCGGTGAGCCGGGCTCACTCGGCCGGAGGAGAGCCGCTCGCAGCGAGGAGCCGGCGACTCGATCGAAGAGTGGAGACCGACCGCCTCGGAGGCCACCCGGGGGACGGGACGAGGGCCTGCCCGGCGCCCTCGGCGAGGCGGGCGCGACCCCGGCCTTCCCCAAGACCCGGCGCGAGGAGACGGTCGCCCTCACGGCGCACTCCGCCTGATGGGAACCAAGCCCCTCTCGTCGTCTCCTGGGCGGCTCGCTGTGGCGCCCACGGCCCCGAGCTCGTCGGTGCCATACGGGCCCTCGAGCTCGACATTGACCCCGAGTGGGAGTCGAGCCCGGGCAGGACGACCAACCTGACGCCCCTCGATCAGGACCTGCCCCCTCGCGCCCGGCGCGGCAGGCTGGCGCGGGGTCCGCCGGCTCACGATGCCGACGCCGTGGCCGGGCCGACCGGTCATGGCCGCTCCCGGGCGGCCGACAGCCCTCTCCGGGGCGGTGGCCGAGCCGCCGGCGCTCACTCGCGCCCGGCGGCGGTGCAGGCAGCGCACCGCCCCACGACAGCGAAGTGCCGTGAGTCGATGACGAAACCGAACCGATCCTTCGCGCGCGCCGTCAGCTCGGCGAAGAGCTCCTCTGGCGCTTCGATGGTCACCCCGCAGGTCTCGCAGACGAGGTGCCCGTGGGGAGACGAGGCGAGGTGGTAGCTCGCCGGACCGTGGCCGAAGTGGGTGTGGACGATCACGCCGAGCCGCTCGAGCTCGTCCAGGTTACGGTAGATCGTCGACAGGTGGACGTCGGGCGCACGGACCTGCACAGCCCCCGCCAGCTCCTCGGCGGTGGCGTGCGGGGGCGCCTCGAAGAGGGCCTCGAGCAGCTGGCGGCGGGCCGTGGTGACGCGCCCGCCGCGGGCGCGGACGAGCTCCAGCACCTCCTCCACCTGGTGCTCGTGACCGCTGGGTTCGGGCGTCGGGCTCGGCGTCATGCCGCCTCGAGCTTACGGGCGCCCTCGCGCTCCCCGACGCTTATCGCGAGCTGTAGCCTGTCGCAAGCAGCTCGCAATTGGGCCGTCAGGCCACCGGAGCCCCGGGCCGCAGCAACCGCGAGGAGGAGGATGGCGATCAGCCAGTCGACGAGCCGGCTCGGCCGGATCCGACGGAGTCTCTCGCCGAGCGAGTGGCGGCGGATGGGCGCCATGGTCGGTTTCATCATCGCCCTCCACGTCGTCGGCTTCGGTCTGCTCATCGCCGCGGTGAGCCACCACCTGCGGGTGACCCCCACCTCGGGCATCGTCTTCGGCATCGGGACGGGCTTCCTCGCCTACACGCTCGGCATGCGCCACGCCTTCGACGCCGACCACATCGCGGCGATCGACAACACGACGCGAAAGCTCATGGGGGAGCGCAAGCGGCCGATCAGCATCGGCTTCTTCTTCTCCCTCGGCCACTCCTCGGTCGTGTTCGCCCTCGCCGTGCTGTTGAACTTCGGCATCCGGGCGATCGACGCCCAGGTCAAGAACGGCAGGTCGGGCCTCCACCAGGTGACGACGGTGATCGGCACCTCGGTCTCGGGGTTCTTCCTCTACCTCATCGCGGCCCTCAACCTCGTGATCCTCGTCTCCATCGTCCGGGTCTTCCGCGAGATGCGCCAGGGTCGCTACGACGATGCCGAGCTGGAGGAGCAGCTGAACAAGCGGGGGCTCATGAACCGCTTCCTCGGGCGGCTCGCCCGGCGGATCGACGCCCCCTGGAAGATGTACCCGATCGGGGTGCTGTTCGGGCTCGGCTTCGACACGGCGACCGAGGTGGCCCTGCTCGTCCTCTCGGGCACCGCCGTCGAGAGCGGGCTCCCCTTCTACGCCGTGTTGTCCCTGCCGATCCTGTTCGCAGCGGGGATGAGCCTGCTCGACACGGCGGACGGCTGCTTCATGAACTTCGCCTACGGCTGGGCGTTCTCCCGGCCGATCCGCAAGGTGTACTACAACATCACCATCACCGGCCTCTCGGTGGTGGTGGCCTTCCTCATCGGGACGGTCGAGCTCGTCGGCCTGCTGTCGAGCGAGTTCGGGGCGAACGGCTCCCTCGCGAGGCTCTTCGAGACCTTCAACATCAACACCGCCGGCTTCGTCGTCGTCGGCCTCTTCGTGGCCACCTGGGCCATCGCCCTCGCCATCTGGCGCTACGGACACATCGAGGAGCGCTGGGACGCGGCCGCCGACAAGGCGAGGCGGGAGGCGGCCCTCGCCGGTGAGGAACAGGCGGCGCTCGCCCGCGCCGAGTAGGAGCCGGCCCCGGTTGCCCGCCCGTCCTCGGGGGTAGGGCTCCCCGGTGACAAGCCACCCTGGCCGCCTGGCCGAGATCGGCCGGCCGATGCCCTCTCCGCGGTCGGATGCCCGTCAGGCCATGGGGCCGGTGGCCCGGGTCGGCCTCTCCGCCCGGGCGGTGGTCTACGCCATGCTGGCCGTCCTGGCCCTCCTCATCGCGACGAGCGGGCGGGCACCGGCCAACGCCTCGGGAGAGGGAGCGCTCGCCGAGCTCGCCCGTCAGCCCGGCGGGAGGGAGATGCTCGCCCTGCTGGCGGCCGGCCTCTTCGCCTACGCCATCTGGCGGCTCCTCCAGGCCGTCCTCGGGATCGAGCCGGCCGCCCGCGAGCGGCCGTCTGCCTGGACCCGGATCGGCTGGGGCGGCGTGGCGGTCGTCTACCTCGCCCTCTGCGCCGAGGCAGTCCGCCTGGCTGCGGGCGGGAGCGCGAATGGAGGGCCCTCCAGCCATCCCCAGCCGTACGCCGCCCGCATCCTCGCCTGGCCCGGGGGGACCGGCCTCGCCGGGCTGATCGGAACGGGCCTTGTCGTGGCGGGCGTGGCGGTCTGCATCTGGGCGGTCGTGCACGACTACGGCGAGACGTTCCGACGGCCCTCGACAGAGCGGGGGACTCTCGCCCTCGCCAGGGCGACCGGCATCGCCGGCAACCTCACGCGTGGCGTCCTCGTCGTCCTCGTCGGCGTCTACCTGCTGGTTGCGGCGGTGGCCGACCAGCCGTCGAAGGTGAAGAGCCTCGACCAGCTGCTCCAGACCGGCTCGCGCCAGGCCTACGGCCCCTTCCTCGTCGGCCTGGCAGCGGCAGGGCTCGCCGCCTACGCCGTCTTCTCGGGCCTCGAGGCCGCTCGACGGCGCGTCTGAGCCGGCTCAGCCGGCCGGGTGGCCGAGACCCTTTCCCACCCGCGTGCCGAGGTCCGCGTCGACCTGGCGCCAGTACTCGACGGCCCTCGTGAGGACGGGCTCGACGACGCCCGCACGCAGGTGCGCCACGACCGTGTCGACGAGCCGCGCCCGGGCGGCCTCGTCCATCACCTTTCGGTACAGCAAGCCCGCCTGGGCGAAGTCGTCGTCGTCCCGGTGCAGGCTGGCGGCCGCCCGGACGATCTCCCCGGTGACCGACCATCCGGCATCCGCGTAGGCGGCATCGGCCGCCGGTCCCCCGTAGGAGTTCGGCGCGTAGACGGGGTCGGCCGGGTTCGAGGCGGCCATGGAGCCGTCCTTGCTGTAGCTGTTGACCGCCGAGCGGGGGCGGTTGATCGGCAGCTGGAGATAGTTCGTCCCGATGCGGTAGCGGTGGGCGTCAGGGTAGGAGAAGAGCCGGCCGAGCAGCATCTTGTCGGGGCTCGGGCCGATCCCCGGGACGAGGTTCGAGGGCTCGAAGGCGGACTGCTCCACCTCGGCGAAGTAGTTCTCCGGGTTGCGGTCGAGCACGAGCCGGCCGACAGGCACGAGCGGGTAGTCCTCGTGCGGCCAGACCTTGGTCAGGTCGAAGGGGTTGAAGCGGTAGTCGGCGGCCTCCTCGAAGGCCATGATCTGCATCTCGAGTTGCCAGACCGGGTGCTCTCCCGCCGAGATCGCCTCGGCCAGGTCGCGGAGGTGGAAGTCGGGCTCCTCGGCGAGGATCGCCTTCGCCTCGGCGTCGGTGAGGCACTCGATCCCCTGCTCGGTCCTGAAGTGGTACTTCACGAAGAAGCGCTCGCCGCCGCCGTTCACCCACATGTAGGTGTGGCTCGAGTAGCCGTTCATGTGGCGCCAGGTCCGTGGGAGCCCCCGGTCACCCATCAGCCAGGTGACCTGGTGGGCCGACTCGGGCGAGAGCGTCCAGAAGTCCCACTGCATGTTGTGGTCGCGCCGGCCGGTGTCGGCCCGGCGCTTTTGGGAGTGGATGAAGTCGGAGAACTTCTGGGGGTCGCGGATGAAAAAGACGGGCGTGTTGTTGCCGACGAGGTCGTAGTTCCCCTCCTCGGTGTAGAACTTGACAGCAAAGCCCCTCGGGTCGCGGACCGTGTCGGCCGAGCCGAGCTCGCCGGCGACCGTGGAGAAGCGGCAGAAGACCGCTGTCCGGGTCCCCTTGCTCAAAAAGGACGCCTTCGTGAAGGCCGAGACGTCGGCGGTCGACTCGAAGACGCCATGGGCTCCACCGCCCTTCGCGTGCACGACCCGCTCGGGGACGCGCTCGCGGTTGAAGTGGGCCATCTTCTGGATGAGGTAGTGGTCCTGCAGCAAGATGGGACCGTCGGGCCCGGCGGTGAGCGAGTGCTCGTCCGACCCGGTCGGGATCCCCGCGTCGTCGGTCGTTGCTGGTCGTGATGTCATGATCGGCCTCCTTCGGTGATCTGCTGGCAGGACGGGCAGAGGCCCCAGAAGGTCACCTCCGCCTCGTCGATGGCGTAGCCGGCCGTCTCCGACGGCGTGAGGCATGGCCGGCGGCCGACAACGCAGTCGACGTCTGCCGCCGCCCGGCAGCGGCGGCAGACGATGTGGTGGTGGTTGTCGCCGACCCGCACCTCGTACAGGGCCGGGCTGGAGGCCGGCTGGATGCGCCGGACGAGCCCGGCCTCGACGAGTGCGGCCAGCACGTTGTAGACGGCCTGGGGCGAGACCGAGCCGAGACGGCGGCGGACGAGAGCGATGACCGTGTCGGTGTCGACGTGCGGGCGTCCGGTGAGGACCTCGAGCACGGCGCGGCGGGCGGCGGTCACCCGGAGCCCGGCGGCCCGCAGGGCGGCCTCGGGGCCGCTCACCGTGTCCTCCCGTCGCTCGCCGGCCATGCCACCTAGCCTAGCTACACTCCAATATTGTAGTCAATCCACTTATTGCTACCCCAGGATCGCCGCCAGGGACTTCGCCCCCGCCGGCGCCGTCGGCGGGCTGTCGGCGTTCCAGTTGCTGAAGGTCGCCCGCTGGGTCCCCTTGGCGCTCGAGCTCACGATCTCGATGGGATAGGCCGTGCCCGTCGTCGACACCCACAGCGTCCCGTTGCCCGGGCTCTTCACGCCGACGGCCTGCTGGCCCATCACCGTCTTCGTCCCCACCTTCGTGAGCGACTTGCGCCCCTTCGACAGCGAGGCCTCGAAACCCTTGAAGGTGAAGCTGCTGAAGCCGCTCGCCGCTGTGTGGGGCAGGATCACCCACCTGCCGGCCAGCTTGGTCGCAGCCGCGGACGGGAGCGAGGCGCCACCGGTCGAGGTGAGGTTCTGCCAGAACCGGGCGGGACCCCGCATGTAGACCGACCCGGAGGAGACGACGAGCGAGCCGGTCGTCCCCGAGAGGTCGAAGGTGCCATCGGCGTCCCCGTTGCGGAACATGGTGACCTCGATGCGGGCGGTGTGGGTTCCCTGGTCCACGACACCGCTCAAGCGCACGGAGCGGGCGTGGCGCAGCGCCGAGATCGTCGAGGTCATGATCTGGCCCGCCGACTGGCCGGCGAGGCCGTTGCCGCCGCCGCAGGCGGAGAGCAGAGCCGCAACGGCGAGGCCTGCGGCCACTCGCGTGACGAGGCGGCGTCGGGGCAATGGCTCCTCCAGGGTCGGTCGGGCGGTGCGACGGCGCCGCGGGTGGCTGATGGTAGGCGCCTCAGCGGGCGGCCGCAGACAGCCCATCGGCGAAGGCGACGCCGCCCGACCCGGGCGACTTCGCCTGGCGAACGGCGCGGCCGGCCAGGCTGAGGACGGCCTCGGGCGAGGAGACGCCCGAGGCGATGGCGATGCCGACGCTCCCGCCGACGGCCACGCGCTGGCCGTCGGCGAGCGAGAGCGGCTTGGCCAGCTGGTCGACGATGCGCCGGGCGATCGAGGCGGTCTCGGCGGAGGTCACCGGGCCGCCGCAGAGGACGGCGAACTCGTCGGAGTCGAGGCGCGCCAGCTCGTCGGTCGTCCGCATGACCGAGGCGAGGCGCCGAGCCGCCACGCGCAGCACGGCGTCGCCGGTGAGCTGGCCGTAGGAGTCGTTCACCGCCCGGATGCCGTCGAGGCCGACGCAGAGCACGGCCGGCTGCTCGCCGGCGGCGATGCGGGCTTCGAGCGCCCTCTCGAATCCGTCCCGGTCGACCAGGCCCGTGAGCGGATCGCGGAGGACGGCGGCAGGCTCGATCGCCTGCACCGCCTCGTGCGACATGGCGAGGCTCGCCAGGGCCGCCGCCCGCTCGATCGCCGGCCGGACGGCCGCCACCGGGGGCTCTACCGCCTGCCACCAGCACACGAGCGAGCCACGCTGCCGGCCGTTCGGGCCCGGCACCGGGAACGAGGAGACCGCCGTGAAGCCGGCTGCCTTCGCCGCCCGGCGGAGCGGGCGGGGGAGGCGGGCAGCCTTCTCGTGGGCCACGGCGCCCCTGTGACCGCCCGCCAGGTGGGAGGGACCGGGCGGCGGGCCCGGCACCCCGGGCAGGTCCGGCACCCGCAGGAGGCCGCGGTCGTCGGGTCCGGGGAGGACGAAGTAGGACTCGGCGAGCACCGGCGGGTGGCGGAGCGCCTGGCTGAGGGCACCGAGGCTCTCGTTGAGCGGGGCGCCGCCGACGACGGTCGCGAGCACACCGTCCAGCCTGTCGTAGGCGCTCTCGGAGAGCAGGAGCAGGCACAGCCCACGGATCTCCGGATCGGCGAGGCGGCGGACGCCCCACGCCTCGGTGGTCCGCCGGGCACCGTCGCCGGCGAGGTAGGCGATGCGCACCGGACCGACGGCGGCGCCCTCGGGGCTCGTGGCCGTCGTCCGCACGAGCTCGCTCGTCGCCTGCCAGCAGTCCTCGGTGACGTGCTCGACGAGGCGCGAGCCGACGAGCTCCCTCGGCGTGGCGGAGGAGACCTTCGACAGCTCCCCGTAGACCCGCAGCACCGTCCCCTCGGGGTCGAGGACGAGCAGGGCGCCGGGCAGCGCGGCGAGCAGCCGGCCCGCGTAGGTCGGCGACCGCTCCTTGCGGTGCTGGGGTACCGCCCGTGCCATAGTGCGGCCCAAGGCTACGTCAGACGGCGGGCGGTCACCTCGACAACCGGGCAGCTCACAGCGATAGTTTCCTACGCAACTACTCCGGACGGACAGGTAGACTGAGGCCGTGGGCAGCCCTTCACAAGTACAGGTGCCGGCCGAGCCGAGGGGAGAGGACCCGCTCGCCCTCGTCGGCCTCGTCGTCGAGACGGCGTCCGGCATGCGGCGCCTCACCGGGGCGCGCTGGGAGCGGCGCTACGGCATTCCCGCCCAGAGCTTCGACGTCCTCGTCCACCTCGTCCGCTCGCCGGGAGGGCGCCTTCGGATGAGCGAGCTCGCCCACAAGACGGCGCTCACCCCGAGTGGCCTCACCCGTGCGGTCGACCGGCTCTGCTCGGCCGGCCTGGTCGGCCGGGAGAGCTGTGACGAGGATCGGCGTGGCGCCTTCGCCCGGCTCACCCCCGAGGGCACCGAGACGATGCGTGACGCCCTCGAGTGCCACCGTCGCCACCTCGACGAACTGCTCGGCGGGGCGCTCAGCCGCTCCGAGCGTGAGGCGCTCGTCGGCCTGCTCGGCCGGCTGCGGGACGTCCTCGCCTGCCCGACCGGCTAGCCGTCGACGGGGAACGCGTTGGGCTTCCACCAGCTCCTCGCCGAGGGAGAGTCCGTCCCGCTCGAAGGCTTCGACTTCTCCTGGTTCGCCGAGAGGGCGAGCGAGGAGCGGCCGCCCTGGGGCTATGCCTCGCTCCTCGCCCGTCGCGCCGGCGAGGTCGGGACCATGTGCGACCTCGAGACCGGGGGCGGCGAGGTGCTGGCGTGGTCGCTCGGCGAGGCAGGGCACCGGCCGGAGACGGTGGCGGCGACGGAGGGCCACGCGCCGAACGCCGCCGTCGCCGGCAGGCGTCTCGCCCCCCTCGGCGTGGGCCTCGTGCGGGCAGCCGACGGCGACCTTCCCTTCAAGGGCGATGCCTTCGAGCTCGTCTCGAGCCGCCATCCCGTCGAGGTCGCCTGGGAGGAGGTCGCCCGCGTGCTCCGGCCCGGAGGGAGGTTCCTCTCCCAGATGGTTGGCGCGGCATCGAACCGGGAGCTGTACGAGTTCTTGATGGGCCCCCAGCAGCCGGGCGACGCCCGCTCGCCCGAGAGGGCCGTCGCCGAGGCGAGGCGCTGCGGCCTCGAGGTCGTCGACCTCCGCCAGGCGACCCTCGAGGTGAGGTTCTACGACGTCGGGGCCGTCGTGCACTTCCTCTCCAAGGTGCCCTGGACCGTGCCGGGCTTCACCGTCGAGGGCTACCTCGACCGGCTCGCCGAGCTGCACGACCACATCGCCCGCAACGGGCGCTTCGTCTCCCACTCCACCCGCTTCCTGCTCGAGGCGACGAAGTAGGGGGCGACCCCGGGCAGGAGGCGACGGCCACCTCCCGGCGCCGGACGGGGGAGCTCGCCGGCGATCGGGGCGGAGGAGAACCCGCTTTCCGTGCGGTGGTGGCACCTAAAGCGCGCACGCCGGCGAGCCCTGACGCCAGCACCTGGTCCAGGACCTCCGTCGCACTCACGACCGGCGCCGTCGGACCCGGTGACCGGCCCTGCCCCCACACGCCACGGGCGCCCTCGACGGGTCTGCACGTCGGTCGGAGCGCCGGGCGCAGGCTTCGGGCCGTCGGCCTCCGGATGACCGAAAGGCCAGCTCCGGGTGCTCGACCGCCCGGTGGGGCGAGCCGGTAGCCTCCGGATGATGACACGGACCGACACCATGGACAGCTTCGGCTCCCGTTCGGTGCTCGAGGTGGGGGACGACCACTACGAGATCCGGCGGCTCGACTCGCTCTCGGCGCTCTGCGACCTTGAGACCATCCCCTACTCGATCAAGCTGCTCCTCGAGAACCTGCTCCGGAACGAGGACGGCCGCCACGTCGGGGGAGACCACATCGAGACCCTCGCCCGCTCTCGGGCCTCCTCGGGTGCCCGCGTCGAGCAGGAGATCGCCTTCTCGCCGGCGCGCATCCTCCTGCAGGACTTCACCGGGGTGCCCTGTGTGGTCGACCTCGCCGCCATGCGGGACGCCGTCGAGGAGCTCGGCGGGAAACCGGACCGGGTCAACCCGACGATCCCGGTCGACCTCGTCATCGACCACTCGGTCGTCGCCGACGTCTACGGCCGCAGGGACGCCCTCCAGATCAACACCTCCCACGAGTACGAGCGCAACGCCGAGCGCTACCGGTTCCTGCGCTGGGGGCAGCAGGCCTTCAGCGACTTCCGCGTCGTCCCGCCCGGCACCGGCATCTGCCACCAGGTCAACCTCGAGTTCTTGAGCCGGGTCGTCTTCAACGACAAGGAGGGTCGGGCGTACCCCGACAGCCTCGTCGGCACGGACTCCCACACCCCGATGGTGAACGGCCTCGGCATCCTCGCCTGGGGAGTGGGCGGCATCGAGGCCGAGGCAGCCATGCTCGGCCAGCCCATCTCGATGCTCGTCCCCCCCGTCGTCGGGCTCCGCCTCGACGGCGACCTCCCCGAGGGCACGACGGCGACCGACCTCGTCCTCACGATCGCCGAGCTGCTGCGCCGCCACGGCGTCGTCGGCAAGTTCGTCGAGTGCTACGGGCCGGGTGTGGCGAGCGTGCCGCTCGAGAACCGGGCGACCATCGGCAACATGTCGCCCGAGTACGGCTCGACGGTCACGATCTTCCCGGTCGACTCCGAGACGCTCCGCTACCTCGAGCTGACAGGGCGCCCGCCCGAGCTGCGCCGCCTGGTCGAGGCCTACGCCAAGACCCAGGGCCTCTGGCACGATCCCGAGGCGAGGCCGAGCTACGACGAGCACCTCGAGCTCGACCTGTCGAGCATCGAGCCGAGCCTGGCCGGGCCGGCGCGCCCGCAGGACCGCGTCCCGCTTCGCGACGCCAGCCGGCGCTTCGAGGAGGTCCTCCCCTCGTCGCTCCCGGCCGGCTCCTCGACCGGGAGCCCGGTCCCGGTCCGCCTGGCGGACGGCACCGAGTTCGAGCTCGACCACGGACACGTGGTCATCGCCGCCATCACGAGCTGCACCAACACCTCCAACCCACAGGTGATGCTGGCCGCCGGGCTGCTCGCGAAGAAGGCCGTCGACAAGGGGCTCTCCACCAAGCCGTGGGTGAAGACCTCGCTCGCGCCCGGCTCCCGGGTGGCCATCGACTACTTCGAGCGGGCCGGCCTGCAGGAGCCCCTCGACGCCCTCGGCTTCGAGCTCGTCGGCTTCGGCTGCACGACCTGCATCGGCAACTCCGGCCCGCTGCTCCCGGAGATCTCAGCCGCCATCAACGAGCACGGGCTGGCGGCGGCCGCCGTCCTGTCCGGCAACCGCAACTTCGAGGGGCGCATCCACCCCGACGTCCGGATGAACTACCTCGCCTCGCCGCCCCTCGTCGTCGCCTACGCCCTCGCAGGCTCGATGTCGGTCGACCTCGTGAACGAGCCGCTCGGGACGGGCTCGGACGGCGAACCGGTCTATCTCCGCGACATCTGGCCCTCTATGCACGAGGTGGCCGAGGCGGTGGCGGCGAACGTCGGCTCGGAGATGTTCGGGCGCGACTACGCCGACGTCTTCTCAGGCGACGAGCGCTGGCAGCACCTCGACGTGCCGGGAGGCGACCGGTACGCCTGGGACGGCTCCTCGAGCTATGTCCGAAAGCCCCCGTTCTTCGACGGCATGGAGGCCGAGCCCTCCCCGCTCACCGACGTCGTCGGCGCCCGGGCGATCGCCGTCCTCGGCGACAGCATCACGACCGACCACATCTCCCCCGCCGGCTCCATCAAGGCCGACAGCCCGGCCGGGCGGTGGCTGCGGAGCGAGGACGTGGCGGTCGAGCAGTTCAACTCCTACGGCTCGCGCCGCGGGAACCACGAGGTGATGATCCGCGGCACCTTCGCCAACGTCAGGATCCGCAACCGGCTCGCTCCGGGCACCGAGGGAGGGGTCACCCGCCACCTGCCCGAGGGGGAGGAGATGACGATCTACGAGGCGGCCGAGCGCTACGGCGAGGAGGGCGTCCCCCTCGTCGTGCTCGCCGGCAGGGAGTACGGCTCGGGCTCCTCCCGGGACTGGGCGGCCAAGGGGCCGGCCCTGCTCGGCATCCGTGCCGTCCTCGCCGAGAGCTTCGAGCGCATCCACCGCTCGAACCTCATCGGCATGGGCGTCCTCCCGCTCCAGTTCCTCGAGGGCGACTCCGTCGCCTCGCTCGGGCTCACCGGCGAGGAGACCTTCGAGATCACCGGCGTCGCCGGCGTCGAGGGACCGGATCTCGTCGCACGGGAGCTCACCGTCTCGGCCGACGGGCGGCGCTTCGGCGTGAAGCTCAGGATCGACACCCCGAGCGAGGCGGACTACCTCCGCCACGGGGGGATCCTCCGCTACGTCGCCCGCCAGCTCGCTTCGTCCTGAGCCGAGCGGCGCTCAGGCGCGCAGGCCGACGCTCGGCGCGAACGAGGGTGCCGGGCTCGTCACCGCCGGTCCGAGAGCCTTCTCGAGGGCGAACATCACCCTCAAGAGGAGGGCCTCGGACCACGGTGGGCCCCAGAGGGCGATCCCGACCGGCAGCCCTCCGACGGCACCCACCGGGAGCGTGGCCGAGGGGTAGCCGGCGACGGCCGGTGGCGACCACCCGGCCCCGACGTGGGCGTCGCCGATGACGTGGTCGATCAACCAGGCGGGGGTCGTGGCCGGGGTGACGACGACGTCGACCTCGGCGAAGAGGCGGTCGAGGCCGTCGGTGCGCGAGCGCCGCCAGTTCGCCTCCCGGGCCGCCTCGTAACGCGCCGGGTCCGCCCCCGCCGTCCCGGCCGCCTCTTCGATGAGGTCGGCGCCGAAGACGTCGAGGCGCTCCTCGGGCGTCTTGTGGATGTGGGCGAGTATGTCGTCGAGGCTGCGGGGGACATCGCCGGCACCACCGGCCAGCCGCCCTCGCCGCTCGAGGTAGCGCTCCATGGTCAGGCGGAACTCGTGGAGGAGCACGACGAGCTCGTCCCCGCCCGAGACATAGGTCTCCGGGGCCGACGGGATCGGGTCGACCACCGCCGCCCCGACCGCCGAGAGGGCGGCGACCGCCTGCTCGAAGACCCGGTCGGTCGGCGGGTGGTACTGCGTGAAGCCGTCGCCGCGCAGCACGCCCACCCTCAGTCCGCCGAGATGGCCGTCGCCGAGCAGGGCCAGGTAGTGGGTGCTGTGCCCTCCCGGTCGGCGGGACGAGCGGGCGAGATCGTCCTCGCCGTCGTCGGTCGCCGCCGCCAGCACCTCGAGCAGCAGGGCGAGGTCCTCGGCACTGCGGGCCATCGGCCCGGCCGTGTCCTGGGAGGAGGCGATCGGCACGATGCCGGTGCGGCTGACGAGGCCGACGGTCGGCTTCAGGCCGGCCACCCCGCAGACGGCGGCGGGGCAGAGGATGGAGCCGTCTGTCTCCGTCCCGACGGCGAGGGGCGCCAGTCGAGCGGCCACGGCGCTCGCCGAGCCCGCCGAGGAGCCGCCCGGCGTCCGGTCGAGGGCGTGCGGGTTGCGGGTCTGGCCGCCGGCGGCGCTCCAACCGCTCGAGGAGGGGCGGCCCCGGAAGTTCGCCCACTCCGAGAGGTTCGCCTTGCCGAGCACGACGGCGCCCGCCTGCCGGAGCGCGGTGACGAGGGTGGCGTCGGCGCCCGGGGAGGAGGCGCCGAAGACGAGCGAGCCGGCCGTCGTGTGGCTCGGGGCGACGGTGTCGATGTTGTCCTTCAACAGCACGGGTATCCCGTGCAGCGGGCCCCGGAGCCGTCCGGCGGCCCGCTCGGCGTCGCTCCGGGCAGCGGCCTCGAGGGCGTCCGGCGACACCTCGAGCACCGCCGACAGCCCCGGTCCCGCCACGTCGACGGCCTCGATGCGCTCGAGGAGGTCCGTGACGAGCTCGACCGAGGTCGTCTCGCCGGCGGTGAGGAGCCTGGCGGTCTCCGAGGCCGACCTCGACGCCGCCTCGGCGCTCGCCCCGTGCGGGTCGCCCTGCGCAGCGGTCATCCGATGTTCACCAACCTCCCCAGCCCGACGTCCTTCATCACCGTCTCGAGCTGGGTGGTGACCCAGGTCAGCTGGTTCATCACGAGCAGCACGCCGAAGAGCGCCAACAGGGCGATGGAGGCGAGCATGATCCCCGCCGAACGACGGCGGATGAACGCGATGGTGCCGGTGAGGCGGCCGAAGGCGAGGCCGACGGCGAGGAAGGGGACGCCGAGCCCGAGGGTGTAGGCGGCGAGCAGCCCGGCACCGGTGGCGGCACCCCCCGTGCTCGCCGCCACCGCCAGGATCGAGGCCAGGATCGGCCCGAGGCAGGGCGTCCATCCGAAGCCGAAGGCGGCGCCGGCGACGGGAGCGGCGAAGGGCCCGAAGCGCGACAGGTCAGGATGGAAGCGGGCCTCGCGGAAGAGGAAGGGCGCCTTTGCGACGAGCGAGACGGCGAGGAACAGCGCCATGGCGATGACGACGGCGCCGGAGATGCGGGTGAGCAGGAGCTGGTTCGTGCGAAGGGTCGCCCCGAGCGAGGTGGCTGCCAGCCCGAGCAGGACGAACACGACGCCGAAGCCGAGGATGAACAGCGCCGTCTCCCGCACGATGCGCATCGAGTGCCCGCGCCCGCCCTGCTCGGCGCTGTAGAGGTCGAGACCGGTCACGACCGAGAGGTATCCGGGCACGACAGGCAGCACGCACGGCGACACGAACGAGATCACCCCGCCGCCGAACGCCGCGACGTAACCGATCGGTGCTGCCACCGTGCAAGGCTGCCACGCCACCGGGGGGCCTGCCACCCGGCCCCGGCCTCAGATGACGAGGGTGTTGCGCGGAGGTTGCCGTGCGTGGAAATGCTTGCGTTGCCCTGCGGAGGTTGGCATTGTCGTCGTGGCATGGGACTCACCGAGCGCGACCGCCTCGTACTCGACGTGGAGCGGGAGTGGTGGCTCGAGTCGCCGACGAAGGAGCAGGCGATCCGCTCGCACCTCGGCTGCTCCCCCGGCACCTACTACGCCGCCCTCCGCCGTCTCGTCACCTCGCCCGAGGCCTTCTCCTACGACCCACTCGTGATCCAGCGCCTCCGCCGCCGGCGGGACCAGCGCCGCCGGGACCGCCTCGCCCCGGGGCCGGCGATGTGGCACCGCCCCCGCTGAGCTCGGCGAGGAAGGCATGACAGCCGGCGAGAACCGGCCGGGCCCGTCGCACCACGACGAGGAGGCCGGGCCCGGAGCACCACCGCGCCGCTTCCGGGCCTTCCTCGTGAGCCTGGCCGCCGTCGCCCTCGCGATCGGCGTCCTCGCCGGCCTGCCGGGCCCGCCGCGCCGGGGCACCCCGCGGCAGCGCTCCGCCATCTCCCCCACCAGCTCGTCATCCCCTTCGAACGTCGTCTCCACGACATCGACCGCGTCGACCGCCGTCGCCGGCGTGCGGGTCGCCGTGCTCGCCCCGGCCGGAGCCTCCGGGACGGCCAAGGTCCGCCAGGAGCTCGAGGCGGCCCACTTCGCCCTCGTCAGCGAACCACCGATCCCCTCGTCCTGGGTGAGCACGCTCGCCGGTCCGGTCGTCCGCTACCCGGGTGGCATGGCCCGGCAGGCGGCGCGGGTGGCCGCCGCCCTCGGCCTCACCTCTACCGGCGTCACCTCGGAGGCGGCCGGCACCTCCGACGGAGCGGACGTCGTCGAGGTCTTCGTTCCCGGTACCTAGGATCCCGGCGGTGCCGGCGCTCCTCTTCGACGACGTCCTCCAGCTGCTCTCGGGCCCGTTGCCGACCGGCCTGTTCAGCGACTTCGACGGGACGCTCTCGCCGATCGTCCCCGACCCGGCTTCGGCGAGACCGCTCCCGGGCGCCGTCGAGGCCCTCCACCGGCTGGCCGCCCGCCTCGAGGAGGTGGCCGTCGTCTCCGGACGGCCGGCGGGGTTCCTCGCCGACCGCTTCGCCCCGCGCCAGGGCGAGCACCTCCAGCTGTTCGGCCTGCACGGCCTCGAGCGGTGGGGACCGGGCGGCGTCGAGCCGGTCGAGGCCGCCCGGCCCTTCGTCGCGGTGGTGGAGAGGGTGCGGATCCAGGCGCTCGAGGCGGGGGTCCCCGGCCTCGTCGTCGAGGACAAGGTCCTCTCTCTCACCTTGCACTGGCGCCGGGCCCGCGACCCCGAGGCGACGGGGGCGGCCGCCTCCGCCCTGGCGGCCGAGCTGGCTGCCGGCGCCGGCCTCGAGATCCGGCCGGGCAAGGCGAGCGTCGAGATCGTCCCGCCGCTCGGCATCGACAAGGGCACAGTCGTGCGCCAGCGGGGCCGGCGGCTCGGCGCGGTCGTCTTCCTCGGCGACGACCGGGGGGACCTGCGCGCCTTCGACGCCCTCGACGCCCTCGAGCGCGACGGCGCCGAGGTCGCCCGCCTCGGTGTCGCCGGAGCCGAGGCTCCGAAAGAGCTGCTCGAGCGGGCCGACCTCGTCCTCTCCGGCCCGGCAGAGAGCGTGGCGCTGCTCGAGGCGCTGGCGGGCCGCCTCGCCTGAACGGCCAGTGGCCCCGGCCCGGGGGGCGCTGGCGACCGACGGTGGACCGTTACGACCCTGCGAGGTCGCCCTGCGGCCGGGCGTGCGAGAGGACCTCGGCCAGCCACGACGCCGGGGCGCCCCGCGTGGCGCGCCGGGCGAGCTCGGCCGAGCGCCGGCGCCGCTCTCCGGCCGGCATGTCGAGCGCCCGGGCGAGGGCCGCCGCCATGTCGGTCACGTCGAAGGGCTGCACCCCGAGGGCCACGTCGGCGAGCTCGTCGTAGGCGCCGGCCTGCTCGGAGCAGACGAGCAGCCCCTCGTGCTCGTTGACGAGGGGGCCCTCCTTCGCCACGAGGTTCATCCCGTCGCGGACCGGGTTGACGAGGAGGACGTCGTAGCGGCGGAAGGCGGCGACGGTGGAGGGGAAGTCGTCGTCGACGTCGAGAAGGATCGGCGGCTCCCCGCCGCATCGCCGGGCCCACTTCTCGTTGAGCAGGGCGACGAGGTGCTCGGTCTCGGACCGGTAGGCGAGGTAGTCCGCCAGCCCCTCCCGGCTGGCGTAGGCGCGGGCGACGAAACAGACGCCGCCCCGCAGGTCGGGGCGCTCCTCGAGCAGGGCGTCGAAGGCGAGGAAGCCCCGCAGGAGGTTCTTCGAGAGCTCCATCCGGTCGCTGCGGACGATGACGGTGCGGTCCCCCACCCGCTCCTCGAGCCCAGCCAGTCGCTCGGCGCACGCCGCCGAGGAGGCGACCTCGCCGAGGCGGGCCGCGTCGGCGCCGAGGCCGGCGGCGAAGGTCTCCGGGGCGCCCCCGGCGACGGCAGTGGCCGCCTCCTCGAAGCGGTGCTGCCAGCGGGGGGTGTGGAACCCGCATGCACCGAACCCCGCCAGGCCGTCGATCAGCTCGCGGCGGACGTCGCGGGGGAGCATGGCCAGCTCGTCCGCGCTGGCGAAGGGGGTGTGGGTGAAGTGGACCGTCGAGAGGTCGGGCCGGCGCTCGGCGAGGAGCCGCCCGACGAGCGGCAGGTGGTAGTCGTTCACGAGGACGGTGGCGGCGGTGGAGGCCTCTTCGCAGATCCGGTCGCCGAAGGCGGTGTTGTACTCCCGGAAGGCCTCCCACGCCTGGCGCCAGGCCTGGTCGAAGACCGGCCGGCGGGGAGCGTCGAACAGGCCGTGGAACAGGAACCACAGCGTCGAGTTGGCGATGACGTCGTAGGCCGAGGCGTAGGTGCCGGCCGCGAGCTCGACGAGGCGGAGCGAGAGACCCTCCTGGCCGGTCTCGATGGAGCCCTCCTTCGCCGCCCGGTGCTCGGCCGGCGTCATGGCGGTCGCCACCCAGAGCGCCTCCTGCCCGGCGGCCGACAGGGCGGCTGCCACGCTCGGAGCCAGCCCGCCGCCGCCCGGGCGGGCCTCGATCGAGCCGTCCTCCCGCTCGGTGAGCGAGAACGGCCCGCGGTTGGCGGCGACGACGAGGTCGCTCACCGCGGCACCGACCGTTCGAGCACCGCCGCCAGCACCGCCCGCGCCTCGGGCACGAGCTCCTCGAGGCTCCGGTTGCGGTGCCGCCGCTCGCCGAGGTCGACCTCGGCCAGGGCCGGGAGGCCGTGGCGGCGGTAGGTGTCGAGGAGCATCGCCATCTCGACGGCGTACCCCCCGGCCAGCTCGAGCTCGGACAGCAGCGATCCCCTGAGCGCCGTCTCGCCGGCGAGGGGCTGGGAGAGGGCGGCGAGCTCGGGCACGAGGAGGGACAGCGCCGGCTTGGCGACGAGCTCGGTCACCCGTCCACCGCCCGTCGGCGCGCTCGCGATCGGGCGGCGGTAGGCGCCCTTTACGAGGAGGAGCGACTCGTCCTCGAGGAGCGGGCCGACGAGCCCGGTGACGAACTCGGCCCGGAAGCCGACCACGTCGCCGTCGAGGAAGACGACGAGGCTCCCCGGCCGGCGCGCCCGCTCGCCGAGGACGGCGCAGGCGGCCGCCATCGCCTCCCCCTTGCCGAGCCCGGGCCCCTCGACGACCCGGGCCCCGGCGGCGGCCGCCACGAGCGCCGTCGCGTCGCGCGAGCCGTCGTCCACGACGACGAGGTCGTCGACGAGGGGCACCTCCTCGACGAGGCGGCGGCGGAGGGTCTCGACGATCGGCCCGATCGTCGTCTCCTCGTCGCGGGCCGGGATGACGACCTGCACGAGACAGCCGCACCGGCGTGCCCGGTCGGCGAGCTCGCCCGGCTCGAAGTCGGACGCCGCGTAGGTGGCGAGACGGCCCGGCACCTGGTCGTCGAGGGTCGTGAGGAGGCTGCCCATCGGGAGCCACCCTATTGAGCCGGGAGGCGGCACGGAGCCTGCCGCCCCAGCCGCCCCGCGCTGGCGGTCGCCGGGCCGGCTCCTCTAAGATCGTCGCCCATCATCCAGAGCGGTCGAGGGACGGGCCCGTTGACGCCGCGGCAACCACTCCGATCCTGCGGGACGGGACAGGTGCCAATGCCCGATCGATGAGGAGGAACGGTGAGTCACGTTCGAGGCCTGACCTGTCGTGAGTGCGGCCGCGCCTACGCGGCCGAGGCGCTGCACGCCTGCGAATTCTGCTTCGGCCCGCTCGAGGTGAGCTACGACTACGACGAGATGGCAGCCGCCGTCTCGAGAGAGGCGATCGCGGCCGGGCCGCCGAACCTCTGGCGCTACCGGGAGCTTCTCCCGGTCGGCGAGGGCGATCCCGTCAGCCTCGGTGCCGGCTTCACGCCGCTCGTGAGAGCGGACCGGCTGGCGGCCGAGCTCGGCCTCGGCGAGCTGTGGGTGAAGGACGACACCCGCAACCCGACCGGCTCGTTCAAGGACCGGGTCGTCTCGGTGGCCCTCACCAAGGCCCGCGAGCTCGGCTTCAAGGTGGCGGCCTGCGCCTCGACCGGCAACCTCGCCAACTCGGTCGCCGCCCATGCCGCCCGGGCCGGGCTGGCCTCGGTGGTCCTCGTGCCGAGCGACCTCGAGCGGGTGAAGGTGCTGACGACGGCCGTCTTCGGCGGCCAGCTGCTGGCGGTCGAGGGCAACTACGACGACGTCAACCGGCTCTGCGCCGAGCTGGCGAGCGACTACCCCGACTGGGCCTTTGTCAACGTCAACGTCCGCCCCTACTACGCCGAGGGGTCGAAGACGCTCGCCTTCGAGGTGGCCGAGCAGCTCGGGTGGCGCCTCCCCGACCACGTCGTGGTCCCGGTCGCCTCCGGCAGCCAGCTCACCAAGATCGACAAGGGCTTCCGGGAGCTCGTCCGCCTCGGCCTCGTGGCGGCCCGCGGGGGGCACGAGGACGACCCGGCCGGCCCCGTCCGGATCTCCGGCGCCCAGCCGGAGGGCTGCTCGCCGGTGGCGACGGCCTTTCGGGCCGGCGCCGACCACGTGCGGCCGGTCAAGCCCGACACCATCGCCAAGTCGCTCGCCATCGGCGACCCGGCCGACGGCTGGTACGCACTCGAGGTGGTCCGGCGGACCGGCGGCGCCCTCGGGTCGGTGAGCGACGCCGAGGTGCTGGAGGCCATCCGCCTGCTCGCGAGGACCGAGGGCATCTTCGCCGAGACGGCCGGCGGCGTCACCATCGCGACGCTCGCCAGGCTCGCCCGCGAGGGCGTCGTCCGAGACGACGAGCGGGTGGTCGTCTACGTCACCGGGAACGGGCTCAAGACCGTCGAGGCCTTCTCCGACACCGTCGCCCCGACCGCCACCATCCGCCCGCGCCTCGACGAGGTGGCGGAGGCGCTCGGGCGATCCGGCTTCCTCGGCGCCGGCGACCACGAGAGAGAGGCGAGGTGAGCGTCACCGTCCGCGTCCCGTCCCAGCTCCGGACCCTCACCGGCGGCGCCGGCGAGCTGAGCGTCCCCGCCGGCACGGTCCGGCAGCTCATCAGCTCGGTGGAGGCCGATCATCCGGGCATCGAGGCGCGCCTGCTCGACGAGCAGGGCGGCCTCCGGCGCTTTGTCAACGTCTTCGTCGCCGAAGAGGACGTCCGCTACCTCGACGGGCTCGACACCAAGGTGGCCGACGGCGCCACGGTCTCCATCGTGCCGGCGGTCGCCGGCGGGTAGCGGCGCACGGGAGCTCCCGCTCGCCGCGGGTGGAAGGGGGGCTCGCCCTCGCCTCGGCGCCTGTGGTCCTCGCTCAGGCCGGCGAGGCGACCGGCTCGGGGGCACAGGGCCTCTTCGACCGGGCTGTCGCGCTCCGCCGGCGCTCGTAGCGCCGCTCGGTGAGCGAGAGCAGGAAGGCGAGCCCGCCGAAGCCGGCGCCGAGGGCGGCGACGGCCGTCCAGCCGCCGCTCTCGTACGAGAGCGCCGAGCCGAGCGAGCCAGCCGTCCCACCGATCAAGTAGCAGGTCATGTAGGCGGCGTTCACCCGGCTGTGGGCCTCGGGTGCGAGGCGGTAGATCTCGCTCTGGTTGGAGATGTGCAGCCCCTGGGCGCCGAGGTCGAGAAGGACGATGCCGGCCAGGAGGGCGACGAGGTCCGTCGGCGCCACGGCGAGGACGACAAAGGCGAGGAGGATCGAGAGCGCCGTCAGCATCGTCACGACCGCCTGCCGTCCCCGGTCGGCCAGGCGGCCGGCGATCGACGCCATCATGGCCCCGGCCGCCCCGACGAGACCGAAGAGGCCGATCACGCCCGTCCCGTATCGGTACGGCGGCCCGGCGAGAAGGAAGGCGAGGCTCGTCCAGAGCACCGAGAAGGCGCCGAAGGACAGCAGCCCGTAGTAGCTGCGCCGCCGGAGGGTCGGCTCGTGGCGGAACAGCGAGACGACCGAGGCGAGGACGGCCGGATAGCTCAGCTCGCGGGGCTCGCGCCATGCCGGCAGCTCGTGGCGGAGGGCGACGGCGAGCAGCGCCATGATCCCGGCGGCCAGCAGGTAGACGACCCGCCAGGAGGACTCCTGGGCGACGTAGCCGGCCGCCGTCCGGGCGAGCAGGATCCCGAGCAGGAGCCCGCTCATCACCGACCCGACGACTCTCCCGCGCTCGGCGGCGCCGGCGAGCGAGGCGGAGAAGGCGACGAGCACCTGGGCGACGACCGACGTCGCCCCGACGAGGGCGACCGCCGCGAACATCGCCGGCAGGACCGGCGAGGCGGCGGTGCCGACGAGGGCGAGCGCGCACACGAGGCTCGTCGCCACCACGAGCCGGCGGCGCTCGACGAGGTCCCCGAGCGGCAGCAGGAAGACGAGGCCCGCCGCGTAGCCCACCTGTGTGGCCGTGACGATGAGCCCTGCCTCTCCCGGCCCGGTGTGGAAGCTGCCCCGGATGGAGGCGAGCAGCGGCTGGGCGTAGTAGGTGTTGGCGACGCCGGTGGCGACGGCGAGGACGACGACGAGGCGGCGCGACAGAGCGGCCGGGGGCGCGACGCGACGACCGTCCGCAGGAGGGGAGCTCACATCGCGAGGTTAGGGAGCGCCGGGCGCCGCTCGATCCCCGTCAGCGGTGCCCGAGAGCCGCCAGCAGGCGCTGCTCCTTCTCGGGCGGGCACCCGATCGATCCGGCCCCGAGGCTCGGCGGGTCCCCCTCCTCCAACAGCGCCTGCCAGGTGTCGGCGACCGTCTCCCGACGGTCCGGCAGGACAGGCCGGCACGGTGGGCGGCGGTGACGTCGATGTCGTGCACGCCGGCGTACTCCTCGCCAGGCGGGACCCAGATCGGGAACTCCGTCCAGGGGCTGATGCCCGCCGCCTCGACGGCCTCCGGTGTCGCCCAGACGAGCTCGGCGCGGCTGCCGGTGACCTCCCGGGCGGCCTCGAGCAGCCGGCCCATCGTCGTCGAGCCCGGCCGGCCGACGGCGTTGAAGATCCCGCCGGTGCCCGCCCCGGCCGAGGCGAGCAGCCAGCCGGCGAGGTCCCGGCCGTCGATGTACTGAAGGGGACGGTCGGCCGGTCCCGGGGCGGCCACGGGCCCACCCCGCTCCAGCCGGCGCAGCCACCACGGCAGGCGGCCGACCCGTTCATGGGGACCGAGGATGAGGCCGGCCCTGGCGACGAGGGCACGGGCGCCGAGGTGCCCGAGGACGGCCATCTCGGCACCGCGCTTGTCGGCGGCGTAGTCGAGGGTCTCGGCGCCCGGGTCCCCCTCGACAACCGGGAAGTCCTCCCCGATGCCGGCGGGGGTCGGCTCCCTGTAGACCGAGACGGTCGAGACGTAGCCGTAGTGGCCCGCCCGGTCGGCAAGGAGCTCGGCCGCCTCGAGCACCGCCCGGGGTGCCGTGCTCCAGGTGTCGACGACGGCGTCGAACTGGCGGGAGCCGAGAGCCTCCGCCAGCTCGCCGGGACGTGTCCGGTCGGCGTGGAGGGCCACTGCGCCGGGCGGGGGCGGGCCGCTCGAGCCCCGGGAGAGCGTGGTGACGCGGTGGCCTTCGGAGAGGGCCGCCTCGACGACGTTCCGGCCGACGTGGTGGGTCCCGCCGAGCACGAGGAGGTCCACCGCCCGAGCCTACGTCGGGCGGCCCGGCGGCCCGGGCCGGGGACGCCGCCTCATCCCCAGACGAGCCCGAGGGCGGCGGCGTCCGCCCAGAAGTCCCGGTAGGTCTTCGTCACCGCCGACGCCTCCTCGATGCGGCAGCGCCCTGCGGCCGCCGCCAGCGCCGCCAACGCCATCGCCATCCGGTGGTCTCCGTGGGAGGAGAAGGTCGCCCCGCCGCGCAGGGTCCCGCCGTGGACGACCACCTCGTCGGGCGACAGCTCGCAGGCGACACCGGCCTTCCCGAGCTCCCCGGCGACCGCCGCCATCCGATCCGTCTCGTGGAAGCGGGTGATCCCCACCCCGCTGATGCGGGAGGTGCCCTCCGCCAGGGCGGCGAGCACGGCCACGTTCGGGAGCTGGTCGGGCATCGCCGCGAGGTCGACCTCGACCGGGACGAGGTGCGACGGCGCCGCCACGGTGACGGCGCCGTCGTCGTGCCGGTCGACCTCGGCCCCGAGGCGCTCGAAGACCCCGAGCACCGAGAAGTCCGGCTGGAGCAGGGCCAGAGAGAGCCGCTCGACCGTGACCGTCCCCCCGGTGGCGAGCCCGAGGGTGAACAGATGGGAGGCGGCGCTCGCGTCCGGCGGCACGGCGTAGTCGGTGGCGCGGTAGGGGGTCCGTGCCGGGACCCGCCAGAGCGGGCCCGCCGGGTCGTGGTCGACCTCCACCCCGAAGCGCTGCATGAGCTCGGTGGTGAGCTCGACGAAGCCCGAGGCGGACAGCCCCCGCCCCTCGAGGACGAGCGGCTCCTCGAACAGGGGGGCGACGAGCAGGAGGGCGGTGACGAACTGGCTCGAGGAGGAAGCGTCGACGGCGACCTGACCGCCGAGCGGGCGGTGGCGGCGGCCGACGGCGACCGGTGCCAGGTCGCCGGCGGGTCCCGACCCGCTCACCTCGGCTCCGCAGCTGCGCAGCGCCTCGAGCAGGGGGCCGACCGGCCTCCGCAGGAGCGCCTCCTCGCCGGTGACGGTGATCCCGCCCTCGCCGAGCGCCGCCACCGCCGTCAGGAACCGCAGCGCCGTGCCGGCGAGGCGGGCGTCGACGACGACCGGGTGCAACCCGACGCGCCCGGCCGAGCCGTCCACCTCGAACGCGCCGGGGCCGAGTGGCGCGATCTCGACCCCGAGGGCGGTGAGCCCACCCACCATGGCGTCGGCGTCGTCACCGGCGAGGGCGCCGGACACCCGGCTCGTCCCCTCCCCGAGAGCGGCCGCCACGAAGGCACGGTTGGTGAGGCTCTTGCTCCCGGGCACCTCGCAGCGGCCCGACAGCGGGCCGGCGCAGGAAAGGACGTCCTCGATCGAGGGGGCAGTCTCCCCCGCTCCGGTCGCCGTCTCTCGCCTCCTGTCTCAAGGGACGGGGCGGACCCTAGTTCGCTTCGGCTCCGGGCGAGCTGCCCCGCCGGCTGCTCGGGGCACTCCCCGCTGCACCGGGACGGCGGAGCGATAGGCGGCCGGGCGGCTCCGCTCCGGTCGCCCGCCCCCGTCGGCCCGGCCCGACCGACGAGACGGAGCCGGAGCCGGAGCCGGAGCCGGGCGCCATGTTGAACCCGGGAGCCACTCCTTCGCGCCGACTGTGCACCCAGCTCGTCGACGAGGGTGCCAGGCGCGGGCCCCGGCCGCTCCTCGGTGGCCCGGCGCACCGCCACTTCTTCCGGCTCGCGCACCCCTTCGGCGAGCCGCTCCGGAGCGGTCGCACCTGCGGTGGTCCCGGAAGGAACCTAGGCGGTGCGCCCGAGGGTGCCGGCGGCCGAGGCTCGGCCGAGGGGGCGGGTCCACACCCCGAGACCGGAGGGCGGCAGACTGGAGGCGCCATGGACGACCTGCTGATCGCCCGCAACCCGGACCCGGACTCGAAGCTCCCCTACCTCCTGCGGGTGCCGCTCGGTGGCGGGCTCGTGCTGCGCACCTCGGACACCTGGCCGCGGACGAGGGCGCTCTACTGCCACCCGGTGCCTCCCGAGCAGTGGCCGCTCGAGCCCGACCTCGTCGAGCAGGTCCCGCTGCGGGCGTGCGCCCGCCGCGGGGCGGCGATCGACCTCGTGGCCGCCCGCTCGAGGGAGAACCGCTCCCAGATCGTATTCACGACGGCACGCGGCCGCCAGGCCGTCTTCTGGCAGGCACCCCGCACGCGCAAGCAGGCACGACCGGCGGTCACCCTCCCGACCGCCAGGGCGGCCGGCATCGCCGAGCTCCCGATCGTCATCGACGCCCATGAGCGCTACCCCTACCGCTTCGCCGCCCAGAAGGTGCGGACCAGCCGCCAGGCCCTCCCCTGCGGCGACTACGGCGTCGTCATCGACGGCTCGCTCGTGGCCTCGGTGGAGCGCAAGTCCCTCTCCGACCTCGTGGCCAGCCTGACGAGCGGCCGGCTCCGCTACGCCCTCGGCGAGCTGGCCGCCGTGCCGCGGGCGGCGGTCGTGGTCGAGGAGCGGTACTCGGAGGTGTTCAAGCTGGAGTGGATCCGGCCGGCGCTCGTGGCCGACGGGCTGGCCGAGTGCCAGGTGCGCTGGCCGACGATCCCGATCGTGTTCTGCGAGACCCGCCGCCTGGCGGAGGAGTGGACCTACCGGTACCTGGCGGCCGCCCACAGCTGGGCCGCGGCCGAGGCGGCGGCCGTCGAGCGCATCGGCGGCTTCCTCCTCCCGCAACGGACCGGGGGCGGCGGCGGGCCGGCGGCCTCCGACATCCGCGCCTGGGCCCGGGCCGAGGGCATCGAGGTGCCTGCCCGCGGGCGGGTCCCTGCCGCCGTCCGCGCCGCCTTCGAGAAGGCGGCCACGACGCCCTGAGCCGGTCCGGGCGGGCGGCGAGACCCTCTCGGCATCGGGTCCGACCGGCCTGTAGCACTCTCGGTGGGAGAGTGCTAACCTGGCACTCGATCGATGAGAGTGCCAGATACCCGGTCCGAAAGCCGGGCGAAAGGGAGGATCAAGCGAGATGGCAAAGCTGATCGCGTTCGACGAGACAGCCCGCCGGTCCCTCGAGAGCGGGATGAACCAGCTCGTGGACGCCGTGAAGGTCACGCTCGGGCCGAAGGGCCGCAACGTCGTCCTCGAGAAGAAGTGGGGTGCGCCGACCATCACCAACGACGGCGTCTCCATCGCGAAGGAGATCGACCTCGAGGACCCCTGGGAGAAGATCGGGGCCGAGCTCGTGAAGGAGGTCGCGAAGAAGACCGACGACGTCGCCGGTGACGGCACGACGACCGCCACGGTGCTGGCGGGCGCCATGGTCCGCGAGGGACTGCGCAACGTGGCCGCCGGGGCCAACCCGATGTCGCTGAAGCGCGGCATCGAGGCCGCCGTCGAGGCCGCCGTCGAGAGCCTGAAGACGATCTCGAAGGAGGTCACCGACTCGAAGGACCAGATCGCCCAGGTGGCGGCCATCTCGGCAGCCGACCAGGAGATCGGCAGCATGATCGCCGAGGCGATCGACAAGGTCGGCAAGGACGGCGTCATCACCGTCGAGGAGAGCCAGACCTTCGGCATGGAGATGGAGCTCGTCGAGGGGATGCGCTTTGACAAGGGCTACATCTCCCCCTACTTCGTGACCGACCCCGAGCGGATGGAGGCGTCCCTCGACGACCCCTACATCCTGCTCGTCGGCTCGAAGATCTCGGCGGTACGTGACCTGCTCCCGGTCCTCGAGAAGGTGATGCAGTCCTCCAAGCCGCTCGTCATCGTCGCCGAGGACGTCGAGGGCGAGGCGCTCGCCACCCTCGTGGTCAACAAGATCCGCGGCACCTTCAAGAGCGTGGCCGTGAAGGCCCCCGGCTTCGGCGAGCGCCGCAAGGCCATGCTGCAGGACCTCGCCATCCTGACCGGCGGCCAGGTCGTCACCGAGGAGGTCGGCCTGAAGCTCGAGAACGTCACGCTCGACCTGCTCGGCCGTGCCCGCAAGATCGTCGTGACCAAGGACGAGACGACCGTGGTGGAGGGCGCCGGCGACGACGCCGACATCAAGGGCCGGATCAACCAGATCAAGACCGAGATCGAGAACACCGACTCCGACTACGACCGTGAGAAGCTCCAGGAGCGCCTCGCCAAGCTGTCGGGCGGCGTGGCGGTCATCAAGGTCGGCGCGGCCACCGAGGTCGAGCTGAAGGAGAAGAAGCACCGCATCGAGGACGCCGTCTCGACGACGAAGGCGGCCATCGAGGAGGGCGTCGTGCCCGGCGGCGGTGTCGCCCTGCTCCGCAGCCAGCAGAACATCCTCGACCGGGCCGAGAAGCTCGAGGGCGACGAGGCGACCGGTGCCCGCATCGTGGCACGGGCCGTCGAGGAGCCGCTCAAGCAGATCGCCGTCAACGCCGGCCTCGAGGGCGGCGTCGTGGTCGAGAAGGTGAAGAACCTGCCGACCGCCTCGGAGGGGCTGAACGCCGCCACCGAGGAGTACGAGGACCTCTTCACCGCCGGCGTCATCGACGCCGCCAAGGTGACCCGCTCGGCGCTGCAGAATGCCGCCTCGATCGCGGCGCTGTTCCTCACGACCGAGGCGGTCGTCGTGGACAAGCCCGAGAAGGAGGCCGCTCCGGCCATGCCTGGTGGAGGCATGGAGGACTTCTGATCTCCGGATCGAAGGACAAGGGGCGCCTCGGCGCCCCTTGTCCCGCGTCCGGGGGCCTTCTCCGGGCACCCCTGCCCACCCCTACACTTGAGCCGTGACCACGACCGGTGAGCCCGACCCCCTCTCGCCGAGCGTCGGCTGGAACGTCGTCCACCTCTTCTGCAAGCTGGACCCAGCCCGGCGGCCCGACACCGGTCGCCTCCTCGAGGCGATCTCGGCGGCGGAGAAGTCCGACCACCAGGTCGTCGCCGCCTCCATCCTCGGGCACAAGGCCGACTTCTGCCTGCTCGCCCTCGGCCCGGACCTGAGGGTGCTGCGGGAGCTGCAGACCGCCGTCCAGCTCTCGGGCTTCGCCGTGGCCGACTCCTACGTCTCGCTGACGGAGGTCTCCGAGTACGCCGGTGGAGTCCCCGAGGAGATGAAGAGCGCCCGCCTCTACCCGGTCCTCCCGCCTGCCGGGCTCCCCGCCTTCTGCTTCTACCCGATGTCGAAGCGGCGGTCGCCGGGAGCCGAGAACTGGTACTCGCTCGACTACGACGACCGCCTGAAGCTCATGTACGGCCACGGCAAGGTGGGGCGCGAGTTCCGCGGCCGGGTGCTGCAGCTCGTGACCGGCTCGACCGGCGTCGACGACCACGAGTGGGGCGTGACCCTGTTCGCCGCCCGCCCCGACGACCTGAAGGACTGCGTCTACACGATGCGCTTCGACGAGGCCTCGGCGCTCTACGGCGAGTTCGGCCGCTTCTACTCCGGCTTCGTCGCGCCGGCTGACGAGGTCCTCGCCCTGGCGGGGGCCGGCGGGGGGTGAACCACCCGCCCGAGGCGCTCGGACGGCTCCGTCGGGCGCTGCTCGACATCGGCCGTCCGCTCGTCGTCGGCTTCTCCGGCGGAGCGGACTCGGCGCTGCTCGCCGAGCAGGCGACCGCCGTCCTCGGGGCCGACCGGGTCACCTGCCTGACGGCCGTCTCCCCGTCGCTCGCCCCCGAGGAGCTGGCGGACTGCGAGGCGCTCGCCCGCGAGTGGTCGCTCTCCTGGCAGCCGGTCGAGACCGACGAGCTCGCCAACCCGGACTACGTGGCGAACGGCGGCGACCGCTGCTACCACTGCAAGGCCGAGCTCATGGACGCCCTCGTCCCGCTGGCAACGGCGGGCGGAGCCCGCGTCGTCCTCGGGGTCAACCTCGACGACCTCGGCGACCACCGCCCCGGCCAACAGGCGGCGGCCGAGCGGGGGGCCCTGTTCCCCTTCGTCGCAGCCGGGCTCACCAAACACGACGTCCGGGAGGTCTCCCGGCATCTCGGGCTCCGCACCGCCGACAAGCCGGCGGCCGCCTGCCTCGCCTCCCGGATCCCCTACGGGACGCCGGTCTCCCTCGGCGTGCTCTCCTCGGTGGGGCGGGCCGAGTCGGGGCTACGGCGCCTCGGCTTCTCGGCGAGATCGGAA
>JAJZZB010000006.1 GCA_021797795.1 Actinomycetes bacterium | reverse complement strand
GCGGGACGGCTCGTCGGGCGGGTGCGCCAGGGACTCGGTCCCACATCCGCTCGAGCTCCCGGTTGATCTCGGCGCCGAAGAGGACCATGACGGCGGTGAGGAAGAGCCAGAGCAGGGTCACCGCGGCCCCGGCCAGCGCGCCGTAGCTCCGGGACTCATGCCCGAAGTGGTCCAGGTAGAAGGAGAAGCCCAGGGCGGTGAGCATCCACCCGACCGCGGCCACCCCGGCACCCGGGCTGATCCACTCCCACGAAGAGCGCGCCGTGCTCGGACCGAGTCGGTAGTAGCCGGACAGGAGCAGGACGACGAGCACGAGTGACCCGGCGTAGCGAAGCGGCGGGAGCACCCCTCCGAAGGCGCTCGGCAGGAGGTCTCCGAGGCGTCCCCCGAGGACGAGCAGCACCGAGGCTGCACCGCCGAGCAGCAGCGTGATGCCGATCAACGGGAAGGCCGCGATGCGCCGACGGACAAAGCCCCGGTCGCCCGCGGTCTCATAGGCGACGTCGAGGGCGAGCTGGAGTGCGGCCATCGCCTCGACGGAGCTCCAGAGGGCGACGCCGAAGCCGAGTGCCACTTCGAGGGCGCTCAGGCCACCGCCCGGGGGCCTTCGCAGCTCGGCGTTCAAGATGCTCGACATCTGCTGGGGGAGCAGGACGCTCGTGGCGTGGACCAGGCTGCGCAACGCCCCGGCGCCGACGCCGACGAGGCCGAGCAGCCCGACTACTGCGATGATGACCGGCAGGAGGGCGAGGAAGCCGTGGAAGGCGAGGCTGGCGGCGACGAGCGTGACTCTGTCGTGTGCCGCCTCCCGCGTCACCCTGAGGGCGAGCGCTGGCCACTGGCGAACGCCGATTGACCGGATCGAGACCCTCCGTCCAGATCGACCGGCTCCCGCCTGTCCCTCGTCCATGGCGCTCGATCGGCGAATCAGACGAAGCGGAGTACCCGCACCGGGCGCATCCCACCGGCGACCTGCTCGAACTGGTCACCTCCGTCGCCGGAGCGAAAGACTCGACCGTCGGCCGTCCCGACCGCGACCGCCCGTCCCGAGGCGGTCACGCACCCGCTGTCGAGGTTGAACGGGAAGGACGGAGGGAGGCCGCCGCCACAGGGGCTGAGGTCGCCGCCCCAGGCGCCTCGGTAGAGCCGGCCGTCACTCGTGCGCGGACCGGTCGAGGCGCTCACGAAGACGGCGTCCTCGCCGATGGCGATCCCACGGCAGTAGGAGGCGTGCAGTCCGTCGGTCGTCCAGTGCCAGGACTCGCCGCCGTCATCGCTCCAGCCGAGGCCGGCGCCCGCCGCCACCGCCACCCTCCCGCCGGGGCCGACTGCAACCTCGTGCACGTCTGCCTCCTCGGAGATCACGCTGCGGAATGAGGCACCGCGGTCGTCGGAACGCCAGAGTCCGCCCACATGGACGCCGACGAACCAGGCGCCGCTCGAGGCGATCGCGAGGGACCGCAGCTCGGGCGTGGCCGCTGCCGGGTTCGACCAGCCATCCCGGCCGGGCACGGCGTCGAAGGACGCAACCGGCTCGGGCCTCGCTTCGGGCTCCGGGGCCGCGTGGGACAGGTGAGCACCCGACTCACCGATCAGCAGCTCCCCGTCGGGTGTGGCCGCCAGGGCCTGCCCTCCGCCATCGGGCAGGCGGAACAGCGGCTTCAGGTCGAGCTCGTCGACCCGGTCGACTCGCTCGCCGTCGAGGAGCACGTAGGCCGGGCCAGATGACGCCGCTCCAGCCGGTGCCACGGCCACTGCCTTCACGTCGACGTCCTCTGCGAGGCTGTAGGCGCGGTCCAGGTCTTCGAGATGTCGTGTGGTGCCGACGATCAGCATCATCCAGTCCTACACCCGGACGTGGTCCCGTGAGCCCGCAGCGGTGGAGGGCTCACACTGCGGCGGCGTGACGTGAGGGATCTCGGGGAGCGGCGACGCGCCAGGGCCTCGGTCGCACCGTCAGCTCGAACCAGACGACCTTGCCGCCCGCTCGGCGGGTGGCCCCCCACTTCTGGCTGAGAGCCTGCACGAGGACGAGACCCCGCCCGCGCTCGGAGTCCGTCGTGATGGGAATCGGCCTCGGGAGCTCGAGGGACCCGTCCTCCACCTCGACGAGCAGGACCTCGCGGTCGAGGCTGAGCCTCACGGAGATGTCGGTACCTGTGTGGACGAGCGCATTCGTGGCGAGCTCGCTCGCGAGCAGGCTGGCGGTCTCTTCATAATCGCCGCACTCCCACAGCCTGAGCATCTCCGAGACCAGCGATCGGACGGCGGCCGGCGTGGAAGGGTCGGACCCGAACCTGCGCTCCACCTCGATCGACATGGGCCTCCTTGTCCTGCCACGTTGCTACCCGCGGCACCCTCCGGCCAACCGGTGGACGGCGGGAACCACGTTTGGAGGCCGGAAGCGCCGGCGAGAGAGAAGACCGAGGTCAGACGGCCTGAGCGACGAGGCGTTCAGGCCGCCTCCGACGTCATCCTCACCGATCCGAACCCCCAGGGCAACGGGTGGTGAGGCCCGGACCACCGGCCGACCGGTTCGATCGCCGCCGACTTCAGGTCCTGGCTGGCCGCACACGTCTTGTGAGAGGGAGCGGGCGACGGGAATCGAACCCGCATAGCCAGCTTGGAAGGCTGGAGCTCTACCATTGAGCTACGCCCGCGGGTCGTCGCAGCCTATCCGGGCCGTTCGGCGGTGACGAGACGATGGTCGGACAGCCTCAGCTCCGACCGAAGATCGTGCAGGAGCCGGGCGGCAGGCCCACAGCACACTTCAGGGTCGGTATCCCCATGGTCGGGCTGTGGCGGATGAGCATCGAGTAAGGGGGGGCCAAGTCGACTCCGTCAGGTCCTGCCAGGTAGCCCGGAGCTCGTCCTTCCACGCCAGTGTGTCCGTACTGCCAGACGATTCGATTGGTGTGAGGGTCGATGACGATGACACGGTCGTTCCCGTCGTCGTTGCACAGGATGTATCCGTTCGTCGGGATCGGCTCGCACAGCGACGGAGTTCGCAGCATGCCTGGTCCGCTCGTCGGACCGTACCGCCAGAGAAGCTTCCCCGCCTTGTTGAACTCCACGACCTGTCCCGGCGTGGAGTAGTCCACGGTGAGGAAGACGCCTGGCGACACCTCGTTCGTGTCGGAGGGATAGGCCACGCCCGGCGGGTGCGTCGACCAGAGCACCTTGCCCTGGAGTGTCATCTCGTCCACCCAGTCGCCGTTGATCTCCGTGACCAGGTAGTTGCCGTTGGTGAGGGGAAATGCGCCGTTCGGGCTGCCGAAGCGCAGGGGCGGGTCGTGGAGGCAGTGGGTGTCCTGGATCCCGATGCGCTCCAGAGGGCGTGAGGCGCCCTCGTGCACGAGGAGGATGCTGCAGTTCTTGATGTCGGCGACGAGCAGATCAGAGTTCGGAAGCAGCATCGCGTCGTCCGGGTTGTCCAGGTGATTGGCGGTGGCGCCCGGGACACCAGGTGTGCCGTAGCGCCACAGGAAGCGCTCCTTCGCGACGTCGATCAGGGACACCACCTGGTCGGTCTCCTCCGTGGCGATGATGTTCCGGCCGTTGGCGGAGAAGAACGCATCGTCCGGGCGGAGGAAGGAGACTCCCTTGGGGAGTCCTCCCGGCCCGGGGAACTGCCAGACGATCCTGCCGGTGGGGGTGACGACGAGCAGCCGGCTGTTGTCCTCGTCGGCGATGAGGACATCTCCGGGCAGTGCGGAGGGCTGAGACCAGGGGGTCAGGTTCGGCCCGGGGCGCTTGCCGGTGCCCGGGGACGACGGGAAGGGCAACCCCGAGCTCGAGTGCGTGGCGGAAGACTTCCTCGTGGCCGCGGAGTGGGGACGGGCGACGCCGCCGGGCGAACCACCACCCGCGCCGAGCAGCGACACCAGCGACACGGCCCCGATCAGGAGGATGAGAGCGGCGAGTCGGAGCCGCCCCTTGCGCCGGGCCAGTCGGACGCGCGGGCTCACCGCTCTCTTCCCGGCGTGCGATCGCCCCTGGCGGGCGACGCCGCGCTCCTGGTCCATGTCTGCTCCCTGAGTCTGCTTTGATCCCGACTGTACTCAGTGCCTATACGTAGAGCCACGATGGTCGCTAGACCCGGAAACGATGGTGCACGGCTGCAGAGGTTCGGGTATCTCCCGCGCAAGGATCGATGGAGGGGAGCCCCACGATGCCGCTAGGAGCGGAACGAACCGCGTCGGCTGCCGGCGAGCCGGACAAGGCCGCCCTCGATCGGCAGTCGCCGACCCGGCTCACGAGGAGTGAGTGGAGAGCAGCTGGCAAGGGGGCGCTCGCCCACACGAAGGCAGACCGGGTGAACGTCGTGGGAGGGAGTCTGGCGTACCGCTGGTTCCTCAGCATGTTCCCGGCCCTCATCGCGCTGCTCGGCGTCACCTCGCTCCTGCAGCTGCCCTCGAGTGTCGTCGACAGGCTCATCCACGGCGCCGCTTCGGCGCTCCCCTCCGGCGCGTCCGGCGTCCTGACCAGCGCCATCCGGCATGCTCAGCACCGGGCGAGCGGAGCGCTCGTGGCGACGATCATCGCCGCGGCGGTGGCACTGTTCAGCGCCACGTCGTCCATGACCGTGCTGCAGACCGGCCTCGACATGGCCTACGAGATCCCCTCTGACCGCAAGTTCCTCGCGAAGCGCCTCGTGGCGCTCGAGCTCATGGTCGCCGTGGCGGTGCTCGGAGGGGCGGCCTCCGCTCTGATCGTCCTTGGAGCGCAGATCGGTCACGGCATAGGTGGGTTCGTCCCGATCGGCGGGTCCCTCTTCGACGCGGTGTGGACAGCGGTGCGGTGGATCGCCGCCGTCGTTCTGGTCTGCCTGCTGTTCTCCTTCATCTACTGGATCGGTCCCAACCGCGAGTCGCCCCGCTGGCAGTGGTTGACCCCGGGCGCTGTTGTCGGGACCTTGCTCTGGGTCCTTGTCTCTCTCGCGTTCTCCTTCTACACGTCCAGCTTCGGCTCGTATGGCAAGACCTACGGAGCCTTCGCCGGCGTGGCGATCCTCATCCTGTGGCTGTACGCCACCGGTGCCGTCGTGCTGCTCGGAGCGGAGCTCAACGCCGAGCTCGAGCGCACGCGCGCCGGCAGGACCAGAACCGAGGGGGCGACTACGGCGGTAGCACCTCGGGCGACGGCGTGAGGGCCGTGACCCGAGGTTGCAAGGACCCGAAGAGGCCGCCCAGCAGAGTGCCCTCCGGCGCTGGGTTCGCACCTCGCAAGGCGCTCGCCGACCGATGGGCTTTCGCCCGTCCTCTCCGAGCGCCGATCTCGGCAGTCGAGAACCCGTTGCCCGCGATGCCCGGCGCTCGTGCCGACGGCGAGCTGGCGCAGTCGTGTCGTCCCCACAACGGCCAGAGGGGGCAGGGTCCGTGCCCCGTCAGCGCTGCACGGGCGCAGCTCGCGCAGATGCCGTGTCGAGCTGAGGTCGGGCTGGGACGCGCACCGAGGGGCCGAGGGTGCGGGCCCGGAGCCCAGCTGCCTACGCGGCGGACTCGATGATCGCGACGAGGTTGTGGATGCGCCCCAGCATCTCGGGGCTCGGGTAGCTGTCCTGTTCGATCAGGCCGAGCAGCTGCCCGACATATGCCTCGGCCTGGTCTCGATCAGTGATGGCGGCCTCGATCCGGTCCAGTATCGGGGCGCTCGGGTAGCGCGTATCCGACAGCCGTTCCAGCAACAGGCCGATGTAGCGGGCACGAAGACTCTCAGCTGGCACGGCGAGTCCTGCCTCCTGTGCGGACGTGCTCGTCATCTCCGACCTCGGGGCTCGACTCCTCGGCACCATCCTCGTCGGACGAGCCCTCGTCTTCGTCGTCGTAGCCGGCTGTGGGGCCTTCCTCCCCGCCCTCGTCCTCCTCCTGGCTCTGCCCGGCGGCCAACTCGTCGTCCGCGTTCTCCTCCCCAGGCGGGTCGTGCGCCTCCGAGGTCGCTCCGGGGCCACGAGCGGCCGGCGTCCCGGGTGCTCGGCCCGGCTGGCGCTCCCCGGCAGCGTCCTCGTCCCTCCCGCCTGGCTCCTGTCGGTCCCGCAGAACCGAGAGCAGCTCTCCGCCCGTGGCCGCCAGGCCGAGCACCGTGCTGAGGCCGCTCGCCAGCCCGCTCAGCCGTTCGATGTCGCCGGTGAGCGTCTTCACCATCTTCTTGCGCCTGCGCCGGCTGGGCACGCGCTTCGCCACTCCCTTCGGGAGCGGGCCGGCGACGACCTTTGCCACCCGGTCGGGAACCGCACGGGCCGTGCCGGCGAGCACCTGGGCACCGGTCTTCCAACCCTTCCCGCTGCCGCGGTGGCGGCCGGTCAGGCTGCCCACGACGACGAGTGGGCCAGCAGTGGCGTGTCTCGTCTTCTTCCTGGGTCCCATCACCCCTCCTTTGGCTTCCCACGTTGCGCGTGGCGGGCGGTCACCCGAGGTCCTTCAGGTTGCCGAGATGGAGCGCGAGGTCGTCCTCGGTCAGCCCGAAGAACTGCCGCAGCTCGTCCATCCGTTCGCTGAGACGCATGAGGGCGGTCCCCACTCGCTCGAGCTGCTCCTCGGAGAGGGAGCCGGCGTCCATCCTGCGAAGTGCCTGCCCTTCCATGAGCTGGCGCAGGAGCTCCACCACCGAGAGCACGAGGCGCACGAGTCCTTCCTCGACGCGGTCGTCGTCGACCTCGACACGGGTGTCCCGTCCGCCGCCGGGGATGCCGGTCGGGAGCTCGCCTGCCCGAGAGCCGGGATCGGGTCGCGCCGCCGGCCGGTCCCTCCGGGATCCCCGGCAGCCTGCGGAGCCGCTCGTGGGCAGGTGGCGAGGGAGGTCGTCGCCGGCGCCAGGCGGCGCAAGGTCGGCGCCGGCCAAGGCGGCGCGAAGGCCGAGCCAGACGAGATCCACACCCGCCACCGAGAGCACGAGGTCCCCCTGCAGAGCCACGCCGCCGCCGATGAGGCGGTCGAGGAGTTCGGCGAGCGAGAGCTCGTCTGCTCTTGCCGCCCTCGCCTCAGTCTCGAGGCCGGAGGTCACGAAGGCCCCGCCTCGCCGTCCACGAGCTCCGGGAGCGAGACGAAGTGGTACGGCGGCCACGGCCCCGTCACCTCGGCATAGGCATCGTCTCCGACGTCCGCCATGGCATCGTCGAGAGCGTCGAAGAAGTGTTCCCCGGAGGATCTCGGGACCAGGCAGGCAAGACGCACGACCGCGTGTGCGCCCTCAGGGTGCACCGGTCCGCCGGGGGGGCCGTCGTAGGCCAGCGCCACCTCGGTGGCCACGGCTGCCAGACGCTCGGCGATGCGGGCTCCGGTCTGCTCGCGCCGGGCCCTGTCACGCTGCGCGGACTCCTTCTCGAGGCGCCGCCGCTCGAGGTATGCCCGACCCGAGGAGGCCGACGCGTCGTCTGATGGCGTCCCTGCCGGCTGCGGAGCCGTGCAGACCCGCACCGACCACTCGACCTGGCCCGCCACGCGTGACAGCGAGCTCGAGAAGGCGCTGCCGTGGAGGTCGAGCAGGCGGCGCACGTCCTCGGTCGTCCTCACCGTGGTGCCGAGCCGGAGCGGGACGACCGACTCCGCCTGTAGGCGCTCGACTGCCGCCTCGTGCGTGCGGACGGCCTCTTCGAGGCCGGCGAAGCCGGCCCGGTCACCCTGCAGGCTCTCGAGGTGGGCGGCGAGGTCCACCAGCGCGTCAGGGGGCTCGGAGGCGACCGCCGCGAGGGAGCCGTGCCGGATGAGACTCAGGGGAGGCGACACCTCCGGGCAGTCCGCCGGCACCACCGCGTACAGGTAGAGAGATCCCGCCTGTGCCGGGGAGTCCTGGTCCAGCTGGTTCATGAACGTGCTCTCGCCGTCTCGAAGGCGTCCACCAGACGGTCGACGGAGCGCTCGAGGCGCTCGAGGCGGCCGTCGAGCTCGCCCTGGCGTCTGTCGCCGCCGGCGGCCGCGCTGAGCCAGGGATCCTCTTCCCACCAGTTGATGCCCATCTCCCTCGCCTTGTCGACCGAGGCGATGAGGAGCCGCAGGCGGATGGTGAGAAGCTCGACGTCCACCAGGCTGACCACGATGTCGCCCGCGATGACGACGCCCTTGTCGAGCACCCGCTCGAGGATGTCTGCCAGGTTGGTCGTATCGCCGCGAGTCACAAGACCGCGGTGGCTTGAGCCCGGCAGGTCGCCGGAACCGTCGTCGAACTGCACCCTCAGGCCTCCTCGTCCGCACGGTTGGCGTAGTAGCGGCGCACGCGGTCGTACTCGAGGACCTCGCCGTCGTGGTCGACCCGTATCTCATAGGTCCCGAGCAGGCTGGTCGAGCCGGGGATGCGCGCCAGCTCGACGACCTCGAACTCGAGGCGCCAACCCCCGTCCTGCCGGTTCACCGCCGACACTGCCTCCACCTGGCGCCCCGCCAGGCGCTCGAAGCCGGAGCGTGCGGACTCGATCACGGCAGCAAGGCTCTTCCCGACGTCGCTCATGGCGCCTCCCGCTGCTCGCCCGTCGCCGGGTCGAGGCGTCCGAGCAGCTCGTCCTCTGCGGCAGCGAGCTCGTCATCGGAGATCTCCCCCCGCCCGTGCATCGCGACGAGCTCGTTCAGCTCATGGCGGAAGCTGCCGGCCTCGTCCCACTCGGCTCGGGCCTGCTGCTCGATCTGCCCGGCGAGCCAGACGACGCCGGAGACCGGTGCAAGGGGCAGCTGCGCGAGCTTGCTCAGGAGGCCCATCGCCCTCGGCCGCGGCCGGCGGTAGCCAGGTCCGGCAACCCCTTCAGATCCTTCCGGTCCATCTCCACGAAGTCCCAGAGCGGCATCGGTCCGGTCAGCTCGAACTCGAGGCGGCCCCGCTGCTCGGCAGCGAGCTGTTCGAGCCCCTGCTCGAAGCCGGGCACCCGGTCCTGCTCGACGAGGTAGGCAGCGTGGAAGGCGCCGTCCTCGCCCGAGTGCCGAAGCCTGCGCTCAGCCCTGGCGTGGCGCTCGAGGGAGGACGAGCACGTGTCGGCGTCCCGCTCGCGAAGCACGGCCAGCCCCCCTGCGACCTCCTCCCCGAGGGCGATGCGCTCGTAGTAGGTCGCCGCCGCCGGCCGCCGAGCGACTGACTCGCGAAGGCGTCGAAGCCGGGCACTTGTCGCGACGAGCTCACGGAGGGCAGCGTCGCCGGCGTAGCGGGCGCTCACCCTCACCTCGGTCAGATCTTCGAAGTCGGCGAGCCTGCGCGCCAGGGTGGCCTCGTGGCGGGCGAGGAACGAACCGACGAGCGACTCCTCGGAGTCGGCCACGACGCCGAAGCGGAACGGCAGGGTCGTCGTCGAGAGATGCGACTCCTCCACCACCTGTTGGTGGGCCCGCACGTTGCCGGCGCTGACTCGCGCAGCCGCCTTCGGCAGTGCACTCGCCAGCGCGGCAATCCGCCCACACTCGAGAAGGCGCAGCGGTTGCTCGGAGACGCCGACCACCCCGGGGAGCCGTACCCCCGTGGGCACGATGGCGTAGAGGTACAGCGCCGGACCGGTCACGACCGTGCCCCCGAGCGCTCCCTCGAGCCTCGCCCGCCGTCGTCGTGGACGGCCTCCTTCGTGCCCTCGACCGCCCCTTCGGTCTTCCCCTCGGCGCCGCCCCGGGAGAGGTCGCGGGAGAGCCCCTTGATGCCCTGAGTCTCGGTGGTGGTGAGGTCGAGCCGGTTGACCGCCTCGGCGAAGCGCAGGTAGGTGTCCACGCTGGCGACCACGATCCGGGCGTCGATCGTTAGGACCTCGATCCCGAGGGCGGAGACGCGCACGTAGGCGTCGATCACAAGTCCCTTGTCGAGGATCAGGTCGAGGACGTCGGCCAGACTGCTCGGGCGCGGCGCCCGCGTGACGCTGCTGGTTGTGGTTGCCACTCAGGCCACCCTCCCTCGTTCGGCTGCTGCGGATGCGAGCTCTGCTACCGAGGAGACGAGCGACCGGTGCCGGCGCTGCTCCGGCTCCTTTGATCCGCCCGTCCCGCCCTCGGCCGACTGCCCGTCTGACTGGCTCTTTGCTGACGGGCGTCCGTCCCGGCCCGTCGCGGACCGGGCGTCGCTCCGGCGACGCGTGCCCGTGGGCGCGCTCCGCGCGACCCGCTCGCCTGTATCGGCTCCCTCGTCCTCTTCCGGTTCGTCGGCGCCGGGACCGTCGTCGCGCTCCTGCTCGTCCGTGGCGAATCCCTGGTCGTCTTCCTCTCCGGCCGTTCGATCCTCGGCCGGCGACCGCGGGCCGCCGTCCTCGTCAGAGGGCCGTCCCTCACCGGTGCCCGTGAAGCTGGCGCGGTCCTTCACCGCCTCCATCAGGTGGTCGAAGGTGTCGCGGGCGACTTTCGGCGCCCGCTCGACGAGGTCCTTCACCACTGGGGCTTGGGCGAGTCGCTGGCCGGCGGACCCAAGCTGCGCGTACCGCTTCTCGCCGGCGCGGGCCCCGAGGACGTACCCGATCCCGAACCCGAGTCCGAATCGCTTCAACATGGCCCTCTCCTTCCTCGGCGGACCCCACCGCCGGACGCGACGGCTTGCCTCACTTCTTTGCCAGCTGACGTCCGCGCACGAGTGCGTAGGCGGCGCTCGCTCCTACGAGCCCGTAGGCGGCGCGCGTGGCCGCCGACCGCCCGAAGGCGGCTCGGATGGCGTCGAAGTTTGCGGCGCCGACGAGCCCCCAGTTGAGGGCGCCGAGCGTCAGCACGGCGCCCGCCACCTCGTCGAGAGGGTTCAGCTCGTCCACGAGGCGATGCCGTTGACCGATCCTCATCGTGTACCTCCTCTGGGCTGCAGCCCGGTTCTCTGCTGGCTCACTGCTCGAATCGCGCACGCTCGGCCAGGCGGTGGAGCATGCCTCCGCCCTCTTCGCCGCCCGCCTGCTCGCCCGCCGCGTGCTCACGGCGAGTAGAGGGCCCGCCCGCCCGCTCGGGTTCCGAGCCACCGCGACCGGTCGGAGCGACGCGATGCCCGTCGCCGTCGCTCTTGTCGCCGCCCCGCCGGAGGCCCGACGGGGCCTGCTTGCCGTCCGACTCCTCCTCACCACCCCGTCGGGAGGTGTCGTGAGAGAGGCCCTTCAACCCCGGAGCCTCGGTGGTGGTGAGGTCCAGGCGATTCACGGCCTCGGCGAAGCGGAGGTAGGTGTCCACGCTCGCCACGACGATCCGGGCATCGATGGTGAGGACCTCGATGCCGGCGAGGGACACCCTGACGTAGGCGTCGATGACGAGCCCCTTGTCGAGGATGAGGTCGAGGACGTCCGCCAGGCTGCTCGGTCGGGGAGCCCGCGTCACCGAACTGGACCGCGCCTCGGTGAGGCTCATGCGGGCCGCCTCGGTTGGGCACGGCTCTGCTTGGCCGCCCCGTCCGAGCGGGAGCGGCCGGTGCCGCTCCCCCGCCTGCTCGGCTGCCGGCTTCCGCCGCTCTTGGCCGCCCCGCTCGAGCGATCCTTCGAGCTCTGGGACCGGCTCGAGCTCGCCTTCGGAGAGCTCGGGGACTTGGTGGCTGACCGAGCCGCCCGCTTGGCTGCCGAGGTCGCGCGACCCGCTCGTTCACCCGTGCTGCGGCTCGAGGATCCGGACTCCCCGCTGTCTCGGGCGCCTCCGCCGCCGTCTTTCTTGGCGATGCGGTTGCGCCATGCGCCGGTGGCGTCCCCCCGCAGCTCGAGGAAGTGCTTGAACAGCCGCAGGTCCCGTCGTACGCGCCGGCGCTGGACCCGCAACAGGTTCCCCACGGTCTCGACGGCACCGCAGGGGTCGTACTCCATCTGGACGAGCACCCGGGTGAGATCGTCGTCGAGGGAGTGGAATGTGACGACTCCCTTCAGCTGGAGGCCGCCCGCACCCCTCCAGGCGATGCGCTCATCGGGTACCTGCTCGGTGATCTCGCCCTGCCAGCTCCGGCGCGACGGCCCGATCCTGCTCGTCCACGTCACCTTGTCGCGGCCCTGCTGCTCGACCTGCTCTGTCCCCTTGGTGATGGAGGGGAACGTCTCGAACTGCGTCCACTGGTTGTAGGCGACCGAGCGCGCGACGGCGACTTCGATGTGCTCCTCGATGACGTGTGAGAGCTTCGGGGCGGTCGATCCGCCATGGCCACCCAGCTCGCGCATCTCGCTGACAGCCGCGCCCACCTTGCCGAGAGTGGAGCCGTGGCTCGACATCGCCTCGGCCACGTGGCTCGCCGTTCCCGCCAGGTCCGAAGCCTTCTCGATGCCCCGTCGCCCGGTCGAGACCAGGTCGCCGACCCGGCGAGCACCGACGGCTGCCGGAACGGCCGCCAGGCTCGCTCCTGCCACCCATGCCTTGGTCGGGATCCGGGGCTTCTTCTTCCCGATGGGAAGGCCGAGAACTCTCTGTCTCCTCGCCATGCTCGCTCCTAGCTCGCCTCTCGTCGTGCAGACTGTCGCCGCCCGGGTCTGTCGTCGGCGGTTCGCCCGCCGAGCCGCCCATCGGCCTCCCGGGCGCGCCCTTCGCCCTCGACCGGACCCGCCCCCTCACCTGTGGGCTCGCCCCGCAGCTCGATGAAGTGCTTGAAGAGCTTCAGGTCCTTGCGGACCCGCCGGCGTTGCATGCGGAAGAAGTTGCCGACCGTCTCGAGTGCGCCCCGCGGGTGGTACTCCATCTGCACCATCACCCGCGTCAGCCGGCCGTCGATCTCGTGGAAGGTGACGACGCCCATGTTGCGGGCGCCGCCGACGCTTCTCCATGCGATGCGCTTGGGCGGCACCTGCTCGACGATGTCGGCATCCCAGCGCCGCCTGGCCGGACCGACCTTCGAGGTCAAGGACACCCGGCCCTCGCGCTTCGCCTCGGCCGACTCGTGCCTGGAGTACTTCGGGAGCTCCCGGTACTGGGTCCACTGGTCATAGGCCGTCTGCCGGGGGATCCCGACGTCGATGTGCTCCTCGATGATGTGCGAGCTCTTGACGGGCGCACCACCTTGGGCCGGCTTCGTGCTGGCCTGTTCCTCCTCCCCGCTCTCAAAGAGCGAGGAGCCCTGCGCGCTGTCGGCTTGACGAACCATGGGAGTCTGCCTCCTCCGCCGCCTGGGCCGTTCCTCTCTCATGCTCAGGCGACGGCCTGGTCTCGGGGTGGTCAGGATCTCGACGGCGCTCGTGCGCACGCCGTATCGCGGCGATGCGAGGAGCTACCCGGCAGTGGGCCGCCAAAAACCCTGCCGCGGCGAGAGGAAGGACCGAGTTCGGCCGGGGCCCGGGAGACGCCGAGGCGCGCGGAGGCCGTGCCGTGGCCGGAGGCGGAGGTGGCTGCGGTCGCGCTCAGCCGGAGTCGCGACCGAGCTCCGCCGCCGCCCGGATGAGGCGGGACTCGTCGCACCCGCTCTCGCTCGAGAGCGCCTGGACGGTCGTCCACGCCCTGCAGGCGAAGTCCAGATGGAACCTGTCCTCGGCGTCCGCCAGCGCACAGCCGACGAGCGCCTCGATCCGCTTCAGGCGGTACTTCAGTGTGTTGCGGTGGATGACGAGGGCGTGGGCGGCAGCGTCGTGGGCGCACGAGCAGGCGAGGTAGGTGGACAGCGTCCTCAACAGCTCGCTGCCGTGCTGGCGGTCGTAGCGGATGAGCGGGCCGATCCGCCGGTCGATCTCCTGCTGCATCGCCGGGAGGTCGTCGCTGCCGAACAGCCGCCAGATGCCGAGGTCGTCGTAGCGCGTGACGCCCGGCTCCCGCCCGAGCACCGAGGAGAGCGACAGTGACGTCTGGGCGCCGTGCAGCGAGCTCGGGAGGTACCGGTAGTCGACGGCGTTGCCGACGCCGACCGACACGCCGCAGCCGAGCCCCTCTGAGACGAGGAAGGCGAACTGCTCCCAGTCGACGTCCTGATCGACGACGACCACCATGGTGCCGGCGCGTTCGGTCATGAGGAGGTCGCGGAGCTTGAGGCGTCGGGCCGCCTGCTCGGTGGAGGAGGCGAGCGCTCGGCTCGGCTCCTCCGGCCGGACGAGGGCCACGCGCAAGGGCACCGAGAGGTCGTAGTGCAGCCGGCGGGCGAGCGCCTCGACGCGCTCCGAGCAAGGAGCGCTCAGCAGATCGGCGGCGAGATCCTCCCACGCCGTCACCTCGGCCTCGGCGATGCGTTGCTGCATGGCGAGCACCGTCGTGGCGGCGATGGCCGTCATCTCGAGCGCGACGAGCAGCCACTCCTCGCTCAGGTCCGCCTCGAGGCTCAACACGGCGACGGTCGGCTGGCAGTCGGCGCGGACGGTCGCCGCCCAGCGCTCACCGAGCTTGAAGCGAGCCGCCACCGGCGCAGAGTCGCCGAGGGCCCACAGGGCTCTGCGGTCGCTCACGCTGCCGGTCAGGATCCGATCGTCCTCGACGGCTGCGCGCGCCTGGTCGTCGCGCTCGTCGAGCAGCACCTGCCGCCCGGTCCGCCGCTGCAGGATCTGAGCCAGCTCGTAGCGGTCTGCTGCCTGCATCACCGCGGCTGAGAGGTCACGGTCGAGCCCGGCGAGGATTCTCAGATGTCGAGTCTCGCTCGGAGAGGTCGAGAGCGTCTCGGCTTCGGACAGGTGCATGGCCATCCCCCCCCACCGCGCCGAGGGACGTTCCCCTTCCCTGGCGTATCGACGCTTGCACCGACATCCATCGATCCGAGACCGCCCGTCCCGGATATCGACCTGGAGCTCGCTTAGGAGAAGGACACTATATGTCTGCAGCCCAGCAGTCACAAGGCCTCTTGCGTTACAGGTCTGCGATCATGCGACTGCTGACAGCGTTCGAGCTGTCACGAAGCGCGCGCAGTCGGCGTCGCTGCCCTCGGCCCACCTGCAAGGTTGGGCCGGCGGAGCGATCGGGCTGAGAGGACGCCCGGGGCACGCGGCGCCTCGGTTCGCCATGGGGCTCTCGGCTGGGCGGCAACTCGAGGGGAGTGCAGGAGGACATGGCTCCTGGACGGCGCCGCAATGGCGGACGAGACGGAGGGGGGTATGGGGGCGGTTCCTAGGGAGCGCATTGATCGCTGGTCTCCCGGCTCCTGGCACGCTCCTTCGGCCCGGGTAGGAGCGGCAGGGGCATCCGGGTCGGACTCCCTACCGGCGCACGACATCCGGCGCCCTGCGCCCCGGCCGCGGCTCGCCGAGACCCCCGAGGACGTCGCCCGGTCCCTCGAGGGCGGCAGGCTCCCGGGCGCCCACCCTGGCTTCGAACGCACTCCCGCCAGAGCCGTGAGGGAGCGCGCCGGTAGGCGACACCGGGGCGCCCCGCGACCCGGCGGCGGTTGGCCTCTTTTCGGCGGTGGAGACGGCATCGTCGGCGCCGTACGGCACACGGGGACGGCGAGCCGGTCGGCCACGACGCCGCCGAGCGGGATCCTCGCCGGCTCTGGTCCACCGCCGGTACGCACCGTGCCGGCGCCGGCATGGTGGGCGCGCCGCCGAGACCCTCGACCCGGTGGCGTCCGCCGGGCGGCCTCTCGACCGCGGGCGTCAGGCGTGGCGAAGGCTCACGGCGCGAGCGACCGGCGGTAGCGGAGCTCGGCGAGCGGGAAGCCGAAGGACTGATCGACGCGGGTGACGCCGTCTGGTTCCCAGCCCCACTTCTCGTAGAACCGCCTCGCTCTCGCGTTGGCCTCGAGCACCCAGAGCACGGCGGCCCCGTAGCCCTGTGCTTCGAGCAGGCCGGTGGCGGCGGCGAGGAGGTCAGCCCCGACGCCCGTCCCCCAGGCGCCCGGCTCGAGGTTCAGCAGCCAGATCTCGCCCATGGCGGGTTCGTCGAGGCCGCGGGCCGACCCGGCCGCGCCGATCCCGACCACGCGGCCGGTCGCGTCCTCACCGAGGAGGAGTGCGGCCGAGGCGCCGCCCTCTTCGAAGCGCCCCTCTCCGCCACCGCCCTCGAGCCGCTGTCGCCACCGTGCCGAGACGGTGTCGACGCTCAGGCCGGCGAGGTAGGAGTCGGGCATGAGGCCCCGGTAGGCCGCCCGCCACGCTGCGATGTGTACCGTGGCGATCATGTCGGCGTCCGCCGGTGTTGCCGGCCGTATCACTGCCACCGGCTCTCCTTCGCCTTCGTCGGTTCGGACGAGTCTCGCGCCTCGGACGCCCGTCGGGTCGGAGGTGGCGAGGTGAGGGAGCAGCCGGTCATCACGAGCGCGGCCAACCCGCTCTTCAAGAGGGTGCGGCTCCTCGCCACGAGCAGCCGGCGAAAGGGCAGCTCGTTCTTCTTCGAGGGCGTCCAACCCGTGTGGCGGGCGGTGGAGGCCAAGGCTCCGCTGGAGCTCCTCGTGGTCGCCCCCGAGCTCGTTCAGGGAACCCCCGCCGAGCGGCTGGTCGACCAGGCGGAGGCGGCCGGGGTCGCCTCGGTGTACCTGTCGGGGGAGCTGTTCGCACGTCTCTCCGGGCGCGACGGGCCACCCGGCGTGGCGGCCGTCTGCGATGCCCACCTGGCAGCGCTCGAGGACCTCGTGCCCGGGAGCGACGACGTCGTCGTCGTGCTGCACGAGGTCGGGAACCCAGGCAACCTGGGCTCGATCGTCCGGACCGCCGATGCCGGGGGCGCGGCCGCCGTCGTGCTGTCCGGTCGGACGGCAGACCCCTTCTCGACGACTGCGGTCAAGGCGAGCATGGGCTCGATCTTCTCGGTGTGCCTGGCCCGTGCCGAGTCGGCCGATGAGGTGTTCGACTGGGCGGGCCGTCGCCGCGTCCGGACCCTGACGACCTCGGCGCACGCCGCCACCCCCTACGACCAGGTGAGCCCGCCCCGCCCGGTGGCCCTCGTCTTCGGCAGCGAGGGGGAGGGCCTCGGCACCGAGCTCCTCGAGCGCGGAGACGAACAGGTCCGGATCCCGATGGTGGGGAGCGCGAGCTCGCTCAACCTCTCCGTCTCGGTGGGGATCCTGCTCTTCGGGCTGCAGGGCGAACGGCTCGCCCGGGCGCCGGTCCGTTGAGCGGCGCCCGGGCGCTGCCGCACGCTGCCAGTAGGCTCAGGCGGTGCCGACGAGCGAACCCGCCGGCGATCTCTCCCACGAGATCGAGATCCGCTCCGCACTGGGCGGGCGCCTCCTGCAGGCCTGTGTCGCAGCCGCCGGCGGCTTCCTCGCCGTCCTCGCCGTCGTGGCGTTGGCGGGACGAGGATCGCCGTGGGCGGGGCTCGCAGGCGCCTCCCTTCTCGTCTGGGTCGCCTACTTCTACCGACTGACGGGTCTCTCGGTCGTCGCGGGCGACGGGGTGCTCGAAGTGAGGAACCTCTACCGCACGAGGAGGATCGCCCGATCGGCGATCCGCTCGGTGCGTCTCGGCGAGAGCAGCGTGGCCAAGGCCCCGAGCCGGACGGTGGTGCTCGAGCTGGAGGGCGGCGGCTCGCTCCCTCTGGACGCCTGTGCCCGCACGGTGCAGTCGCGGCGGGGCGCCCGCCGCGTCGAGGATTTCCAGCGACGGCTCGCCAGCTGGTGCGAGGAGCCCGTCTGAGCGCGCCGAGCGCCGCGCTGCAGTTTCACGGTCGTGTGCGCACGGGTACCTCGTGTGCGTGACGACGACCTCGGGCCGTGACCAGGCCGTACACGGTTTCGGTCCGGCCCCTCTTCCCCCGGCGCGCGGTCCGCTCACCGAGGCGCTCCTCCTCGCCCTCGTCTCGGCGCCGGAAACGGTCCGCCTGCCGGCGCCGCGGTCGGCCGATCCGCTGGCCGACGACGACGAGGCGCTCGCCCTCTACCTCTGCTACGAGCTGTCGTACAAAGGCCTCGAGGGCGTCGACGACCGCTGGGAGTGGGAGCCCTCGTTCCTCGCCGCCCGTCGCGAGCTCGAGCGCCGCTTCGTCCGGCGGCTGCGGGGAGAGCTGCCCCCGGCGCCGGTCGACCCGAGCGCCGTCGGGGAGGCCATCGCCGCCGTGCTGGCGGCCGATCCCGCCCCGTCGGTCTCCCGGTACCTCCTCGAGGAGGGTCGAGCGACCGACTTCCGCGAGTTCGCCATCCACCGGTCGGCCTACCAGCTGAAGGAAGCCGATCCGCACACCTTCGCCATCCCCCGGCTCTCGGGCGTGCCGAAGGCGGCGATGGTGAAGATCCAGTACGAGGAGTACGGCGACGGCGATGCCGCCGAGATGCACGCCAACCTGTTCGCCGACACCCTGAGCGAGCTCGGGCTCGCGACCAACTACGGGTGGTACCTCGACCGCATCCCGGGCGTCACCTTGAGCGGCGTGAACCTGATCTCCCTGTTCGGCCTGCACCGACGCTGGCGGGGCGCCCTCGTCGGCCACCTCGCCGCCTTCGAGATGACCTCGGTCGGCCCGAACGGGAGGTACGCCGCCGCCGCCCGCCGTCTCGGCTTCTCCGAGCGTGCCGCCCGCTTCTTCGACGTCCACGTCGATGCCGACGAGGAGCACCAGGGTCTTGCCGCCGGTGCGCTGGCCGCAGGCCTCATCCAGCTCGAGCCCGGGCTCGCCGACGACGTCGTGTTCGGCGCGAGGGCCCTCTGCCTGGTCGAGGGGCTCTGGTCCCGCCATGCGACCGGCGCCTGGTCCCGGGGCCAGAGCTCGCTCCGCCCGAGCGCCTCCTGAGCCGGCCGGGCGGCTACCAGGCGCCCCGGTGGACCAGCTCGCCCACCGGCCGGCGCCGGGCCCGGAGGTCGCGGGCTGCTGCGGCCGGGTCCTCGTGGCCCACCGCCACGCAGCCGACGACCTCGTGGGAGGCCGGGATGGAGAAGGTGTCCCTCAGCCGAGCGACGTCGCCCGGAGCGGTCCCGAACAGCAGCGCGCCGAGACCCTCGTCGACCGCCGCAAGCAGCAGCAGCATCGCCACGCAGCCGGCGTCGACGTACCAGTAGGGGACCGGCCAGCGCGCCTCGTCCCGGTCGGTCCAACCCTTGTCCTCCTCGGCGTAGCGGTCGAGGTAGACGTCCTTCGAGGCCAGCACCACCACGAGGAGCGGCGCCCGCATGACGGCATCGCTGACATCGGGCGCCCAGCTTCCCGTTCCCGGCGTGTGGGTCGCCCAGAGACGCTCTCGCTCCTCGGCCGACTCGAGGACGATGAGGGCGTAGCCCTGGGAGTAGCCGGCCGAGGGCGCTCTCAGGCCTGCGGCCACGATTCGGTCGACGGCCGCAGGATCGAGCGGCTCGTCAGTGAAGTGCCGCACCATGTGCCTGTGGCGGAGGACCTCTCGAAACTCCATCGGCACTGGATACCACGACCCTCACCGACGTCGAGAAGGCGGCTCTTGCGAGCGAGCCGGTGGGGCGCCGACGGCGGCGAGGGCCGCCACCTCGAGGCGCTGGTTCGGGTAGCCGAGCAAGGTGACGCCGACGAGCGTGCTCGGCGGGTCGCAGCCGTGGAACTCCGCTCGGACTGCCTCGTAGGCATCCACCAGCTCGCGGCGGTCGCTCGTCGCCACGTAGACGGTGGTCCCGAAGACGTCCTCGAGCCCCGCTCCGGCCTCGCGCAGGACCGCCGCCAGGTTCGAGACCGCCCGGCGCGCCTGGGCGGCGAGATCGTCCGGCTCGGGTACCCGGCCCTGGTCGTCGATCGGGCAGGCGCCTGCCGCCACGAGGAGGGCTTCGCCGGCCTGCAAGAGGCTCGCATAGCCGTACGGCACCGAAGGGTCGAGCCCGGCAGGCACGCCGAGTCTGGAGACGGTCATGGCGCCAGTTGAGCACGAAGCGGCAGGCCGCTCGCAGGTGAGGCGGCGACGGTCTCGCCCCGACCGGGCGAAGGGCCGAGCGCTGCGCGATCCTCTCGCGATGCACGCTCAGGCGTCCCTGTCCTCGGGCGGCCGGTCGAGCCGCTTCGCCCAGCGCCTCTTCGCACCGCTGCCGGAGCGTTACGACCGGCTGGCCGAGTGGCTCTCGTTCGGGCAGAACGCCCGCTGGAGGAGGGAGATGGTGGGCCACGCCCTCGCCGAGGCGCCCGAGCTCATCCTCGACGTGGCGACCGGGCCGGCCGGGGTCGCCCGCCAGCTGGCACGGCGCGGGCAGGCCCGGGTGGTCGGGCTGGACGTCACCCAGTCCATGCTCGAGACGGCGTCCGGCTCGTCGCGACAGACGGCCTCGGGGGGCGCATCACCTTCGTGCGGGCGAGCGGGGAGCGCCTCCCGTTCGAGGACGGCACCTTCGACGCCCTCACCTTCACCTACCTGCTGCGCTACGTCCCCGATCCCGAGGCGGTCCTCGGGGAGCTCGTCCGGGTCGTCCGGCCCGGCGGGGTGATGGCGAGCCTCGAGTTCGCCGTCCCCTCGGCGGCGCACTGGCGGGCGGCCTGGTGGTGCTACACGCGCCTCGTGCTCCCGGTCGCCGGCGCCGCCACGGGCGGAAGGCAGTGGTACGACGTCGGGCGCTTCCTCGGGCCGAGCATCTCGCGGCACTACCGCCGCTTCCCGGTCTCTTGGACCAAGGCCGCCTGGGAGCGGGCCGGCATGGACTCGGTGCAGATGAGGACGATGAGCCTCGGCGGCGGTCTCGTCATGTGGGGGCGCAAGGCAGGTGACTGAGCGCCGGGCCCCGGAGGAGTCGACGGCGGCGGAGAGGATCCGGCGGCCGGCCTTCTACGCGGCAGGCCCCGGCCGGCCATGGCGGGAGTGGTGGACCGTGCTCCATCCCCCGTACACGGCCTGGCATCTCGGCTACGTCGTGATCGGCGCTGCGCTCGCCCCGGAGGGAGACGTCGTCCCGCTCGCCGGCAGCCTGCTCGCCTTCTTCCTCGCCGTCGGGGTGGCAGCCCACTGCCTCGACGAGCTGCATGGGCGGCCGCTCGGCACCGCCATCTCCTCGACGGCGCTGCTTGGAGCCTCGGTCGCCGGTCTCGGCGGTGCCGTCCTCCTCGGCGTGCTCGGCATCCTGCGAGTCGGGCTCGTGCTCCTCCCCTTCATCGTGGTCGGCGTCTTCCTCGTCGTCGCCTACGACATGGAGCTGTTCCACGGCGCCGTCCACCGCGACGCCGTCTTCGCCCTCTCCTGGGGCTCCTTTCCCGTCCTCGTCGGCTACGTGGCCGAGGCGCGCACCCTCGCCCCGGCGGCTGTCCTGGCGGCGGTGGCGGCCTACGCCCTCTCGCGTGCCCAGCGGTCTCTCAGCGCCCGCGCACGGCTGGTTCGCCGGTCCACCGAGCACGTCGAAGGCGTGCTCGTGTCAAAGAGGGCCGGCGTCCGGCGGATCGACGAGGCGTTCCTGATCGAACCGATCGAGCAGGCGCTGCACGCGCTGTCGTGGGGGGTGGTCGTGCTCGCGGCCGCTATGGCGCTCGAGCGCTTCGGCTGACGACGGCGCTCGTTCACAGGTGACTCAGTAGCCCGCCGCCGGGTCGACGACCCCGCGAAGGGGCCGGCCAGTCCGGAACCGGCGGCAGTTCTCCTCGACGAGGGCCGCCAGGTCGGCGGCGCCGAGCTCGTCGCTGCTGGCCACGTGCGGTGTGACGATGGCGTTGTCGAGCTGCCAGAGCCGATGCCCGTCGGGCAGTGGCTCGGGGTCGGTGACGTCGAGCGCGGCACCGGCGATCGTGTGCTCCTCGAGCGCCCGGACGAGGTCGTCGGTCACGACGACGCCACCCCGGGCGACGTTGACGAGCCAGGCGGTCGGCTTCATGTCGGCGAGGAAGTCCGAGTCGACGAGGCCCTTGGTCTCCTCGGTGAGGGGCACGGCGAGGACGACGGCGTCGGAGCTCGCCACCGCCTCGCGGCCCTCGGCGGCGGTGAGCGCCTCGGCGCCGGCGACGGGCCTGCCCGAGCGGGAGGCGACGAGGACACGGGGCCCGAGGGGCCCCAGCATCCCGGTGAGCGAACGACCGATCCCACCGGCGCCGAAGACGAGCACGGTGGCGCCCCGGAGCGTCCCCTGCTCGAGCCGTCGCCACGAAGACGCTCTCAGGTACCGGTCGATGCCCCGCACACCGGCGAGGAGGAGCCCGAGGGCGAGCTCGGCCACGCTCATGCCGTAGATGTCCTTGGCGCAGGTCCAGGTCCTCGAGTCGTCGATGAGCCCGAGGAAGTGCTCGACCCCGGCATAGGAGAGCTGGACCCATCTGGACTGCGGCGCGGCCTCGAGCGCCTGAGCGAGCCCGGTCGGCCGCCACGAGCACCACACAAGGGCATCCGCCGCCGCCGGGTCGGACGTCGCCTCCAGCCCGGCGGCCCGTACGGCCGGCGCGAGGTCGAGGGCGAGCTCGCCGGCGGGGAGCAGGGCCACGACGGGGGGCCGCTCGCCGGGGGTCACTTCCACCGGAAGTGGACGAAGAGCCGCCCCCAGTTCTTCGAGTCCTTCTCGACCCGCTGGTAGCGCGCTTTCACGTCCTGTTGCTCGAGGAAGCGAAGGACGTGCTTCTTCAGTGCGCCCGACCCCTTGCCCGGGATGATCTCGACGACCGAGGCCTTCTTCCTCTCGGCTTCGTCGAGGATCCCGGCGAGGGCGGCGTCGATGTCGCGGCCCTTGTTGTAGATGTCGTGCAGGTCGAGCTTGAGCTTCATCGGCTGCGGGCCGCATCGCCGCGGCTGTCGGACAGAGCCACGTCGGGGAGGCGGGATTCGAACCCGCGGCCTCCTGCTCCCAAAGCAGGCGCGCTAACCAAGCTGCGCCACTCCCCGTGCACCGCGAGCGCCAAGGGGCAGAGCGTACCTGCGGGAGGGCTCACCTGAGGACGAGCCAGACCACGAAGCCGGCGTAGGCGACGACGACGAGGGCGCCGCTCGCCCGCGAGAGCCCGGCGGCCCCGTAGGCGAGGGCGAGCACCGCCGTCCCGAGGAGCCCATACCACACGGCGATGCCGAACGCGCCCGAGCCTCCCGCCCCGACGCCGACGGCGATCGCCGGGAGGAGGAGCCCGACGACCACGTTGAGGGCGTTCGAGTTCAGGGCCTCGCTCAGCACGGCGGCACCTCGCCCCCGGCGGGCGAGGTAGACGGCGCCGACGGCGTTCGGCAGGCTCGTCACGGCCGCCAGCAGCACCCCGCCGACGACGATCTCCGCCCAGCCGAAGCGCGCACCGAGCGCCACGCCGGCGTGCTCCATCGCCACGCTCGAGACGACGACGACGAGCAGGGCTGCGGCGAGGAGGGCGATGTCGAGGGCCTCGGGACGCGAGCGCTGGACCGGGTGCGGGCCGACCTCGACGTCCTCCTCGTAGACGGCCCTCACGACAAAGCGCCGGAGGCGCCGAGGGAGCGGCAGGCGGCCGATCGTGCGCGGGGCGAGCCCGATCACGACGCAGTAGGGGAGGAAGCCGGCGAGCGCCACGACGAGGGCGGGCACCGGGCCGGCGGCACCAGTGACGAGGACGAGCGTCGCCGCCACGACGAAGAGCGAGACGACGCCCTCGAACAGGATGACCCGGCGGTGCAGCTCGATCCGTCCGGCCACGATCGCCCCGATGCCGAGCAGGGCGGCGAGGTTGAACAGGTTCGAACCGAGGACGACCCCGATGCCGACGGTGCGATGGCCCGAGTGCAGCGCCGTGACCGCAGAGGTGATCTCCGGGCTGTCGGCGGCGAGCGCCGTGGCGAGCCCGATCAGGGCCTCGGAGAGGCCGAGGCTCCCCCCGACGCGCTCGAGCCGCCGGACGAGGAGGGAGCTCGCCGCGATGGCGGCGGCGGCGCCGACCACGAAGGTGACGACCACGGTGGCGAGGGAGTCTCCGGGCACGCTCTCTCCTCCGGGGTCGGTGAGGACGTGCCGACCAGGCTTCCCGGCGCTCCGTGCGGGAGTTTAGGTGGGGCGGCCGCCCCCGTCGAGGGGGCGCCCTCGGCCAGCGCAGTTCGCGAGTGGGGGGTCGGTCGACCGGTAGGCTCTGCAAGCCATATGCGCTCATCGTCCGAGGTTCTCGAAGGCAACAGGGTCAAGCTCTCCGTCGAGGTCGACGAGGAAGAGCTCGAGGGCGCCGTCGCCGACACGGTGAAGCGCCTCCAGCGGGAGGTCAGGGTTCCGGGCTTCCGCCCCGGCAAGGTGCCGCGCCGTCTGCTCGAGGTCCGCCTCGGTCCGAAGGTGATCCGGGACGAGGTCATCCGCCACTCGCTCCCCGAGTACTACGCGCAGGCGGTCGAGGAGGCGGCACTCGACACCATCGCCGCTCCGGAGATCGACATCACCTCGGGCGAGCAGGACGGCCCGCTCGCCTTCAGCGCCGTCGTCGAGGTGCGCCCGAAGGTGTCGGTGGCCGGCTACGAGGGCCTGCAGGTCACCATCCCCTCTCCCGTCGCCAGCGAGGAGGAGGTCGACCGGCGTGTCGACCGCCTGCGGGACCAGTTCGCCCAGCTCAACGACGTCGACCGGGCCGGCAGGGAGGGCGACGTCGTCACCGTCGACGTGAGCGCCACGCGCGACGGCGAGCCTGTCGGGGACCTCTCGACGACCGACTTCGTCTACGAGCTCGGCTCGGGCATGGTGGCCCCCGGCGTCGACGAGAAGCTGGCGGGGGCCAAGTCGGGCGACATCGTCGAGGTGGAGGCACCGGACGCCCCGGGCGGCCCGGCCATGTTGAAGGTCCTGGTGAAGACGGTGCGCGAGAAGGTGCTCCCAGAGGCCGACGACGACTGGGCATCGGAGGCCTCCGAGTTCGACACCCTCGATGAGCTGCGGGCCGACATCCGCCAGCAGCTCGGCACCGTGCACCGGCTGCAGGCGACCTACGCCCTTCGCGAGGGGGTCGTCACCGAGCTCTCCAAGCTCGTCGACGAGGAGATGCCCGAGACCCTCGTGGCCGAGGAGCTCGAGCGCCTCCAGAGCAACTTCGTCTCCCGCCTCGCGGAGCGCAAGATCACTCTCGAGCAGTACCTCGAGGCGACCGGCCAGGACCTGGAGAGCCTCGTGGCCGAGCTGCGGGGCCAGGCGGCCGAGCAGGTCCGGGCCGACCTCGCCCTCCGGGCCCTCGCCGAGGCGGAGAGCATCGAGGTCTCCGACGAGGAGGTGGCCGCCGAGATCACGGCCTATGCCGAGTCGATCGGCCGTCCGGTCACCACGGTCGCACGCCAGTTCGCCGAGACCGCAGGCCTCGAGCGGCTACGCTCGGAGATCAGGAACTCGAAGGCTGCGACGTGGCTCATCGAGCACGTCGAAGTCCTCGACGAGCAGGGGAACCCGATGGACCGAGCGCTGCTGTTGGAGCAAGAGGGGGCCCCGGCCGAGGCCGGCGTCGCCGAGCCCACAGACGAGGCGGAGCTCGCACAGGATGAGACCGCCGGCGCTACCGTCGCGAGGGGCGAGCCCGACGGGACCGAGGAGGAGCAGGCTTGAGGGCGTCGAACTATCTCGTTCCGACTGTCGTCGAACAGTCGAGCCGCGGGGAGCGGGCCTACGACCTGTACTCCCGGCTGCTCCGTGAGCGCATCATCTTCATCGGGACACCGATCGACGACACGATCGCAAACCTCGTCTGTGCCCAGATGCTCTTCCTCGAGTCCGAGGACCCCGAGAAGGACATCAACGTCTACATCAACTCGCCGGGCGGCGACATCACGGCGCTGTTCGCCATCTACGACACGATGAAGTTCGTCCGGCCCGACAAGTCCACCTTCTGCTTCGGGCAGGCGGCCTCGGCGGCCGCCGTGCTCCTGGCGGCGGGCACGAAGGGCAAGCGCTTCGCCCTGCCCCACGCGAGGATCCTCCTCCACCAGCCCTACGGCGGTGCGGCGGGCCAGGCCACCGACATCGAGCTGCAGGCGAAGGAGATCCTGCGCATGCGTGACCTTCTCAACAAGCTCCTGGCCGAGGACACCGGCCAGGAGATCGCGAAGATCCACGCCGACACGGATCGAGACTTCATCATGAGCGCCGACGAGGCGCGCGACTATGGAGTCATCGACGAGGTAATCAGCAACCGGGAGACCGTCGGCGTGGTGAGCGCCGTCGGGGCTGCCTGACGGGGAGGCATGGTGGCAAAGTTCGGCGACGGGGGGGAGCTCGTCAAGTGCAGCTTCTGCGGCAAGTCGCAGAAGCAGGTGAAGAAGCTGATCGCCGGTCCGGGTGTCTACATCTGCGACGAGTGCATTGAGCTCTGCAACGACATCATCGAGGAGGAGCTCGCCGAGCCGGCGGAGGTCAGCTTCGAGGACCTTCCCAAGCCGAAGGAGATCTTCGAGTTCCTGAACGACTACGTCGTCGGCCAGGAGCAGGCGAAGAAGATCCTCTCGGTGGCGGTCTACAACCACTACAAGCGGGTCCAGGCAGGCGCCTACAAAGAGGGCGAGATCGAGATCGCCAAGTCGAACATCCTCCTTCTCGGCCCGACGGGCTGCGGGAAGACGCTGCTCGCCCAGACGCTCGCCCGGATGCTGAACGTCCCCTTCGCCATCGCCGACGCGACGGCCCTCACCGAGGCCGGCTACGTCGGCGAGGACGTCGAGAACATCCTCCTCAAGCTGATCCAGGCGGCCGACTACGACGTGAAGAAGGCCGAGACCGGCATCATCTACATCGACGAGATCGACAAGATCGCCCGCAAGTCCGAGAACCCCTCCATCACCCGGGACGTCTCGGGCGAGGGCGTCCAGCAGGCGCTGCTCAAGATCCTCGAGGGCACGACGGCGTCCGTCCCGCCCCAGGGGGGCCGCAAGCACCCGCACCAGGAGTTCATCCAGATCGACACGACGAACGTCCTGTTCATCTGCGGTGGTGCCTTCGCCGGCCTCGACAAGATCATCGAGAACCGCATCGGCCGGGCAGGCATCGGCTTTCGCGCCGAGGTCCGGCGCAATTCGAAGTGGGACGAGGGCGAGCTGCTGATGCAGGTGCTCCCCGAGGACCTGCTCAAGTTCGGTCTCATCCCCGAGTTCGTCGGGCGGCTCCCGGTGATCGGGGCCGTCTCGAGCCTCGATCGCGAGGCCCTCGTGCGGATCCTGGTCGAGCCGAAGAACGCCCTCGTCCGCCAGTACAAGCGGGTCTTCGAGCTCGACAACGTCGAGCTCGAGATCAGCGAGGACGCTCTCGAGGCCATCTCGGACCAGGCGCTCTTGAGGGGCACCGGTGCCCGCGGTCTGAGGGCCATCCTCGAGGAGGTCCTCCTCGACGTGATGTACGACCTGCCGAGCAGGGAGGACATCGGACGCTGCGTGGTCGACCGCTCCGTGGTCCTCGAGCACGTCGCACCCTCGCTCGTCCCGAGGGGGGCTCCGGAGAAGCCGGAGCGCTCCCGCCGGGCGGCATCCTGATCCTCCCCGGACCCACATCGGGCCGCGCCGCGCCCGGCGCCGACGCCCCCGTGGTCGCAAAGGAGCTCCCCGCTGACTGAGACCGGCCCGTTCTCGCCTCCGGCCGACGGCCCAGCGGGCGCGAGCATCGGCGAGGCGCTCGCGTGGCTGGACCGGCACATCAACCTCGAGGCCATCGAGTCCGGCAGGGCCGGGCGCCACGGCGCGCCCTCGATCGAGCGGATCTCCGCCCTCACCGATGCCATGGGCTCGCCCGAGCACGCCTACCCGGTCGTCCACGTCACCGGCACGAACGGGAAGGGCTCGACGACGAGGATGGTCTCCGCCCTGCTGCGGGCGGCCGGGATGAACGTCGGCGCCTACACGAGCCCGCACCTCGGCCGGGTGAACGAGCGGCTGGCCGTCGACGACCGGGAGATCTCCGACGAGGAGCTCGCCGCCCAGCTCGCCGCCCTGGCGGAGCTCGAGCGCTTCATCGGCGTCGAGCCGACGTGGTTCGAGCTCGTGACGGCGGCGGCCTTCCGGTGGTTCGCCGACGAGGCCGTCGACGCCGCCGTCCTCGAGGTCGGCCTCGGGGGGCGCTACGACGCCACCAACGTGGCGAAGGCGGCGGTGGCGGTGGTGACCAACGTCGAGCTCGACCACACCGACCTCCTCGGCGGCACGCGGGCGCTCATCGCGGGCGAGAAGGCCGGCATCGTGAAGCCCGGATCGGTCCTCGTCCTCGGCGAGCAGGACGAGGAGATCGCCGCCATCTTCGAAGCCGAGGCGGAGTCCGTCGGGGCGGCGTCGGTCTGGCGGCGGGGACGGGACTTCGGAGCCGACCACGTGAGAGTGGCCGTCGGCGGCCGGGTGGCCGACCTGTGGACGCCGGCCGCCCGCTACGAGGACGTCTTCGTCCCGGTGCGGGGCGGCCATCAGGCCGACAACGCCGCTGCCGCCCTCGCCGCCGCCCAGGGCTTCGTCGGCGACGTGCTGTCCGAGGACATCGTCCGGGAAGGACTGGCGTCGGTGCGCGTGCCGGGCCGCCTCGAGGTGCTGCGCCGCCGCCCCGAGGTCGTCGTCGACGGTGCCCACAACCCGGCCGGCGCCGCCGCTCTCGGCGCCGCTCTGGCAGAGGACTTCCAGGCGGCCCGCCGGATCATCGTGGTGATGGGGACGCTCCGCCACCACGACCCGGCCGAGCTGCTCTCGGGCATCCTGAGCGAGCGGGTCGTCTCGGTGGTCGCCTGCACCCCGCCGAGCCCTCGCGCCCTTCCCGGAGCGGCCGTCGTCGAGGCGGCGAAGGCGGCCGGGATCGGGTCCGAGGACGCCGGCGAGGTGGCCGACGCCGTCCGGGAGGCGCTCTCCCAGGCGGAAGAGGACGACCTCGTGCTCGTCACCGGGTCGCTCTACGTCGTCGGGGCGGCCCGAGGGCTGCTCTCGCCGGCCTGAGCCGGCCTCGGCGCCGACTGGCCCGCCGGGCGACGGGTCGGTAGGGTGCGCCCTCCGTGGAGAGAACACTGGTGATCGCAAAGCCGGATGCCGTCGAGCGCGGTCTCGTCGGCGAGCTGACCGCCCGGCTGGAGCGCAAGGGCCTCAGGCTCGTCGCCGCCGAGCTGCGGACGATCGACGACGAGACGGCTGCCCGCCACTACGAGGAGCACGCCGGGAAGCCGTTCTACGGCGACCTCGTGGCCTTCATCACCCGCAGCCCCTCGTTCGTGATGGTGGTCGAGGGCCCACCCGACACCTGGAGGATCGTGCGCACGATGATGGGGCCGACGAACCCCGCCGAGGCGCCTCCGGGGACGATCCGGGGAGACTTCGGCACCCTCATGACCGAGAACCTGGTCCACGGATCCGACGGCCCGGAGTCGGCAGCCCGCGAGATCGCCATCTTCTTCCCCGGGCTAGCCTGAGCATCGGCAAGCGGGGGCGGACAGCACCCCGCCTTGAGTGCTTGCCTTTCATCCCGTAGCCTGATATCGACCGCTCCGGCACGCCTTCAAAGGAGCTCCTCCTCTCATGTCCGAGAACAGCCTCTCGTTCATCGGCCGCGACATGGCCGTGGACCTCGGTACCGCCAACACGCTCGTCTACGTACGGGGCAAAGGCATCGTCTTGAACGAGCCGTCCGTCGTGGCGATCAACGTGAAGGACGGCCACCCGCTCGCCGTCGGAGCGGAGGCGAAGCGGATGATCGGCCGCACGCCGAGCAACATCCAGGCGATCCGCCCGCTGAAGGACGGAGTCATCGCCGACTTCGAGATCTGCGAGATGATGCTGCGCTACTTCATCCGCCGGGTCCACCCCCGTCGGTTCTCCAAGCCGAGGATGGTCATCTGCGTGCCGTCGGGCATCACGGGGGTGGAGAAGCGGGCTGTCCAGGAGGCGGCCGAGTTCGCCGGTGCCCGCAAGGCCTACATCGTCGAGGAGCCGATGGCGGCCGCCATCGGGGCCGGGCTGCCGATCCACGAGCCGACCGGCAACATGGTGGTGGACGTCGGCGGCGGCACGACCGAGGTGGCGGTCATCTCCCTCGGGGGCATCGTCGTCAGCCAGTCCATCCGCATCGGCGGCGACGAGCTCGACGAGGCGATCATCTCGTTCGTGAAGAAGGAGTACTCCCTCGCCCTCGGCGAGCGGACCGCCGAGGAGATCAAGATCGCGCTCGGGTCGGCCTGCGAGCTCGAGGAGGAGCTGCACGCCGAGATCCGCGGGCGTGACCTCGTGACCGGCCTGCCGAAGACCGTCGTCACCACGACCGAGGAGATCCGCAAGGCGATCGAGGAGCCGGTGGCCGCCATCGTCGACACGGTCAAGGTCACCTTGGACCGCTGCCCGCCCGAGCTGGCCGCCGACATCATGGAGCAGGGCATCGTGCTCACCGGAGGAGGCGCCCTCCTCCACGGGCTGGACGTCAGGCTGCAAGCAGAGACGCACATGCCGATCGTCGTCGCACCCGACCCGCTGAACTGCGTCGCGCTCGGCAGCGGCATGTGCCTCGAGGAGTTCGAGGCACTGAAGCAGGTGCTCAGCTCCTCCTCGAACCGCTGACGCGGAGTCGCGTTGGCGACCGCCCGGCGTAACACGAGCCAGCGACTGACGCTCGTCATCCTCATCCTCGCGTCCATCACCGCCATCACCCTCGACTACCGGGGACCGGCCAGCCAGGCCCTCACCTCGGTGCGAAACGTCGCCCGCGACGCCGTGGCACCGGTGCAGCGCGTGCTCTCGGAGGTCTTCCAGCCGGTCGGTGACTTCTTCGCCGGCGCCGTCAACTACGGCGCCGTCCAGGCCGACAACGCCGAGCTGCGCAGCCAGCTCGGCAACCTGCGACGCCTCGCCCTCGAGAACCAGAACGCCGAGCAGCAGCTCCAGCAGCTCCTCACGGTGCTGAAGCTCCCCTTCCTCCAGAACTCGACCGACGTCGTGGCCAACGTCATCTCCGGCCCGAGCTCCAACTTCGAGCTCACCTTCGAGATCGACCGGGGCACGGCCGACGGGGTCGGCAGCGGGATGCCGGTGGTCTCGGGCGCCGGGCTCGTCGGCACGGTCGTCTCGGCCGGCCGCTCGACCTCGGTCGTCCGGCTGATCACCGACCCGCGCTCCCGGGTCGGGGTGCGCCTGCCCGACGGGACGATCGCGGTCGCCAACGGCCAGGGCCTCGGCAACCTGCTCACCCTGTCCGACGTGCCGGCGAGCGCGTCGGTGCCCCGCAAGGGCCAGCTCGTCGTCACGAGCGGCCTGCAGGGGGCTGCCTTCCCTGCCGGCATCCCCGTGGGTACCGTGTCTTCGGTGAAGGATCGAGGAGGCTCGCTGACCCAACAGATCACCATGAAGCCGGTGGCCCAGCTGACGGGCCTGCAGTACGTGGCCGTCGTGCAGTGGCTGCCCGCGGCCTGAGCACCATGGCCGGCGTGCTCACGCTCCGCACCTGGCGCCGCCTGTTCATCGTCGGCGTCGTGATCGTCGTCGTCCAGGTCGGCCTGCTCCAGCAGGTGACGCTGGCCAACGTCCATCCCGACGCCTTCCTGCTCGTGGCCATCTGCGCCGGCCTCGTCGCCGGCCCCCAGGCCGGCGCCGTCGTCGGCTTCGTCACCGGGCTCGTCGCCGACCTGTTCGTCGTCACGCCCTACGGGCTCTCGGCGCTGTGCTACGTGCTCGTGGCGTTCACCGTCGGTCAGACCGCCGCTCTCCCGGGCGGGCGGGCCCCGCACCTGTTCAAGGTGGCGACGGCCTTCCTCGGCAGCATCGGTGGGACGCTGCTCTACCTCGGCCTGGCGATCCTCGTCGGCCAGCCCCACCTCGCCCGCGCCCAGCTCGTCGACGTGCTCGCCGTGGTCTCGGTGGCGAATGCCGTCCTCGCCGTCCCCGGGGTGGCGGTGATGCGCTGGGCGTTCTCGGCCAGCGCCCAGCAGAGCAGGGAGCTCGCCACCGCCGGGGTATCGCGCGGGTGACGACGCCTCGCCGCCGCCCGCCCTCGGGCCGGTTCGCCGGACCCGGCCGCCCCTCGCCGCCGGGGAGGCGGACACCCGACGCCAGCCGGCCGCGCCCGGGCGACCCGTCGGCCCGCTACGCCCCCCGCTCCATCCAGCGCTCGCCCGGCCTCGATGAGGACCCGGCCACCCACGACCCGCGCCGGCCCGCTGCCAGCCCGCTCAAGCGGCTCGAGGAGGAGCGAAAGGAGCAGGCCCGCCGGCGGGAGTCCGTCCGCGTCGGCGTGCGCCTCACGGCCATGGGCATCGTCGTGATCGGGCTGTTCGGCGTCATGGTCTTCCGGCTGTGGTCGCTGCAGGTCCTCCACAGCTCGAGCGCCATCAGCAACGTCATCAGCCTCACCACCCGCGACGTCGCCATCACCCCGCCCCGCGGCCTCATCGAGGCGCGCGGCGGCCAGGTGCTCGTCTCGAACAAGGTCGAGCCCGTCATCACCTTGAACCGCCAGGTGGCCGCCGCCGACCCGGCGGTCGTCCGGCGGCTGGCCGTGACCCTCGGGATCTCCCTCGCCCAGATCACGGCCGCCATCAACGACCAGCAGGACTCGATCTACCAGCCGGTGCCGGTGGAGGTCGGTGCCAGCCCGAGCGTCATCGTCTACCTCTCCGAGCACCGCTCGATGTTCCCCGGCGTCACGGTCTCCAACGTGGCCGAGCCCCAGTACCCCTACGGCTCCCTCGCCTCCCAGGTGCTCGGCTTCACCGGCGCCATCTCGCCGGCCGAGCTGAAGCAGCTGAAGGGGCAGGGCTACGTCCCGGGCGACGTCATCGGGCAGGCCGGCATCGAGTGGCAGTACGAGCGCTACCTGCGGGGCCGCACGGGCACCCGGCAGCTGCTCGTCGACGCCTCGGGCGACCCTGTCGGGACCAAGCACGTGGTCCCGGCCGTGCCGGGCGACAACGTCGTGCTCAACATCGACATCGGGCTGCAGCGGGCCGCCCAGTCGATCCTCCAGGGCGAGATCCGCTCCCTGGCGGGCAACGGGGTGAACTCCGGCGCCGTCGTGGTCGAGGACCCGCGGAACGGGGCGATCCTCGCCATGGCCTCGGCGCCGAACTACAACCCGTCGTGGTGGGTCGGGGGGATGTCGACCGCCCACTACAAGGCGCTCACGAGAGCGAGCGCCCACGAGCCGATGCTCAACCGGGCGATCCAGGGCCTCTACACGCCGGGCTCGACCTTCAAGCTGGCGACCGCCACGGCTGCCCTCAACACCGGCCTCGTCACGCCCTACACGCTCATCTCCGACCCCGGCTCGTTCACCGTCCCGAACTGCAGCGGCAGCTGCACCTTCTACAACAACGCCGGGGAGTCCTGCGGGGCCTGCAACATCGTGACCGGGCTCTCGATGTCCGACGACGTGTTCTTCTACACCCTCGGCTACTGGTTCTACTCGAGGGCCTCCCAGTACGGCCCCGACCCGATCCAGAAGGCGGCCTCGGCCTACGGGTGGGGCCGGCCGTCGGGGATCGACCTGCCGGGGGAGTACTACGGCCAGGTCGACTCGCCGCAGCTGCGCGTCGCCCAGCACCGCCAGAACCCGTCGGCGTTCCCCAACACCTACTACGGGCCGGGCAACGCCATCATCACCGCCTTCGGCCAGGGCGAGACCCTCCTCACCCCGCTCCAGCTGGCGAACGCCTACGCCACCTTCGCCAACGGCGGCACCCGGTACTCCCCGCGGGTGGCGGCCGAGATCGTCTCGCCGACGGGCAGGGTCATCCGGCGGATCCGTCCGCGCGTGATGGACCACGTCTCGCTCCCGTCGACCACCTACCAGACGATCCTCCGGGGACTGGAGGGCGTCTTCACCCAGCCGATCGGGACCGCCTATCCGACGGCCCAGGCCCTGCACTACCCCTATGCCAAGCTCCCCCTCGCCGGCAAGACCGGCACCTCGCAGCTGACGGCGAACACGAACTCCAACAACACCGACTCGCTCTTCGTCGCCTTCGGCCCGACGTCGAATCCGAAGTACGTCATCGCGGCGGCGATCCCCCACGCCGGCTACGGCGCCTCGGCCGCCGCGCCCGTGGTCATCAAGCTCTTCGAGTACCTGATCCACCACCCGACCGGGCCGCTCCGCCCGTCGGCTCCCGCCGGCGCCGGCTGAGCGACCCGGGAGACGGGCCCGGCCTCTGTACACTGGAGGCCGAGATGACGACGAGTTCCCAGCTGCGGCCGTTCCTGGGCTCGGCTCCGGCGTTCGCCGTCTGCTCCGTGCTCTGCTGCCTGCTCGGCCCGGGTGTCCTGAGGGGCTCCGCCGGAGCGGACGACAACGGGGACACGCCACTTTTCGAAGAACGAGACGCCGACTCCGAGCGCGTCGCTGCCCGTCCGTGCGCAGCGACGGCACCGACGGCGTCTGCGGCACGCCACGCGTGCGTGCCCCGGAGAAGGGACCCACTCGATGTCGGAACCGACCACCGACCGGCAGGCGCCCGGCGCACCTGCCGAGAACGGCTCGTCCCGCGGCGAGCCTCCGGCCCGCCCGGCCCCGCCGCCGACCGCCCCGGAGGGCGCGCCCGCGGCTGCTGAGGGGGTCCGTCCCCTACAGAGAAAGCCCCAGATCGGCGATACCCGGCCGGCGCCCCAGTCGGCAGATTCCGCCGAGCAGCCCGCTCGACGCCAGGGACCCGGTCCGGGCGGCGAGTCCCCCGGTCAGGCCGGCTCCGGCTCGAAGAGCGGCGCACGGCGCCGTCGCGGCGGGAGAGGCCGGCGTCGCGGCTCGGGCAGCGCGGGCGCCGAGCGCGCTTTGTCGCCGGCCGCCTCCGGGAGCGAGCGGGCCGGCGCCACGGCGACGCCGGACGCCGTCCCGAGAGAGGCGCCGCCGGTGCCTCCCGCCGAGCCCGCCCGTCCCCGCCAGGGCGCCTCGCGCTCTCGGCGGGGCCGCGAGCGCGCCGGCAGGACCGTCGGCCGCTACCTCATGTGCGTCCACGTCGAGCCGGACGCCACCCAGATCGCCGTCCTCGAGGGCCGGGCCCTCGTCGAGCACTACGTCGCACGCCCCCAGGACGACAGCAACCAGATCATCGGCAACATCTACCGCGGGCGGGTGAAGAACGTCCTGCCGGGGATGGAGGCGGCCTTCATCGACATCGGGACGCCGAAGAACGCCGTGTTGTACTGGGGCGACGTCTCCTACGACCGGGACGACATCGACCGCCAGGCAGGGGCCGACCGGATCGAGCACCTGCTCCGGCCGGGGCAGACCATCGTCTCCCAGGTGACGAAGAACCCGATCGGCCTGAAGGGGGCCCGGCTCACCCAGGAGGTCTCGCTCCCGGGCCGTTTTGTCGTCCTCGTGCCGAATTCGGACACGAACGGGATCTCCCGGCGCCTCGACGACAACGAGCGCAAGCGGCTGCGCCGCGAGCTCGACCAGGTCCGCCCCGAGGGCCACGGCCTCATCGTCCGCACCGCCGCCCAGGGCGCCTCGGCCGAGGACCTCCGCCGTGACGTCGAGCAGCTCGTCGCCCGGTGGGTGGAGATCGAAGAGCGCGCCAAGCGCCTGCCCGCCCCGGCGCTGCTCTACTCCGAGCCCCACATGGCCGTGCGGATCATCCGGGAGGAGCTGACCGAGGAGCACCGCGCCGTCCTCATCGACGACAGGGAGCTCTACGAGATCGTCCGCGCCTATGTTGCTGAGTTCGACCCCGAGCTCGCCGAGCGGATCGAGCTCTACGACACCTCCGTCGAGAGCCTGCCGCTGTTCGAGCGCCAGCACGTCCACGAGCAGCTGCACAAGGCGCTCGACCGCAAGGTGTGGCTGCCCTCGGGGGGGTCGCTCATCATCGAGCGGACCGAGGCGCTCACCGTGATCGACGTGAACACCGGGAAGAACGTCGGCTCCTCGAGCCTCGAGGAGACGGTCTTCGAGAACAACCTCGAGGCGGCCGACGAGATCGCCCGCCAGCTGCGCCTGCGCGACATCGGCGGGATCATCGTCATCGACTTCATCGACATGGAGGTGAAGGCGAACCGCCAGGCGGTGCTGGCCGCCTTCAAGGCGGCGCTCGCCCGCGACAAGACCCCGACCCAGGTCTTCGAGATCTCCGAGCTCGGCCTCGTCGAGATGACCCGCAAGCGAGTCGGGGAGGGCCTCGTCGAGACGCTCTCGGAGACCTGCCCGATGTGCAAGGGGCGGGGGATCGTCTTCAGGGAGGGCCCGGCCGCCTGACCGGCCCGTCGCGCCGTCGCCGGACCGAAGAGCCGGACCGGGGCGGTCCACATGCGGTACAGCCCCGGCCGGGCGGCTGTTATCCTGGTCAACCTATGTACGCCGTGATCAGCACCGGAGGAAAGCAGGCGCGCGTCGAGGTCGGCGAGCGGGTGAACGTGGAGCTGCTCGCCTCCGCCGCCGGCGACGAGGTCCGCCTGACCCCGACCCTGCTCGTCGACGGCGAGGCGGTCGTCGTCGACCCTGCGGCGCTGGCGGCGGCCAGCGTGACGGCGACGGTGGTCGGTGAGACCAAGGGCCCGAAGATTCAGGGATTCACCTACAAGTCGAAGACTCGCCAGCGGCGCCACTACGGCCACCGCCAGCGCTACACCACGCTCGAGATCACCGGCATCGAGGCCGGCGAGCCGGCGAAGAAGTAGGAGGCACCGGCAGATGTCCAAGACCAAGGGCGGGGGCTCGACCCGCAACGGCCGCGACTCGACCGCCCAGCGGCTCGGCGTGAAGGTGTTCGACGGCACCCGCGTGAATGCCGGCTCGATCATCGTCCGCCAGCGGGGGACCCGCTTCCACCCGGGCGAGAACGTCGGCCGGGGCAAGGACGACACCCTGTTCGCCCGTGCCGAGGGACGGGTGAAGTTCGGAGCCCGGCGCGGACGTCGCCTGGTGGACGTCCTCCCCGACGAGGGGTGACCGGGGGCGGGCGATGAACCCGCCCGAACGGGGTCGTCTCCTCGTCGCCGCCCCGAGCCTCGTCGATCCGAACTTCTTCCGCACCGTCGTGCTGCTGCTCGCCTGCGACGAGGACGGCGCTCTCGGGGTCGTCTTGAACCGACCGAGCGACATGCCACTGGCCGAGATCGTCCCGAGCTGGGCGCTGCACGCCTCCGAGCCGGGGGTGCTCTTCAGCGGCGGCCCGGTCCAGCCGAACGCCGCCATCTGCGTCGGGCACACCGCCGGCGGCCTCGAGTCGCTCGAGACCACCCTCGAGGGCCTCGAAGGGGACCTCGAGGGCTACTCGCCCCTCACCGGCACGATCGGCACCGTCGACCTGCACCGTGAGCCGGAGGAGCTCGCCGTCAGCTTCGCCGGCCTGCGGGTCTTCAAGGGCTATGCCGGCTGGGGCCGCGGCCAGCTCGACGACGAGATCGCCGACGACGCCTGGTTCGTCGTCGACGGCCGCGCCGAGCACATCCTCACGCCCGAGCCCGAAGGGCTCTGGGAGGCGGTGCTGCGGGAAGAGGGCGGCTGGCTGTCGGTGCTCGCCCGCCATCCCCTCGACCCCTCCCTCAACTGAGCGGCCGTGCCCGGCTTCGTCGACGAGGCGCAGGTCAACGTGAAGGGCGGCAACGGCGGCGCCGGTGCCATCTCCTTCCGCAGGGAGGCCCACGTGGCCAAGGGGGGTCCTGACGGCGGCGACGGCGGCGACGGGGGCGACGTCTACCTCGAGGCCTCACGCAACGTGGTCTCCCTCGTCGCCTTCGAGGAGCACCCCCACCGGCGGGCGGCCGACGGCACCCACGGCTCCGGCAAGCGCCGCCACGGCCGGCGCGGCGAGGACCTCGTCGTCCCGGTCCCGGAGGGGACGACCGTGCGGACCCTGTCGGGCGACCTCGTCGCCGATCTCGTCAGCGAGGGCGACCGCTTCCTCGCCGCCCGCGGCGGGAGGGGAGGCCACGGCAACGCCCGCTTCCTCACCAACCGCCTGCGGGCGCCGGCCTTCGCCGAGCAGGCCGAGCTCGGCGAGGAGCGCTGGCTCGACCTCGGGCTCGAGCTGATGGCCGACGTCGCCGTCGTCGGCTTCCCGAACGCCGGCAAGTCGACCCTCGTGGCGGCCGTCTCGGCGGCCCGGCCGAAGATCGCCGACTACCCCTTCACGACCCTCGAGCCCCATCTCGGCGTCGTCTACCTCGGGCGCTCGGGCCGCCAGCCCGCCACCAAGCAGGAGTCGGGGGCGGAGTTCGTCATCGCCGACATCCCCGGCCTCGTCGAGGGGGCAGCGGAGGGACGAGGGCTCGGCCACCGCTTCCTCCGCCACGTCGAGCGGGCGAGGGTGCTGCTCGTGCTCGCCGACCTGGCCTCCTTCGAGCGCACGCCCGCCGAGCAGGTGACCGTCCTGCTCGACGAGCTGCGCCGCTACCGCCCCGAGCTGCTCGAGCGCCCCCGCATCGTCGCCGGCTCCCGCTCGGACGCCGTTCCGGCCGGCGAGCGGCCCGGGACGGCCTCCTACGGCGGCGAGCTCGAGATCTCGGCCGCCACCGGCGAGCACCTCGCCGAGCTCGTCGCCCGCCTCGCAGGCCTCGTCGCCCGGGCGCGGGACGAGTCGCCCGCCCCCAGGACGGCGCCGGTGATCCACCGGCCGCTCCCCGACGCCGTGAGCGTCGGCCGGGAGGGCGGCGGCTACGTCGTCACCGGGCGGGACGCCGTCCGGGCGGTGGCGCTGTCGGACCTCACCGATCCCGACGCCCTGGCGCTCGCCCAGCGGCGCCTCCGGCGCCTCGGCGTCGACCGCGCCCTGCAGCGGGCGGGGGCGAGGCCGGGTGACACCGTGCGGATCGGCGGCCTCGTCTTCGAGTGGGAGCCGGACTGATGATCGTGGTCGTGAAGATCGGGACGAGCTCGGTCACCCTCCCCGACGGGGGCGTGAGCGAGCCGGCCGTCGCCCGCCTCTGCGGGCAGGTGGCCGAGCTGCGCCACCTCGGCCACCGGACGGTCGTGGTCACCTCCGGCGCCGTCACGGCCGGGGTGGCGGCGCTCGCCCCGGGAGGCGCCCGGCCGGCGGACCCCGTCACCTTGCAGGCGCTCGCCTCGATCGGCCAGCACCGCCTGATGCGGGTCTACGACGACGCCTTCGCCGCCCACGGCATGCTGGCGGGCCAGGTCCTGCTCGCCCCGCTCGACTTCGCCGACCGGGGGCGGTACCTGCACGCCCGCGAGACGCTCCGCCGCCTGCTCGACCTCGGCGTGGTCCCGGTCGTGAACGAGAACGACGCCATCGCGGATGACGAGATCCGCTTCGGCGACAACGACCGCCTCGCCGCCCTCGTCGCCCACCTGCTCGGCGCCGACACGATGGTGCTGCTCACCGACCTTGCCGGCCTCTTCTCGGCCGATCCCCGCGTCGACGCCGGGGCCACGCTGATCGAGGAGGTGCGCGAGGTCGACCACGACCTCGAGAAGGCCGCCGGCGGTACCCTGAACGAGGCGGCCCAAGGGGGGATGGCCTCCAAGCTGGCGGCGGCGAAGATGGCGGCCTGGTCCGGCGTGCGCACCGTCGTGGCGGCGGCCGACCGGCCGTCGGTCCTCGTCGACGCCGTCACGAGCGAGCACGGGGGGGTGGGGACGGTGTTCCTGCCCCACGAGCGCCGGCTGTCGGCCCGCAAGCTGTGGATCGCCTTCGCCCTCCGGCCACGGGGGACCGTCGTCGTCGACGGCGGCGCCCGCTCGGCCATCCTCGAGCGCTCGACGAGCCTGCTGGCGGCCGGGGTGACGGCTGTCGGCGGCTCCTTCGGCCCGGACGACGCCGTCGAGATCGTCGGGCCGGACGGGATCGTGTTCGCCAAGGGGATCTCGAGCCTCGACTCGGGACGCTCCCTCGAGTGGATCGGCCGGCGCACGAGCGAGCTGCCCGAGGGGCTGCCCGACGAGGTGGTGCACCGGGACGACCTCGTCGTCCTCGAGGATGACGGGCCCCTCGGTTGAGGGTGGTCGGGGTCCGGCGTCCCCGGCCGCATTAGCGTGAGGCCCATGGCAGGGGAGATCTACCTCGTTCCGACCGACGCCGACGGCGCCCAGCACGCCGGCGAGGACGTCACCAAGTGGCCGCTCCCGGTGCGCAGGGCGGACGGGACCTTCGAGCCCGGGGCGGCCATCGAGCCGCAGGCGGGGACGCCCATCGTCCTGCACGACCTCGACGGCCTCCTCGACGAGCTCGGCGAACGGATCTTCCTCGCCGAGGTGCTGGAGGAGGGCTCCGGGGGAGCCACCCGTGCCCGCCTTGTCTCGGAGACATCGTGGAACCTGCACGAGGCGGCCCGCTTCGCCCTCGACTGCGCCGAGCACGTCGTCACCGCCCCCGATCAGCTGCGCCTGCCGAGCGGGGCGTCCCTCGCCGACATCCTGGCCGAGGCCCGCGCCCGGCTGGAAGAGGAGGAGCGGACGGGGTCGGGGCTTCTCGAGCGGATCTCGCGCCTGGCGCTCGCCCGCCGCCTCCGCCACGCGAGCGACGACGTCGCAGATCTCGCCCTCATGCTCACGGCCGAGGACGAGAGCGAGGACCTCGACGCCCTCGACGACCCGCACTGGACCGCTGTGGCGGCCATCCGCGACGCCGTGCTCTCGAGCGTGGAGGCGATCCGCCACGACGCCCTCCCGTGGCTGTTCGAGAGCGAGAACCGTCGCTACGAGGTGGACGCCGGCTCGGCCTCGGCCTCGGCACCGTCGGAGATCGTCTCGACGCCGTGGGGCAACTTCGCCGCCAGAGGCCGGTCCGGTGTCGTGCCGGCCTCCGTGGCGGCCCGCGACGCCGCCGAGCGGGCCCGCCAGGCGGCCGCCGACGCCGGCGGCGAGGCGGCCGGCGACAAGGAGCGGGCCTGGCAGCGCGAGCGACTGACGGCGGCCCTCCGCCTGCGGTGACGGTCGAGGGGGCAGGTACCCTGGTCCCATGGCGCCGCAGGGTCTCGAGGAGCTAGCCCGGCGCGCGACCGCGGCCGCGAGGCGCCTCCGGCTGGCGAGCGGGGCGGAGAAGGACGAGGCGCTCATGCTCGCCGCCGGCCTGCTCGAGGACGACCCGGGCGCGCTCGTCGAGGCGAACCGGGGCGACCTCGCCCGGGCGGAGGCCGCCGGCACGCCGCCCGGCGTCCTCGACCGTCTTCGGCTCGACGAGCGCCGCGTCCGGGAGATGGCCGCCGGCCTGCGGGCGGTGGCAGCGCTTCCCGACCCGGTGGGCGAGGTCGTCTCGGGCGGGACGCGGCCGAACGGGCTCGTCGTCGAGCGGGTGCGGGTCCCTCTCGGGGTCGTCGGGGTGATCTACGAGAATCGGCCGAACGTCACCTCCGATGTCGCCGGGCTGTGCGTGAAGGCCGGCAACGTGGCGTTCCTCCGGGGCTCGGCGAGCGCCATCGGGTCCAACCGGGCCGTCGTCTCGCTGCTCAGGCGGGCCCTGTCGAAGGCTGGCCTTCCCGAGGACGGGGTCCTCCTCGTCGAGGACACCTCGCACGAGACGGCCCGCCGCTTCGTCCAGCTGAAGGGGGTCATCGACTGCCTCGTCCCCCGGGGCGGGCGCGACCTCGTCGCCATGGTCGAGCAGCACGCCACGGTCCCCTATGTCGTCGACGGCGACGGGAACTGCCACGTCTACGTCGACAGGGCCGCCGACCTCGAGATGGCGCGGGCGATCCTGCTCGACGCCAAGACCTCCCGGCCGAGCGTGTGCAACGCGGCCGAGTCGCTCGTGGTGCACCGGGAGGTGGCCGAGTCCTTTCTCGCCCTTGCCGGGCCGGACCTCGTGGCAGCGGGCGTCGAGCTCGTCGGCGACGAGCGCGCCCGGGCCGCCTTCTCCGAGATGGCGCAGGCCACCGAGGAGGACTTCGCCACCGAGTTCCTCTCCTTGAAGCTGTCGGTCGCCGTCGTCGACGACCTGGAGGGAGCCATCTCCCACGTGCGGCGCTTCTCCTCGGGCCACTCCGAGGCGATCGTCACCTCCGACCTCGGCGCCGCCCGGCGCTTCGTGCGCGAGGTGGACGCGGCCGCCGTCCTCGTCAACGCCTCGACCCGCTTCGTCGACGGGGGCGAGCTCGGCCTCGGCGCCGAGGTGGGGATCTCGACCCAGAAGCTGCACGCGCGGGGCCCGATGGGGCTCTCGGCGCTCACCTCGGTCCGCTACGTCGTCTACGGGGAAGGTCAGATCAGGACGTGAGCTCACTCGATCTCTCGAGCAACGCCGAGCCGAGGTTCTCCTCGGTGGCCGAGGTCCGCCGGGACCTCGAGAGGGTCGGCTACTTCGCCGACGACGGCCTCGCCGGCGTCGTCTACCTCGCCGACCGCCTCGGCAAGCCGGTGCTCGTGGAGGGCCCCGCCGGCACCGGCAAGACCGAGCTCGCCAAGTCGGTCGCCGCCATGACCGGCGCCCGCCTCATCCGGCTCCAGTGCTACGAGGGGCTCGACGAGTCCAAGGCCCTGTACGAGTGGAACTACAAAAAGCAGCTGCTGCGCATCCAGGTGGAGCAGGGAGCCGGCTGGGAGGAGGTCGAGGAGAACATCTTCTCCGAGGACTTCCTCCTCACCCGGCCGCTGCTCGAGGCGATCTCGGCGCCCGAGCCGGTCGTCCTGCTCATCGACGAGGTCGACCGGGTGGAGATCGAGACCGAGGCCCTCCTGCTCGAGGTGCTCTCCGACTACCAGGTCTCCATCCCCGAGCTCGGCACCGTCGTCGCCAGCCAGATCCCGCTCGTCTTCCTCACCTCGAACAACACCCGGGAGCTGTCCGAGGCGCTGAAGCGGCGCTGCCTGTTCCTCCACCTCGACTACCCGAGCGTCGAGCGGGAGCGGGCGATCGTCCTCGCCAAGGTGCCCGGCATCACCGATCAGCTGGCCGACCAGGTGGCGCGCATCGTCCGCTCGCTGCGGGCGCTCGATCTGAAGAAGCACCCCTCGATCTCCGAGACGCTCGACTGGGCCCGCACCCTCGTCCTGCTCGGCATCGAGTCCGTCGACGAGGAGACGGCTCGCTCCACCCTGCACCTGCTCCTCAAGTACCGCTCCGACATCGAGCTGGCCGCCAAGGAGCTGGCCGCCGCCACCTCGGCGGCGGCCGAGCCGGGGCGCTGACGGGGGCGTGCTCGACGTCCTCACCGGCTTCGTCGCCGAGCTGCGCCGCTCGGGCCTGCCGGTCTCGGTGACCGAGGCGGCCGACGCCGCCGATGCCATCGGCCACCTGCCGCTCGAGGACCGCCAGGCCATCAAGTACGCCCTCGGCGCCACCCTCGTCAAGTCCTCGGCCCACTGGCGCGCCTTCGACACCGCCTTCGAGGTCTACTTCTCCCTGCGGGGACCCCAGTTCGACCTCGTCGGCCCGGCGGGGGCCGAGCAGGACGGCGAGGCAGCCCCGGAGGGTGCCGAGCGGGGGAGGGGAGAGGGCGATGCCGGTGCCGGCGGGCTCGAGATGGTGAGCCCCGAAGAGCTCGCCGCCATGCTCTACCGGGCGCTTCGCGACGCCGACCAGTCGATGCTCGGCGCCGTCGCCCGCCTGGCCGTCGCCCGCTTCGCCGGCATGGAGCCGGGCCGCCCGGTCGGGGGGACCTACTACCTGTACCGGACGCTGCGCAACCTCGACCTGGAGGGCGTTCTCGCCCGCCTCGTCGGCGAGGCCCGCGCCCGCATCGAGGCCGGCACGGCCGGAGAGGACGGCCCGGACGGCGCCCGGCCGGGGCCGATCCTGCGGGCCGGCGCGCTCGGCCGGCTGACGGCCCTCGAGGAGCGGCTCCTCGAGGACGAGTACCGCTTCCGCATCGAGGAGCTGCGCCGGGAGATCGAGGCCGAGATCCGCCGGCGCCTCGTGGCCGACCGGGGGGCCGAGGCGCTCGCCAAGTCGCTGCGAAAGCCCCTGCCCGAGGACGTCGACTTCATGCACGCCACCCGCGACGAGCTCGTCATGATGCGCCGGGCCATCCAGCCGCTCACCCGCAAGCTGCAGGCCCGCCTCGCCCGCAAGCGGCGCCACCTGCGGCGCGGCTCGCTCGACTTCCGGGCGACGGTGCGCCACTCGCTCTCCTACGGCGGTGTCCCGGCCGAGCCGCGGTTCCGCCATCCCCGGCCGAGCAAGCCGGAGATCTTCGTGGTGGCCGACATCTCCGGCTCGGTCGCCGCCTTCGCCCGCTTCACCCTGCACCTCGTCCACGCGATCTCGTCGCAGTTCTCCAAGGTGCGGAGCTTCGTCTTCATCGACGGGATCGACGAGGTCACCGAGATCTTCGAGCGCTCCGAGACCGTGACCGAGGCCGTCCACCGGGTGAACCAGGAGGCCGACGTCGTCTGGGTCGACGGGCACTCGGACTACGGGCACGCCCTCTCCGTCTTCTTCCAGCGCTGGGGCGGGGAAGTCGGGCCGAAGACGAGCGTCCTCCTGCTCGGCGACGCCCGCTCGAACTACCACACGCCCGAGTCCTGGGTCGTGAAGGAGCTGGGCCAGCGGGCACGCCACGTCTACTGGCTGAACCCCGAGCCGGAGGCCTACTGGGGGAGCGGCGACTCGATCATCGACCACTACGCCCAGTTCTGCGACGGGGTCTACGAGTGCCGCAACCTGCGCCAGCTCGAGTCCTTCGTCGAGCACCTGGTCTGATCCGACCGCCAACCCTCGCCGCCCTCGGGGCGCGAGATGTCACCTAGCCTGCACACCATGGACCTACCCGCAGCGGCCGCACGGTCGATCGCGCCCGGTACCCGGCTCGCGATCATCCGCCACGGCGAGGCGGTGAGCAACGCCGAGGACACCCTCGGCGGGCACGACACCTGCCTCGGGCTCACCGAGCACGGCCGGCGCCAGGTCGAGGCGCTCGCCGACCGGCTCTTGTGCACCGGCGAGCTGGACGGCGCCGCCGCCCTCTACTCGAGCATCCTGCCCCGGGCGATCGAGACGGCCGAGATCCTCGCACCGGCGCTCGGCGGGCTCGGGATCGAGGCGACCTGCTCGCTGTGCGAGCGCCACGTCGGCGAGGCGGACGGCTTGACCTGGTCCGAGTACGAGGCCACCTACGGCCGTGAGGTGCCCGGCGTCGACGACGACCGGGAGCTCGCCCCCGGCGGGGAGTCCTGGGCCGGCTTCCTCGACCGGGCCGAGGAGGCCCTCTATCGGGTGATGGAGCGCCACCCGGGCCGCCTCGTGGTCGTGGCCGGCCACGGCGGCATCGTCCGCGCCTCGGTCGTCCGGTTCCTCGGCCTGCCCGCGAACGGGGCGGCCCTCAGGGGCAACGCCGACAATTCCTCCCTCACCGAGTGGGAGTGGACCGGGCGGCGCTGGTGGTTCCTCCGCTACAACGACGCCAGCCACCTCGACGCCTCCGAGTGGCGCACCGAGGGGGGCCTCCGGCTGCCCCTGCCGCCGAGTTGGGCGGGGGCCGACGCCTGAGGCCCGGCTGCGCTCAGCAGGCGTAGTCGGGATCGAAGGGGTAGCCGTTGCTCCCCGGCGTCTCCTGCAACAAAACGGGCCGTCCCCCGGCGAAGTTGTAGCTCCCCTGGCACCACGCTGCGAGATGGGAGGTCGAGTAGTAGTGGTAGCTCGACGGGTAGGGCGGCGAGGTCCAGTAGGCGCCGGCGATCCAGAGCAGCACCTGGGCGCCGAGCGGCGTGTAGCCGCCGGTGATGCCCCGCCACTGGACGGCCGTCGAGTAGATGCCGACCGTCCGGCCTTGGTGGCGCAGGGCGTTGATCGCCCCCTGGATGGTCCGGTCGTTGAGCGCCTTGTTGCACGACCACCACTCGCCCGCCCCGGCGTTGTTCCACTCGCCCGTGGCGCAGGCGTCGTTCTCGATGTCGAGCCACCAGATCTTTGCCTGCGCCCCCTTGCCCGAGGCGTAGGAGACGGCGTCGAGAGCGGCGTTGTAGCCGTAGTTGTAGGCGAGGCAGGCGGGCCGTGCGGAGGCGGCGAGGTTGGCACAGGTGCCGGCCGGGCCGGTCTTGTCGATCGTCGAGTTTGATGCCGGCGAGTTGAGGAAGAGGTAGAGCTCGTAGGGTGGAACCGTCATCGTCCCTGCCACCTTCGCCTTCGAGGCCCAGGTGGCCTCGGCGGCCAGGCACGGGTTGTAGGAGCCGACCGCCCACCCGTCGACACCGACGACCGCGACGGCGTAGGCCATGGAGCCGGCGACGTAGCTCGGCGGCCCGGGGAGGGCGCCGGCCGCCGAGGGGTCCGAGGACTTGCACTGGGGCCAGTTGACGTCGTAGCCGATGGCCCCGGTCGGGTAGCCGGTGAACGACTGGATGCTGGACGGCAGGCGCGTCGCCGCCATGGCGGTGATGGCGAGCGGCCCGCTCTCGCCGCTGAGGCCGCCCCGCGAGCTCGTCCCGCCGGCGATGACCGTGCCGGTGGAGGAGACCGCCCAGTAGCCGGCCCCTCCCGGGGCGGCCGCCACGCCGACGACCGTGCCGGTGAGGCCGGAGGGCGGGGCGACGGCCGGCCCGGCGTCCCCGAAGGGGTAGACGTCGCCGGCCGAGTTGACGAGCCAGTAGCCCCGGGAGTCCGAGGTGGCCGCCATCCCGACGATCGGGTAGGCGGGCGGGGCGGCCGAGAGGTCGCCGTACAGCGTCGTCGTGCCGACGCCGAAGACGACGCCGGCCGAGTTGACGAGCCATGCCCCCTTGCCGCCGGGCAGGACCGAGCAGGCGACGATCGGCGAGGCCGACAGTCCGGCCTGGAGGGCGGGAAGCGGTGCAGCGTTGCCGAACGAGGCGATCTGCCCGTTCTCGTCACAGAGCCAGTAGCCGGCGCCGTTCGAGGTGGCGGTGATCCCGACGATGGCGTTCGGGCTCTGCAGGTCCCGCCCGGCGAGGGAGCCGAACCATCGCGCGTCCCCGAAGTTGAAGACGCTCCCGTTCGAGCCTGCCAGCCAGTAGCCGCCCCCGTCGGGGGTCGGAACCATGGCGACGATCGGCCCGGCGAGCGTGCGGCCGGCGGTGCCGCCGTAGTTGCCGGCCCCGCCGAAGCCCGTGACGGTGCCGTTGGCCGAGACGAGGTCGTAGGCGAGCTGTGCGAGGGCCACCTGCTTGTCGGTGGGCGCCGGGTCCACCGAGGGGGCGGCCGTGACCGCCGTGACCTGCAGCGCACCGCTGCGGCCGGTGAGGCTTCCCTCCGAGGGGACGCCGCTCGCCACCACCGAGCCGGTCGTCGAGGCCGCCCAGTAGCCGGCACCGCTGGGGGCGGCCGTGATCCCCACCAGCGAGCCGGTGAAGGTGGCCGGCGGCGTGGCGGCGGGCTCGGCGTCGCCGAAGGGGAAGACCTGGCCGTCCGCCTCGGCGAGCCAGTAGCCGCCGTCGCTGACCGTCGGCACCATCCCGACCATCGGGGAGGCGAGGGCGAGGTGGCGGACGTTGCCGAAGCTCTGCACCTTGCCGATGCGGAAGACCATGCCGGCGCTGTTCAGCATCCAGGCTCCCTGCTGGTCCCTCAGGACGGCGAAGGAGACGATCGGGTAGAGGCTGAACCCGGCGTGCAGCGAGGGGAGCTTCGGGGCGTCCCCGAAGGCGGTGATGTGGCCGCTGCGGTCACACAGCCAGTAGCCCTTCCCGTCGGCGGTGGGGACGATCGAGACGATGGCGTGCGCCCCCGACAGCTGCTTGAAGGCGAGGGAGTGGTACCAGACGGCGTCGCCGAAGTTGAAGACGCTCCCGTTCGAGCCCGCCAGCCAGTAGCCCTTCCCATCGGGTGTCGTCGCCATCGAGACGATGGGGCCGGCGAGCTTGCGGTTCTGGGTGCCGCCGTAGTTGCCCGCCCCGCCGAAGCTCGAGACCGTCCCGTTCGCCGAGACGAGGTCGTAGGCCGGCGCCGTGCTCGTCGTGGCTGCCAGGCTCGGAGCACTCCACAGGGGCACGAGCAGGGAGGCGAGCACCGCCGCAGCGGAGATCATCACGGAAAGTGAATGGTCGAACACGGAGAGTGTTGACCGACGAGCGCGAAGCGAACCCACTTTGAACCAGCTCCTACAGGATTGACGCCTTCCCCAGGAACCACCGTCGCGAGAAGCCCCTCGCGTCCCCCGAACCACGCGGCGGTACCAGCCGGTGGGAAGCTTACGCGACCGGTCCCGCCAAGTCCACAGCTGTCACAGAACTCCCAGGAAGCCCATCCTGCTCCCGGCTCTCAGCCGGCGCGCAGCAGCTCGGCGAGGCGGAAGGCCAGCTCGATCGCCTGGCGGGCGTTGAGGCGGGGGTCGCAGGCCGTCGTGTAGCGCAGGGGGAGCTGCTCCTCGAGGATGTCGCCGATGCCGCCGAGGCACTCGGTGACGTCGTCCCCGGTGAGCTCCACGTGCACCCCTCCCGGCCAGGTCCCGAGCGCCTGGTGGACGGCGAAGTAGCCCTGGATCTCGCCGAGGACGTCGTCGAAGTGGCGGGTCTTGCGACCGGACTCGCTCACGAAGGTGTTGGCGTGCATCGGGTCGCACTGCCACACGGCCGAGTGGCCGGACTCCGCCACCGCTCGGATGAGCGGGGGCAGCTTCTCCCTGACCGAGTCGGCGCCCATGCGGGCGATGAGGGTGAGCCGCCCGGGCGTGCGGTCGGGGTCGAGGTGGTCGCACAGCGCCACGACCTGCTCGGGCGTGGTGGTGGGGCCGAGCTTGCAGCCGATCGGGTTGCCGATGCCGGAGACGAACTCGACGTGCGCCCCGTCGAGCTGGTGGGTGCGCTCGCCGATCCAGAGCATGTGGGCCGAGCAGTCGTACCACTGGCCGGTGAGCGAGTCCTGGCGGGTGAGGGCCTCCTCGTAGCCGAGCAGCAGCGCTTCGTGGCTCGTGAAGAGGTCGACCTGGTGGATGGGGGAGTCGGTCGTGAGGTCGACGCCGCAGGCGCCCATGAAGCGCAGCGCCCGGTCGATCTCGCCGGCGATGGCCTCGTAGCGGCGCCCCTCGGCGCTGGCGGCGACGAACTCCTGGTTCCAGGAGTGCACCTGGGAGAGGTCGGCGAAGCCCCCCTTGGTGAAGGCCCGCAGCAGGTTGAGGGTGGCGGCGGACTGGTGGTAGGCCGTGAGCATCCGGGTCGGGTCCGGCACCCGGCTTGCGGGGACGGGGACGTCGTCGTTCACGATGTGGCCCCGGAAGACCGGCAGCTCCATCTCGCCCACGCGCTCGGTGGCCGACGAGCGGGGCTTGGCGAACTGGCCGGCGATGCGGCCGATCTTCAGCACCGGCACGCCCGAGCCGTAGGTGAGCACGACGGCCATCTGCAGGATGACCTTCAGCTTGTCCCGGATCGAGTCGGCCGAGAAGTCGTCGAAGGACTCGGCGCAGTCGCCCGCCTGCAGCACGAAAGCCCGCCCTGCGGCCACCTCGCCGAGGGCGCGGGTGAGCCGCCGGGCCTCACCGGCGAAGACGAGGGGAGGAAGGGCCCGCAGCTCGGCGTGGACCCGCTCGGCCACCCGCTCGTCGGGCCAGGTCGGCAGCTGGAGCGCCTCCCGGCTCTGCCAGGAGGAGGGCGTCCACGCCGTCTCGCGCTCGCTCAGGCTCATCCTGCAAGCGTAAACGACCCGGGCCGAAAGGCTGGCTAACCTCTGTCGGTGCACCCGTTCCGCTTCGCCGTGCAGCTCGAGAAGGCAGCCGGCCTCGCCGCCTGGCGGGAGACGGCCCGCAAGATCGAGGACCTCGGCTACTCGACGCTCTACATGCCAGACCACCTGGGCGACCAGTACGGGCCGCTCGTCGCCCTCACCGTCGCCGCCGAGGCGACCACGACGCTCAAGGTGGGCTCGCTCGTCTTCGACAACGACTACCGCCACCCCGTCCTTCTCGCCAAGGAGTGCGCCACCTTGGACCTCGCCTCGCAGGGGCGCCTCGAGGTCGGCCTCGGCGCCGGGTGGATGAGGAGCGACTACGACGAGGCAGGCATCGCCTACGACAGCCCGGCTGTGAGGGTGGGCCGCCTCGAGGAGGCCGTCTCGGTCATGCGGGCGCTCTGGTCCGAAGAGCGCGTGAGCTTCGAGGGGGAGCACTACCGGCTCGCCGACGCCCAGGGCCTCCCGCGCCCGCACCGGCCAGGCGGGCCGCCCCTCGTGATCGGCGGGGGCAGCCGGCGGGTGCTCGAGCTCGCCGCCCGCAGCGCCGACATCGTCGGGATCAACCCGTCGCTGCGCTCGGGATACGTCGGGCCCGAGACCATCGCCACGACGACGGCCGCCCACTACGCCGAGCGGGTCGGCTGGGTGGCACAGGCCGCCGGCGAGCGGCTCGGCTCGATCGAGCTGCAGAGCCTCGTCTTCCTCGCCGAGGTGGGACGTCCCGAGAAGGTGGTGGCCGAGGAGGTCTCGGCCGTCGTCGGCTTCCCGCCCGAGCAGATCGCCGCCTCGCCCATCGCGCTGTTCGGGACCGAGGAGGAGATCGTCGAGACGCTGCTGCGGCGCAGGGAGGAGTCGGGCTTTTCCTACTGGGTCCTCCACGAGGCGGAGATCGAGCCGTTCGCGCCCATCGTCGCCCGCCTGACGGGGTCCTGAGCCGCCCTTGAGCGCGCGGCGCATCGGCATCCTCGGGGGCACCTTCGACCCCGTCCACGTCGGCCACCTCGTGGCGGCCGTCAACGTCCGCCACGAGCTCGCTCTCGACCGAGTGCTCCTCGTCGTGGCCAACCAGCCCTGGCAGAAGGTCGACGCCCGGCCCGTCACCCCGGCGGCGGACCGCTTGGCGCTCGTCGAGGCGGCGGTGCACGGCTACGAGGGGCTCGAGGCCTCGGCGGTCGAGATCGACCGGGGCGGGGTGTCCTACACCGCCGACACCGTCGCCGAGCTCGCCGGCAGGTACCCCGGGGCCGAGCTGCACCTCATCATCGGCGCCGACGTGGCGCCCATGCTCGGGACCT
>JAJZZB010000091.1 GCA_021797795.1 Actinomycetes bacterium | reverse complement strand
CCCGGAGTTGCAGCAACTGCTGGTCGACGGTCAGGCGCAGCCAGCGGGCACGCCGCTCGAGGAGGCTGCCCGCCAGCGCGGGCTGATGCTCATCGAGCTCGACGGCGACGTCGGGATCGTGGCCAATGGCGCCGGGCTGACCATGGCGTCGCTGGACGTCGTCGTCTACTACGGCGGGCGCCCGGCGAACTTTATGGAGGTCGGCGGCGACAACTACACGCGGGCCGACTCCGCGATGGAGGTGGTGCTGTCGAATCCGAACGTCCGCAGCGTGCTCGTCAACTTTTGCGGCGCCTTCGCACGCGCCGACGTGATGGCCGAGGGAGTCGTTGACGCCCTTGTGAGACACCCGGGGCACGTGCCGGTGTTCTTCTCGATCCATGGAACTGGGGCCGACGAGGGCATCGCCTGTGTTCGCCAGCGGCTCGGTGTCGAGCCTTACCCGGTGATGGACGACGCGGTGCAGGCGGCGGTAGCCGCTGCGAAGGAGGCCCAGCTGTGACCACTTCCATTGTTCCTGCCAGCGACGACGACGTGCTCATCCAGGGCATCACCGGCCGCCAAGCCTCGTTTTGGACCGGCATGATGTTGCGCGCCGGGACCCCGGTGGTGGCCGGAGCCAGCCCCGGGCGCGGCGGGCGCCAGGTCGAGGGTCTACCCGTCTACGACACGGTGGGCGACGCCGTAGCGCACCACCAGGTGGGCACGTCGGTACTATTCACGCCGTCGAGCGCGACACGCGACGCGGCCGTCGAGGCGATGGAGGCCGGAGTGCGTCGATTGGTGCTTCTGGCCGAGTTCGTACCGCGCCATGACGTGCTGAGCATCATGGAGGTCGCCCGGCGGACCGGGTCTCGGGTCGTAGGTCCCAACACGGCCGGCATGGTCGTGCCCGGCACCCACTCGTTGGGTATCATGCCCGGCTTCTCGAACGAGGTCTTCCGGACCGGCCCCGTGGGCGTTGTGTCCCGCAGTGGAAGCCTCGGCACCTTGATCTGCCTCGAACTGGTGTCAGCCGGCCTGGGTCAGTCTGCCTTCGTCGGGGTTGGCGGTGACCCCATCGTCGGGACCACCACTCGCGAGGCGATCGAAGAGTTGGCTGACCTTCCGGGCACCCGGGCCATTGTTATCGTGGGCGAGGTCGGCGGAGTAATGGAGGAGGACGCCGCCGAGGCGGTGTCCAAACTCGATGTGCCCGTGGTGGCCTTCATTGCCGGCCGCAGTGCCCCACCAGGACGGCGCATGGGCCATGCCGGAGCCATCGTGACGGGAGGTAGAGGGACCGCGGAGGGCAAAGTTGCGGCGCTGAGCGACGCCGGGGCGGTGGTCGCCAACACGCCCCGCATCGCGGCGATCACCGTGGCCGGGGCTCTCGCCACTGACGACCGGATGAACTCCTCGGCACGTTCGGCGTGAAGAGCGCCGAGATCGTCACAAGCTAACCCATCTCCCTCCGGGTGGCGATCGCTCGACGCGACGGGGATGTGCCGGCAGGCGGCAGGAACACTATGGAATCGACAGCACGTTACGGACGTGGCGACGCAGATAAAGGAGTTGGGGCTCGTGGATGTGAAGGGAAAGGTCGCGGTGGTCACCGGATCGGGGTCGTCGGCCGGCATCGGTCGGTCGACGGTTGTGCGGCTGGCCCAGCTCGGGGCCCGAGGCGTGGTTGTCAACCACGCCAGAGACAGTTCGCGTTCCAAGGCCCAGGTGGTGGCCAAGGAAGCAGAGCAGGCTGGGTCCGAGGCTCTGGTGGTGCAGGCCGACGTCTCTGACGACGGCGCCGTCCGGGACATGATGGCGGCCGCCCACGATACCTTCGGCCGGCTCGACATCCTCGTCAACAACGCGGCGACCACCGTGCGGGTCCGCTTCGAGGACCTTGAGGGGCTCACCGAGGAAGTGTGGGCGCGCAACCTGGGTGTCAACCTGAAAGGGACGTTCTACTGCATCCGCGCCGCCCGGTCATTCATGGAGGAGACCGGCGATGGGGCAGTGGTCAATATCTCGTCCATAGCCGGCATCCGCGCCGTGGGGTCGTCGTCTATAGCCTACGGCGCGGCGAAGGCCGGGGTCATCAACATGACCATGTTTCTCGCGCGTGCTCTGTCGCCGGCCATCCGTGTCAACTGCGTCACCGCCGGGTTCGTCAAAGGCCAGTGGATGCAGGAGAGCCTGGGCGACGACCGCTATGAGACAGCGCTGGAACGCACCTCGGAACGAATCCCTCGCGGCCGGGTAGCCGATCCCGACGACGTCGCCCACGCGGTGGTGTCGCTCATCGAGTCCGACTTCATCACTGGGCAGAACCTGATCTGCGACGGCGGATTCCTGATCCGGGACTGAGCGCCATCAGCCGGCCCCACCTCGGGGGCCGGCTGATGGCGCATGGCCTGATCAACGAGTTGCAGCCCCTTCGTTCAGTTGACATGGGGCGTTCGACGCGTCGACCGGGACGCGAGACGGATGAAGCCCGCCCGCGGGGTCTTGACGGACGTCGACCCCACCCGGCAACGCCTCGAGTGAGCGCCCTTCGACGGCGCCTGCCCAACACAAACCAGGGAGACCGTCAGGCCACGTGCTCGGCGGCCTCCCGCATCGCCTCGGCTCCCTCTCCCACCGTCTCGCTCGGCACGGGGAGTGGCGACTCCTTCAGGCGCTGCAGCCCGGTCGTGATCGCCACGACCGAGCCGCCGGCGAAGCCCACCATCGCCACCACGGCGGCGCTGAGCGGCGGCAGGGGCTTCTCCAGCACCCGGAGGGCGACGCGGTAGCCGGACGCGCCCGCCGCCACCCCGAGGGCGCCCCCGACGGCGAGCAGCCCGAGTCCGGGGGCGGCAGCCTTCAGCTTGGACCAGACCTCTGCTCTGGCCTGCTCGAGCTCCCTGCGGACGAGGACGCCGGTCTCCTCAGAGAGCCGGCCGAGAGCGTCCGCCATGGCCTCCTGCGCGCGCTGTGGATCGGTCACGACGGTGCTGTACCCCTTCCCGGGGTCCGATCCACCGGACTCGCCGGTCAGCTCCCGATCCGTGGCGGTTCCTCACCGAGCGTCGCCGGCGCCTGCCGCCGCGGTGTCGGCGCCAGGCCTGCGATGCCTCGGGGTCAGCCCGTCACATGGAAGGGCGCACCGTGGCCTGGGACCACGATGTCGGCGACGGCGAGGATGCGCCGCCGGCTCTCCTCGAGAGCACCCTGGTCGCTCGCGAGCGGGTCGATCGTCGGGGTCCGGTCCGGGAACCACCAGGCATGGGTGAGCACGGCCGTCCCCTCGTCGGTCTCGACGACGAGCGAGGCGCACTCGGGCGAGTGGCCAGGCGTCGAGATCACCGAGACGCCCTCGGCGAGCACGAACCCCTCGCCGGCGTGCTCGGACCAGACGTCCCCCCGGTAGATCGAGCCGCCGTCGACGACGACGGCGGCGGGGAACTGCCCGGCGTTGCGGGTGTGGTCGACGTGGTGGTGGGTGAGGAAGACATGGGTCACGTCCTCCATCGCGACCCCGGCGGCCCCGAGAGCCCCGGCGATCTCCTCGGGAGAGGCGACGAGGCCCGGATCGACGACCATCGTGAGCTCGCCGGAGCGAACGAGCGAGACCGTCGGGCGGACGTGCTCCCCGTCGTCGCGTTCTTCCACGTAGCCCGTCAAGAGCACCTCGAGCCTCGCCGTCATGGTCCCTCCCCGGTCGCCGCCCGGCAGGCTCACGACAGAGACCCGCTCCGCTCGCCGCCCGGGAGGGCGGCAAGCCCGGGTTGCCGGCCGGCCGCTCGGGGGTGCCGGGGCCGGACGCGCCCCTCCGAGAGGCCGACGCCTTCTCTCTGGAGTCGCCGGGTGTGCTCGGCCTCGAGGCCAGGGACGAGCCGGCCGGACGAGGTCACCACCCGCCACCAGGGCAGCGAGTCGTCGGAGGCCGCCAGCAGCGCCCCGACCGCCCGAGCGGCGCCCGGGAAGCCGGCCTCCCTCGCCACCTCGCCGTAGGTCACGACCTCGCCCGGGCCGAGGGAGGCGAGCACCCGCCGCACCGAGTCGCCGAAGGCCGAGGGGGCCGCTCGGAGCGCCGCGCCACTTTCCCCACTGGCCGCGGCCTCAGGCATGGCGCTCGCGAGCGACCTCCTCCAACCCGAGCAGCGCGATCGAACGCTCGCGCATCTCGACCTTTCGCACCTTGCCGGTCACGGTCATCGGGAACTCCTCGACGACCTGGACGTAGCGGGGGATCTTGTAGTGGGCGAGCTGCCCCTCGCAGAAGAGGCGGAGGTCCTCCGCGCTGAGGGCGCCGGCACCCTCGCGAAGCTGCACCCAGGCGCACAGCTCCTCGCCGTAGCGTGCGTCGGGGACCCCGATCACCTGGGCGTCGACGATGTCGGGGTGACGGTAGAGGAACTCCTCGATCTCACGGGGGTAGATGTTCTCGCCCCCCCGGATCACGAGGTCCTTGATCCGCCCGACGATGTTGACGTAGCCGTCGTCCCGCATCACCGCCAGGTCGCCAGTGTGCATCCAGCCGACGGCGTCGATCGCCTCGGCGGTCGCCTCGGGGTTCTCGAAGTACCCGAGCATGACCGAGTAGCCCCTCGTGCACAGCTCACCGGGCTCGCCCCGCGCCACCATGGCCCCTGTGGCGGGATCGCACACCTTCACCTCGAGGTGGGGCATCACGCGTCCGACCGTCGCCGTCCGGCGGTCGAGGTCGTCGTCGCGCCGGGTCTGGGTGGAGACCGGGGAGGTCTCGGTCATGCCGTAGCAGATGGCGACCTCGCTCATGTTCATCTCCGAGATGACCCGCTTCATCACCTCGACGGGGCAGGGCGAGCCGGCCATGATGCCCGTCCGCAGGCTGGAGAGGTCGTAGGAGGAGAAGCCGGGGTCGTTCAGCTCGGCGATGAACATGGTGGGCACCCCGTACAGCGAGGTGCAGCGCTCCTCGACCACCGTCTCGAGGGTGGCGACCGGGTCGAAGCTCGGGGCCGGGATCACGATGCACGAGCCGTGCGCCGTCGCGCCGAGGTTGCCCATCACCATCCCGAAGCAGTGGTAGAAGGGCACAGGGAGGCAGACCCGGTCGTTCTCGTCGTAGCCGAGCAGCTCGGTGACGAAGTAGCCGTTGTTCAAGATGTTGTGGTGCGAGAGCGTGGCGCCCTTCGGGAAGCCCGTCGTCCCGGAGGTGTACTGGATGTTGATCGGGTCGTCGGGGTCGAGGGAGGCGGCTCGGGCGTCGAGGGCCTCCTCGTCCACCGCCTCGGACCTGGCGACCAGCTCGTCGTAGCCGGGGGTGCCGATGATCACGACCTCGCCGAGCGCACCGCAGCGCGGGGCGACCTCGGCCACCATGGCCGGGTAGTCCGCCCGCCCGGTGGCCGAGGCGGCGACGAGCATGCGGATGCCCGACTGGTTGAGCACGTACTCGAGCTCGTGGGTGCGATAGGACGGGTTGACGTTGACGAGGATTGCGCCGACCATCGCCGTCGCGTACTGGAGGAGCACCCACTCGGCGCAGTTCGGAGACCAGATCCCGATCCGGTCTCTCGCCTCGATGCCACTCGCGAGCAGCGCCCGTGCGAGCCGGCGGACGTCCCGACCCAGCTCGGCGTAGGTCCACCTGCGGCCGGAGGGCCGGTCGACGAGGGCGGGGCGGTCGGGGAAGCGGGCGGTCGTCGCCTCGAAGTTGGCGCCGATGGTCTCGCCGAGCAACGAGACGTCGGAGGTCCCCGATGCGTACGAGAGCAACCGACCCATCGAAGCCTCCCTTTGTGACCATCCCGTGTGAGCGAGACGTTAGGCGGGGGAGCGGCTCCTGTCACGACCCGACGCGCCGGCGGGCGGCCCCGGTTGCCGGAGCGTCACAGCCTCGCCAGGCGGGCGGAGGTGCGGGGCCGGTCGCCCGCCCTCGTTGGCGGCACCCAGCTCGAGCGGCGGGCGGCCACGACCGACCCAACCGCTCCCGAGACCAGCATCGGGAGGAGGCTGTCCCACGACCAGGCGCTCCCGCCCCGCTTCAGCTCGAAGGGTGCGCAGACGGCTTCGATCATCTGGCGGATCGGGACCAGGACGAGATCGTGGCGAGCGCCGAGCGGCTACCACGGGCCGGACAGGACAGGTCCATGAACGCGGGCGGGCGCTCGCCTCGGCTCAGCCGCCCTCGCCGGCGAAGTCGATCTCCGCCGCGCTCAGCGTGGTGCCGCGGCGCCCGGGGGCGCTCTGCCACTGCCAGTAGAGGTTGGTGTGGGCGATGACCTGAGCCGGGGGCGGCGCACCGTACTCGGTCAGATCCTCGGTCGTGTGGGCGTCGCCCACGAGGGTGACGTCATAGCCGCGGGTGAACGCCCCGTGCAGCGTCGAGCGGATGCAGGCGTCGGTCTGGGCGCCGGTGACGACGAGCCGCCCGACCGCGAGCGCCTCCAGGACGGCCTCGAGGTCGGTTCCCTCGAACGAGTCGCCGTAGCTCTTGTGGACGAGCGGCTCGGACTCCCGCCGGGCGAGCTCGGGGACGTACTGCCATGCCTCGCTGTCGCGGGGGAGCTGCTCGTCGGAGTGCTGCACCCAGACGACCGCCACATCCTCGGCGCGGGCCTTCTCGACGAGCGCGCTGATGTTGGCGATGACGCCGTCGCGGTTGTGGACGCCCGCCACGACACCGTTCTGGACGTCGATCACCACGAGCGCGGAGTTGGGCCGATCCGGCAGCGTGGTCACGGGACCTCCCCTGTGCGACCGCCCGAGCGGACATTGTAACCCGCCCTCTTCGCCGCCACGAGATGCCCCGATGCGGGATCGAGCTCTCGTCGCCCGCCGACCGCAGGTCGCCAGGAGTAGGAGGCCCTCCCGGCGTCACGGCTGCCGCTCCGCCACCGAGAGGGCGGGGACGGCGCGGGACCCGCTACCGAATAATTTCCTTGCCTCCTCTTCCCATCGCGGCCGTCGATCGATACGGTCGGAGCGATCACTCACAATGAGGAGGGGGCCATGAGCGCTCGATCCAGGTGGAAGTACATGTCCGGTGCGGTGGCACTCGGCGGCAGCCTCGCACTGGCGACGGCCGTCGGTGCACCGGCGTCCGGCGCAGCCCAGTCCACGTCCACCGTCACCTACAACGTCACGCCGATCGCCAGGCAGGCGGTCGCCAGCCAGGGTGCGACGCCCGGCGGCTGGACGCTCACGCCGAGCCAGTGCGTGTCGCAGTTCGGGCTCGCCTGCTACACGCCCTCTGAGCTGAGGGCGGCCTACAACATCCCGGCCACCTCCAACGGCGCCGGCCAGACGATCGTGATCGTCGACGCCTACGGCAGCCCCACGATCCGCCAGGACCTCGCCACCTACGACGCCGAGTTCGGGATCCCGGCACCCCCGGCCTTCAACATCATCTACCCGTCCGGCTCGCCGACCTACAACCCTCTTCAGGACCACAGCGAGGTCTCCTGGGCAGAAGAGACGAGCCTCGACGTCCAGCAGGTCCACGGGCTGGCACCGGCTGCCACCATCGACCTCGTCGTGGCGCCGAACAACGCCGGCAACGCTCTCAACAACGCCGTCAACTACGCCGTCTCGAACCACCTCGGGAACACCCTGTCCATGAGCTACGGCGCCCCCGAGGCCGCCTTCGCCGGCAACAACAACCAGGTGGCCCAGGCGACCAAGATCTTCGAGCAGGCAACGAGCGAGAACATGAGCCTCTTCGCCTCGTCGGGAGACTCGGGGGCGACCGAGGGAGAGAGCGTCCCCTCAGCGCTCTTCCCGGCCTCGTCGCCCCTCGTCACCTCGGTCGGCGGCACGAACCTGTTCATCAAGCAGAGCAAGAACGGGACCTACTCCTACGGGAGCGAGACGACCTGGAACGACTCCGTGGCGAGTGAGTGCCCCTTCGGCTGCCGGTACGGCGCCTTCGGTGCCACCGGAGGCGCCCCGAGCGTCCTGTTCTCGTCCCCGAGCTACCAGCAGGGCGTGACGGGCTACTCCGCCAGGACGACCTCTGACGTGTCGTTCAACGCCTCGGTCTACACGGCGACGATGATCTACCTCGGCTTCCTCGGCTCGAACAACGGGTTCTACTTCTTCGGAGGTACCTCCGAGGGTGCCCCCTCCTGGTCGGCCATCACCTCCCTCATCAACCAGGCGGCCGGCCACCCGCTCGGTCAGATGAACCCGCGGCTGTACGCCATCTACGGGACGAGCGCCTACTCGAACGACTTCCACGACATCACCCAGGGCAACAACGCCTTCTACGGCCCGGGGTTCAACGCCGGCACCGGATACGACATCCCGACCGGGCTCGGAAGCCCCGACGTGGCCAACCTGATCAGCACGCTGGCGGGTTCCACCTCGCACCACAAGTAAGGCGACAGGCGCCGGGAGGGACCGCCGCAGCGGGTCCTGTCGCGGCATCGAGAACCAGACGGCCCTGGCGGGCCCGGTCGCTCGACCGGCACCCGCCAGGGCCGTCGTCTGTCCGACTCGCTGTTCCGAGCGCCCTGGTGCAGCCGGCCGGCGGCGGTTGCGATGGCGACCGGGCCCCACGTCGTGGCTCGGGAGCCGCTCACACCACAGCCCTCCCGCAGCGTCCCTTCACGCAGGAAACGGCCGCGTCGTCGAAGGGCCGCAGGCGAAGTCGGGCGATCGCCGCCAACGGCGAGAGAGGTCGTGTGCCGCTCCGCTGGCACTCGACGTGCCGCTTCGCATGCCCAGACGACCGTGGGGCATCGTCGTTCCGACGAGACTGCGAGAGGAGGCGGCCTGCTCCCGTCCCTCGCGGCCGAGCGGCCGACGCCACACGCTCGGCGCCGGCAGGCGGTCGCCCTCGACAGTGCTCCGGAGGCCAGCCGACCCGTGCCGCACGCCAGCCGCCGTCGGAGGTCCGGGCGGGGGAGCGGAGCCAGAGGCGCCGGCTACCGGTTCACGATGGCCCGGTACGGCCTGCACGGCTCGTTGCGCAGGCTGGGGCAGGCTGGCAGGGACGTCGGCACGGCGACGTGGGGGACGACCGGGAGCACCAGTGCCGACGGCATCGTCCGCGAGAAGGCGATCGAGACCCGCGCGGTGCCGGAGGGAACCGTCTGGCCGAAGGACCAGACCGGCTGCGTGCCGTTCGGTGCCGCGATCGTCACCCGGATGCGCGACCCGGCGCGGTAGACGTGCCCCTCGTAGTAGAGCGGGATGACGACCTTCACGAATCGTCCGGCCGGCATGGGTCGGGCGGCAGACTTCCTGAAGCTCGGGATCGGGTCGAGCAGGGTGCTCCGCTGCTTGAACATGTTGTCCGTCCCGCTCGAGAGCGCCCGTTCGCTCGCTCTGATCCACCCGTTCTGGACGAAGGTCTCCATGCCGCCGGGACGCACCTCGCTCACGGTCGCCTGCAGGTCGACGTTCGGAGTGGACGACCGCACCCACAGGTCCACCGCTCCGGCGCCGACGACCGTCGTGTCGGCTCCGAGGGGCGCCGAGACGTAGGAGACGGCCGTTCCGGTCGGGTTCTGCTTCCAGTTCCAGGTCCACTGGGAGGCGTTGCCCCACAGGCCGCCGGAGCCCGTGTTGCCCCGGTAGTCGGTGAGCGGGAGCGCCCGGGCGTTCGAGGTGTACCAGTTCACGCCCCGCCGCGCCGGTGGCCCGCCGGCGAGCCGTCCATTCGACCCGAGGTACCAGCGGTGGGCGACCGTGCCGGGAACCGGGAGGCTCGAGAAGTGCGCCACGAATGCCGGATACGGATCGCCCGGCGTCGAGGTCCCTGCCGGCGACTTCCCGGCGCCGTTGTCGAACAGCACTGTGACCTGAGGGGTCTTCTCGAAGGCGGCCAGTGCGGCGCTGTAGGTCGGGATGGTCTGGATCGGGTCGGGCGGAAGGGTGATCGGATCCGACGACGGGGTGCCGAAGGCGCTGTGGAAGACGGCCGGTGCAGCCGCGTGGGTGATGGCGGCATTCACCATCGGCGCCTTGTGGGCGACGAACAGCTCGAGGAAGTCATACCAGCGGTCGTAGGTGTAGGGGTCGAGCGAGTCGATGTGGGCGCCGTTGGTGAAGGTGAACCACTTCTGCCGCGTGCCGGTGAAGTGCTGCACGAGCTCGGCACAGTGCCCTCCCGTCTCCTCGTCCTCCCACTGGCAGGCCATGAAGACCGGGACCTTGATCTTGTGGACGAAGGTCACCGGATCCAGGGGATCTGCCACCGCTGGCCGGTAGTACCGGTTGGCCCGGATCTCCGCCATGAGGTTGGTCGCCTCGCCGTGCAGCACCTGGTTCGCCTTGCACGTCTTGTCTCCTGCCTGGATCCGCTGGTACGCCCATGCCTGCCCGCTGTGGGGCCCGGCAGGCAAGGCGTCGTACTGGCGCTGCTTGGCCCAGGCGACAGCGAAGCCCGTGTTGAGGATGCCGCCCGGGTACAGCGTGGTGGCGGTGGCGTCGATCGTCGAGAGGGGGGCGATCGCCTCGAGCGCAGGAGGATCGAGCTGTGCAGCAAAGAGCTGGCTGATGGCGCCGTAGGAGATGCCGAGCATCCCGACCTTGTGATCGAGAACCCACGGTTGGTGGGCGATCGCCTCGATGACGTCGTAGGCGTCGAGGTTCTGAAGCGGCTCGAAGAAGTTGAAGGCGCCTCCAGAGCAGCCGGTCCCGCGCATGTTGACGTCGACGACGGCGAATCCCATGAGGTTGGCGAGCGCGGCGATGCCGTTCTGCGGACCAGCCGGGTTGGCGTAGCCATAGCCCGAGTACTCGATGAGGGTGGGGTAGGGGGGTTGGAAGTCGGGCCCGCTCGGCACCGGAACACCGGCCGGGAGTCCTGGCTCGCCAGCCGGGCTGGTCGGCGGGTGCACGTCGATGGCGAGCTTGGTGCCGTCGCGAGTCGTCACATAGGAGTACCCGTTGTCCGGGATCGACTGGTCGTAGATCTTCGGGTCCCATGGCTTGGCGGCGTTGCTGTGGACGGTGAGGAGGCGCGACTCGCCACCGCTTGCGTCCCGGACGCGGTAGCCCTTGCCGGGTCGCACATTGAGGAAGAGAAGCCCCCCGAGAGAATCGGCCCGCTTGTGCCGGATGACCCGGCCTCGCGGCGAGATGAGGGTCGCTCGCTCGTGGGTTGGCAGGCCGATCACGTACACCTGCTCGGCGCTGCCGTGCGCGTTGAGCGGGCGGGTGGCGGCGCCGCTGCCCGGTGCGACGAGCAGGGTGACGGCGAGCACGAGGGCGGTCGCGAGCGGGACGCCCCGGGCGATGCGCCCTGATTCGGCACGGCTTCTCCGGTGGCTGCCGTTGGACACGTCGACGTACCTCTTCCTCGTTCACGGGCAGCGGGCCTCGCGCTGCGGATGAGGAACGAGCCAGCGGCCACGAACTTGCGCCGGCGGAGGGTGTTCGTCTGGGAAGCCGCGCCGGGCCGGACCTGCTCACAGGTCAGGGCGACGACAGCAGCCACCCGGTTTGCGACGGCAGGCAGGCGGTGCCATCGGGGCACAGCGCACCTCGGCTGGGCGCCGGTCCCTCACCGTCCCGGCGGGGAACCTGCCGGGGGCGCGCTCAGCGAGCGAGCGCTCCCATCGGGTCCCAGGCCGGGAGCACGACCGGCGCCTGCTCGAGGGCCGCACGCTGCTCGTCGGTGAGCAGGCTCTTGCGGGCAGAGATCTCGAAGACGTACTCGTCGAACCATGAGTCGTTCATGGTGTAGAAGCCGTCCTTGCCCCGCTCCTTGCCCCAGCTGTTCTCGACGCGCCACCGCCTCGGCCGACCGTCGACGAGGTCGACACCGGTGAACAGCATGGCGTGGGTCATCTGGGTCTCGCGGTAGAGGAGCCGCTCGGCCTTGTCGAGGGCGAAGCTCGTGTCGTAGACGGCAGGGAGGTCGAGAAGAGCAGCGTCCCAGATCCCGAAGTCGCTGCTCATCATCTTCGCCACATCGCAGCCGAACCAGACCGGCTCACCGGACTCGAGCACCCTCGCTGCCAGCTCCTTCATCACCCGCATGTCGACGTTGAGGTAGGTCACCGGTGGCGCGCCGACGACATTGCCCAGGTACTCGACGGTAAAGGTCCGGCCCATCGGACTTCTCGGACGGGGATCGTGGACGAGACAGACGTAGTCGTCGATCGGGAGATCGACGTATCGGCTGGCGAACTCGCGGGGCGTGATCTCGCCGTCACGGTGGAAGTTCCGCTCGGAGTCGATCCACTGCCACTCGAAGTGCTCGGGAGGAGTGCCGAGGTGCATGCACAGGACGCGGTGGACGACAGCGAGGACGTCGGCCTTGGCTGTCCGCGCTTCGTCCAGCGATCGCTCGGACGCCTGGCGGAGCGTCTTTGCTCCCTGGCGCAGCAGGTACCGCAGCACCGAGTTCATCCGACCGGTGTTGGAGGAGCTCTGGGTCTCCGGCATGAACGCCTTCGGCACAAGTCCGTGCTTGTCGACAAGGGCGACGAACATGTTCCACTGGCCGCCGTCGTTCGCGACCGAGTCGAGCAGGAACGCAACGGTGCGGTCGTCGACGTCCCGGTCGGCCGTCTCGATCACCGCCTCGAGGAAGTAGTTCGCCCTCTCCAACTTGTCCCAGAACATGAGGAAGTTCTGCGAGAACTCGAACTCCTTGAGCCCCATCTTCTTCATGGCGCCGACCCGAAGCAGGTTGAGCCCGGCGAACAGCCAGCAGCGTCCGCTGTGCTCCTGGTTGGTGACCTTCCAGTCGTCGAGTGAGACCGAGAGAGCGTGATCGGTCGCGTTGACGATCTCCCGGTTGATCGCGACCTCATCCAGGCCGACCCGGGTG
>JAJZZB010000090.1 GCA_021797795.1 Actinomycetes bacterium | reverse complement strand
CCGCCTGGTCGGGGAGCGACACCCACCGCACACGGCCGCCATCGCCCCCCGGCTGTCCGCCCGCCTGTACGGCCTCGAGGTGCTCGCCGAGGCGATCGAGGACTACGGGGGCAACCAGACGCGTTTTCTCGCCGTCGGCGAGGCGCGGGTACCGCCTCCCACCGGGCACGACAAGACGAGCATCGTCTGCTTCCAGGCGGCCGACCACCCCGGCAGCCTGCACGAGATCCTTGGGCAGTTCTCGGCCCGGAGCCTCAACCTGACCAAGATCGAGTCCCGACCGACCAAGCAGGGCCTCGGCGACTACTGCTTCGTCATCGACCTCGAGGGCCACGTGAGCGACGAGGTGGTCGGGGACTGCTTGCGGGAGCTCCGCGCTGGCCTGCCCGGCTGCAAGTTCCTCGGCTCCTACCCCGCCGCCGGCGAGCACGCCCTGGCGAGGCGGGAAGCGGTGTCGTCCGCCCGGCACCAGGCGGGCGAGTGGCTGTCGGAGATCCGCCGCCTCGTCGCGGCACCGGGCGTCTCCGCGTAGGTCCAACCGGGCCGCCGCAGGCGCCTGTCGGCGCGTCCTTCGCCGGCACCTGCCGCCCGCCCGGGCGGTCCTCAGGCAGGCTCGGGCAGTCGCCGGATGGCGAGGAGGGCGAGGTCGTCGGACCGCTCGCTCGCGATGCTCGAGAGCACCGTGTCGCACAACGCCTCCAGGCTGCCGTCCATGCCCTCCACCGAGGTGCGGAGGAGCTCGAGGCCCTCGGAGAGGGGTCGCCGCTTCATCTCGACGAGGCCGTCGGAGTACAGGAGCAGGGTCGAGCCGGGAGGGAGCGGGACGCGGCGTTCCTCGGCGTGGACGGGCGGAGCGCCGAGCGGAGTGTCCGGGCGGATTGCGACGTGCGAGGCGACCCCGTCTGCGATGAGGAGGGGGGAGGGGTGCCCGGCGATCGACACGACAACCGCGTTCTCGCCAGGGTCGAGAGCGGCGACGACGACCGTCGCCGTCCTCTCGACGTCGAGGTGGTCCCAGGCGTCGCGGAGCCGGTTCAGCAGCTGGACGGGGCCCCGCGACCTGGCAGCGAGGGCGCGGGCCGCCGTGCGCAGCCGGCCCATGGCGGCTGCGGCCTGCACGTCGTGGCCGGAGACGTCCCCCACGGTGACCGCCCACCGCCGGTTGGCGAGCCGGAGCACGTCGTACCAGTCCCCGCCGACCTCGGCGCCGAGCGTGCTCGGGAGGTAGCGCACCGCCAGCTCGTAGCCCGGCGGCTGCTCGAGCTCGGCCGGGAGCAGGCTCGACTGCAGGATGTGGGCCATCTCGTGCTCGCGCTCGTAGCGCCGCTGCTTCTCGACGACCTCGGCTGCCCGCTTGGCCAGCGACTCGGCCAGCAGCAGGTCCTCGCTGCCGATCCGCCGAGCCGGACTGGTCGAGATGATGGTGAGGGCCCCGAGCACCCGGCGCCGGCTCGTCAGCGGGACGCTCAGGTAGGACGAGAACCCGAGCGCCTTCACGAGCCGGTAGTGCTCCTCGTCGTGGGTGGTGGAGCGAAGGAAGTCGTCGCTCATCGTGTCAGACCAGATGGAGCGGCCACTTCGGATGACCGAGACGGCGGGGTGGGAGCCGCCCGGGCGCGGCGTGTACCTGGCGCCGAGCTGCTGGACCTCCACCTGGTGGCGGGGATCGGCGTGCCGGGCGGCCATCCGGACGAGCCCGCCCTCGTCGTGGGCGATGTCGATGAGGCAGATGTCGCCGAGCGCCGGCACGGCGACGGCGGCGAGGGCGTCGAGCGACTCGGCGAAGCTGCCCGCCTCGCCGAGGATCTGCGAGGCTCGGAGCAGGAACGCCTGCGAGCGCTCGGCCGCCTGGACGCGAGCGAGGAGCTGCTCCCGCTCGATCTCGGCCGCCCGGCGCTGCTCGTCGGCGCGGATGGCGGCCAGGAATTGGCCGAGCTGGTGCCCGATTGCGTCGAGCACGTCGCGCAGCTCTTCCCCGACCCTGTCCGGGTGGAGCGACTCCAGCTCGACGACGCCGAGCACCTCGCCCTCGCTCCCGAGCAGTGGGAAGGCGAGCAGCTCGAGCGGGTCGAGACCGGCGAACAGGCCGGCGGGCCAGTCGGGCGGGACCTCCGCCTTGGTGTAGGAGATCGTGCGCCGCTCGAGCGCGCAGGTGCCGGCGAGCCCTTCACCGAAGGAGAGCTGCAGGGATCCCAACTCCACCACCGCCTCCGTCCCGCCGCCCGGGTCGCCGGCGGAGTCGGGGGAGTCGGGGGAGACCCACGAGTCGATGCAGGAGAGCCTGCCCTCGCCCGCCAGCCACAAGGCGGCACCCTCCCAGTCCAGGTTCTCGCAGAGCGCTGGCAGCACCCTTCCGACGGCATTCTGTTCACCCGTCGCCCCCTCGAGCTCTGCCATGACGCCGAGCATGGCCCTCAGGTAGGCGGCGGCAGTCGCCTCCTTCTCGATCGCGATGGCGTCGGTGACGTCTCGGATGGAGACGATGAGCAGTGGACCCTGCTCCGGACCGAGCGGAGCGATACCGAGGGTGACGTCGACCTCGAACTCCGAGCCGTCGCTTCGTACCGCCACGGTCCGGACAGGGCCGCCTCCGGCGAGCGGAGCCCCCTCGAGATGGAAGAGCGGTCCGAGCTCCTCGAGGCGGCCGTGCTCCCGGCGAGCCACAAGATCCGCCAGCCCCCGCTCGAGCAGCTCGCTCACCGGGTACCGGGAGAGCGCGGCGGCCGCGTCGTTGGCGAAGAGGATGTGCAGGTCGCGGTCGACGACGAGGACGCCGTCGGCCAGCTGGTTGAGCACCAGGCCGAGGTCGAGCGAGAGGGTCGGCTCTCCGGGCTGGGCCACGGCGTCATTCTGCCGCGGCTCAACCGGTTGCGCTCCCGGGGGGCATAGGCTCTCGCGCCGGCGCGCTGTGGAGGGATGGCAGAGCGGACGAATGCAACGGTCTTGAAAACCGTCGGGTGATGAGCCCCGTGGGTTCGAATCCCACTCCCTCCGCCCATCCGTCCCATTGCGCGCGTCTGCGCGCGCGACCTCCGCTCCGCCCGATGCCCTCGGGTAGGCATCTCCGGCGGGTCGGGGTCTCTGAGGCCGTCGCCCGTGGACCGGGGAGCTCTCGAAGGGTGCTCGTCAACCGTCTGACCCAGGGTCGTCGCCGGCAGACGCGGTTGGATCGGCGTGATCGGACCGTCGGTCCCGACGGTCCGGGTCCTGAGGTCGCTGGTTACGATCTCCTGGTGACCGCGGCAGCGACCGACAGAGAGCAGGCCGGGCGGGGGACGCGAAGCCCGAGGGCCTTCGTGATCTCACTCGTCCTCGCGCTCGTCCTCGCCGTCGGCTTCGTCGTGTTCGCCGTGAGGGCGGCGAGCCGCAGCACCTCCTCGCTCGGCATGAGGTCGGCGCTCACCCTCATCGTCTATCCGCCCGGCAGGCGGCACACTCCTGCACCCGTCGCCCTCACGCGACTCGGGGGCGGCGCCCCCGTCAGGGTCGGAGGCGCGGTCGGCCATCCCACGGTCGTGAACTTCTTCGCATCCTGGTGCCCGATCTGCCGGCAGGAGCTCGGGACGATCGCTGCGGTGGCCCGTGCCGGCAAAGTGCCCTTCGTCGGCATCGACACCGACGACGACGCCCCGGCGACCGCGCTGAAGCTGCTGAGAGCCGCAGGTGCGACCTATCCCGTCGGCGTCGGCAAGGCGCCCCTCGCCGAGGCGTACGGGACCACCAACCTGCCGACGACCGCCTTTCTGAACGCCAAGGGCCAGGTCGTCGCCATCTTCCTCGGCGGCGTGAAGAAGGCGGAGCTGACCCACCTGGTCGCCGAGCTGGCGGCGGGCAAGCCTCTCTGAGGCCGGCGCCACGCGACGGTAACCTTCGCCCGTGCCACTCAGCTTGTCGGAGGCCACTGCGCTGCTCAGCGCTCCCGGGCAGCCCTTCGAGGTCGGCGAGGAGGTGATCGACGGCATCGTGACCAGGGTCTGGGCGAACTGCCCGCCGTCACTCAGGTCCATCCTCGAGCTCTCCCGTGGCTACGGCCAGCAGACGTTCCTCGTCTACGAGGACGAGCGCCTGAGCTTCGAGGAGCACTTCGCCGAGGTGGCCGCTTTCGCCACCGCGCTGCACGACCGCTTCGGGGTGCGGCTCGGAGATCGCGTGGCCATCGCCATGCGCAACCTCCCCGAGTGGGTTGTTGCCTTCTGGGCGGCGGCGGCCGTCGGGGCGGTCGTCGTCCCGCTCAACGCCTGGTGGACCGGTCCCGAGCTCGCCTACGGCATCGAAGACTCCGGATCCAAGCTCGTCGTCCTCGACGGGGAGCGCCTCGGCCGCCTTGGCGACCACCTCGCCGGGCTACGCCAAGCGGGTCTCGAGGACGTCGTTCTCGCCCGGGGCGACGACCCGGCCGGCCGGGGCCGGCAGGGGGCGGCGAGCGCGGCCCTTCCTGCGGCCGGCGTGTGGTCGATGGAGGAGGTTCTGGACGAGCACCGCCGGCCGGTAGCCGAGACCGAGCTCCCCGAGCTCTCCGTCGCTCCGGACGACCTGGCGACGATCTTCTACACCTCGGGGACGACCGGCAGGCCGAAGGGCGCGCTCGGCACGCAGCGGAACATCTGCACCAACTTGATGAGCCTCGGCTTCATCAGCGCGAGGGTCCAGCTCACCTCGAGCGAGGAGCACCGGGAGCCTCTCTCGAACGGCGGCGTCCAGAACTCCTACCTGCTCTCGGTCCCGCTGTTCCACGCCACCGGCTGCCATTCGATCCTCGTGGCCAACACGGCGGCCGGCGGCAAGCTCGTGATGATGCGGCGCTGGAACCCCGAGCGAGCCCTCGAGCTCATCGAGCGGGAGCAGATCACGATCTTTGGAGGGGTGCCGACGATGGCCTGGCAGGTCATCCAGTCTCCCGAGTTCGAGAGCCGCGACACTTCGAGCGTCCGATCGGTCGCCTACGGAGGGGCCCCGGCGCCTCCCGAGCTGCTCCGGGACATCAGGGAGCACTTCCCCGGCGGGAGTGCCTCGAACGGCTACGGCCTCACCGAGACGTCGTCGGTGACCACCATGAACTCGGGCGAGGACTACTTCGAAAAGCCCGACTCGGTGGGGCCGCCCGTGCCGGTCGTCGAGATCCGCATCGTCGGGTCGGACGGAACCGACGTCCCGGTGGGCGAGACGGGCGAGCTCCTCATTAAAGGCCCGAACGTCGTGAAGGGCTACTGGAACAAGCCCGAGGCGACCGCCGAGTCCTTCACCGAGGGCTGGCTCCGCTCAGGCGACATCGCCCGCGTCGACGAGGAGGGGTTCGTCTACATCGTCGACCGGGCGAAGGACATGGTGATCCGCGGCGGCGAGAACGTCTACTCCGTCGAGGTCGAGTCGGCCATCTTCGAGCACCCCTCCGTCTCCGACGCGGCGGTCATCGGCGTCCCCCACGACGTCCTCGGCGAGGAGGTCGGTGCCGTCCTCGTGCTGAAGCCCGGCGCCAGCCTCGGCGAGGAGGAGCTGAGGCAGCACCTGGCGGCCCGGATCGCCGGCTTCAAGATCCCGAGCCACGTCTGGTACCTGGAGGAACCGCTGCCCCGGAACCCGGCCGGCAAGGTGCTGAAGCGCCAGCTGCGCGAGCTGGTGCTCAGGAAGTGACCGGGCCGGTCCCGGCGGAGCGACCGCCGGGCTTCTCCACGCGGGCGGTCCACGCCGGCCAGCCGGGAGCGCCGGTCCGCCAGACGCCCTCCAGCGTGCCGATCTACCAGACCTCCACCTGGCGGTTCGACTCCGGCGAGGAGTTCGCCGACGTGCTCGCCGGCACGGTACCGGGCTATGCCTACGGCCGGGGATACGGCAACCCGACGGTCGACTCCTTCGAGGCGGTGCTCGCCTCGCTCGAGAGGACCGAGGCCGCCTACGCCTTCTCCTCGGGGATGTCGGCCGCCCACGCCGTCTCGGTCCTGCTCGCACGGGCGGGAGACCGGGTGGTGGCGAGCCGGGAGCTCTACGGCGGCACCTACTCGCTGTTCCGAGGCGTGCTGCCGCGTTACGGGATCAGCGTCGAGGAGGTCGACCCCCACGACCTCGACGCCGTCCGGGCGGCCCTTCCCGGGGCAGCCTTCTTCTACGCAGAGACGATCGCCAACCCGCTGTGCACCGTCGCCGACCTCCCCCGGCTCGCCGAGGCGTGCCGCCAGGCGGGCGTTCCCTCCGTAGTCGACAACACCTTCGCCTCCCCGTACCTCTGCAACCCGGCGCGCTACGGCATCGACTTCGTCCTGCACTCGGTGACGAAGATGATCGCCGGCCACTCCGACGTCGTCGCCGGGGTCGTCTGCTGCAGCGAGGAGCGCCGAGTGGCCCTGCGCGCCCTCAGCCTCGACACGGGTGGAGCGATGCCCCCCTTCGACGCCTGGCTCTGCCTGCGCGGCGTGGAGACCCTCGAGCTCCGCATGGAGCGGATGTGCGAGAACGCCGCCCGCCTGGCCGCCATGCTCGAGGCCCGGCCGGAGGTCTCGGCGGTGCACTATCCCGGCCGCTCGTCCCACCCGCACCACGAGCGCGCCGCCTCGCTGCTCCGGGCCGGCCGGTTCGGCAGCATGCTCTCCTTCGAGCTGCGCGACGGGGCCGAGGCGGCAGCGCGGTGGTGCGACGCCCTCGAGCTCGCCTGGATCGGGGCGTCGCTCGGCGGCACCCACAGCCTTGTCTGCCATCCCGCCTCGACGACCCACCGCCAGGTCCCACCAGAGGTCCGGCGGGCGAGCGGGCTCTCCGACGGCCTCGTCCGGGTGAGCGCCGGCATCGAGAACGCCGAGGATCTCCTCGAGGACTTCGAGGCCGCCTTCGCCGGCTGAGGGCCGCCTCGCTGGCTAGGGCGTGAAGGAGAGCCGGGCGGCGAACGCCTCGAAGAGCGCTCGATCGCCGATCACCTCGACCGCCGCCAGCTCTCCGTCGCTCCGCCCGCAGCCGAGGGCGAGGGCGTTCGAGAAGGAGGTGCGCACGACGAGCCCCGGGTCGCCGTGCGCCGGCAGAGCGAGCTCGTAGGCCTCGCCGTCGAGCTCGAGGCGTACGCCCCTCTCGGCGAGCACTGGCGTCCCGGCCGAGAGACGTGTCCAGGCCGTCACGATCTGGCGCCGGGCGATGGTGGCGGCCGGGCCTGCGAGATTGCCGGTGCGGCCGGTGGCGCGGCGGACGTCCTGCTCATGGGCGTAGCAGTCGAAGACCCTGATGGTGAGGAACGCCTTGTAGGGGAGCTCCCCGCCGAAGGGGGCCGGTACCGGTTGCTCGGGTGGGATGTCCCGGGCGTGGAGGTCGGCGAGACGTCGACCGGTGACTTCGAGGAGCTCCTCTCGCAACTGTGCCGGCGGCCGCCCCCGCCGGAAGTCGACGGGCCGCTCCGTCACCTGTCCGAGCTCCCCGTTCACATGGGAGAGATCGAGGGGCAGCACGTGGTCTGGCGCCGGGTCACCGAGCGACCACAGCTCGATGGCGATGACGTGGGAGACCTGATCGGCGACATCCCAGCCGGGACAGCCGGTGGGGAGGTGCCACTCGTCCTCGGACAGCTGACCGACCAGTTCGGCGAGGGAGGACCAGGTCTGGGCGAGCGCATTGACCCGGCCCGCGAGGGAAGCGTCCACGAGACGACGCTATCGAGCAGGACGTCATGGCGCCGGCACCATCCGACACGCTGTCGTCGGCGGGATCCGCATGGCCGTGGCGCCGACGGGGAGTACCGTCCTGTCGAAGCGGCAGGCCGTGGCGCCCTGCCACGCCGCTCTGTGTCGGGTGCAGGAGTGACTAGTCTTTCCTGCCGGGACGGGCCGCGGCACGAGGCGCAGAGGCGTGTCCGATCCCTCGCTCTCGGTCAGGACCGGGGGTCCATCTCGCCTGGGTAGCTCAGTCGGCAGAGCAACGCACTCGTAATGCGTAGGTCAGGAGTTCGATTCTCCTCCCAGGCTCGCTATGGACTTCACCGAAGTCCGCCCTCGACTTCACCGAAGTGAACGGTGCCGCTCTGCGCCGTGGTGAGTAGACCACGAGGGTGTACCACCACCACGCCGAGGGCCACGTGCCCGCCTCGGGACGCGTCTCGCGAGAGCCCAGGCCCACGAGTACCCGAGCCTCTCGCACCGGGGTGAGCTACCACCGCCGCACGGCGGCAGAGCACTCCTTACGCGCCCGGGGCGAAGGACTGCCTGTTCTTCGGCTACTACCCTGCAAGACAAGGCGCAGGACGCCACTCACTTGTCGACGCGTGGCATGGCCAGGTTGAGCGGCTGGATCTGGGACTTCTCGTCCACGCAGGGCACCACGGCGGCGGTCGGCCGCCCACCTCGACACGGCTCGTGCCGGCGTCGGCACCGTCTCGAGACGGGCCCTGGCAACCGATTCCACCACGACGTGAAGGCCTTCGCCGGCGTGGTCCGGCTCTACCTGGGCGCCTACGTCCCCGAACTCCAGATGAGCGGCCAACTCGTCACCTTCTTGAGCGATCTCCTCTCGCTCGGGCAGCGAAGGTGGCGTACCTCTAGCGCGCTTCGATCTCCATCGCTCGGCATCCGCGACAGCGCCGGTCGTCATGGCTGGACCCGTGCACCGACCAATGGAACTCACCGAGCGAGGGAACAACTCCAGTGATGCAACAGCCACTTCGGCGATATCATCCACCAGGGGGTGCGCGGGCACTGGTAGCGTGCACGCTCAGGTATGGCAGCGGAAGACGACGAACCCCAGGAGATATCACGAGTCAGCTGGTGGAAGCTGCGTCGTCGGCGCAGGCGTCCCCGACGAGGCCGACTGCCTGAGTATCTTGACGCGTACCTCTCAATGGCCCAGGCGTTGAGTGACGAGCAGCAACCGGAGCAGACATCGTCCGAGCCGCCTGCCGCGAACTGGCGCGATTAGGCCGAGTCCACCCGGTGAAGCCGGCGAGTACGGTTTCCGGGCCACGATGAGTCCGGAATCATCGGGGCGGCCCGCCTACGTGGTCTAAACCATCCTGGGATGCTTGGAGATCTCGCGCTCGGCCGTCTCGGAGATCACCGACCTCATCCCGAGCGCCCCGTCGGTCGTCACCGTCGTCGGCGGGCGAAGTCCCCTCCCGGTCATCGAATAGATTGCCATCAGGCGCCAGCCCAGGTGAGTGATCCGAGGTCCTCGTGGCGAAGCCAACTGATACCCAGACGACGGGCGGAGTATCAAAGGCTCAAAAAGCGACGACCGCCAGCGGAGCTTCTCTTCGTTCCCTCACTGTACGAGGGGCATCCAACCTCGCGCTCCGCGAGGCAGTCGGAATGGGCATTCGACTCATCGGAGTGACGATAGTAGTTCGGATCATCGGACCTGCAAACTACGGGATATATGCGGCGGCCGCGGCATTCGTTGTCCTCATCTCGACATTGGCACAGGGAGGCACCGAGATCTTCCTGATCCGAATGAAGGAGGAACCAACACACGAGGCATATGGTGCTGCGCACGGCTATCTCCTTCTGACGAGCGTCGGACTCTGCGCCATCGGTCTCATCCTCTCCATCCCGGTAGCTTCTCTCGTAAGATCGCCAGAGACAATCGTGACCTTTCGGGTCCTCGTGCTGAGTGTCCCGGCCAACGTCCTCTGGGCACCTGCGCAGGCAGCGATCGAGAGGCGGTTCGACTACCGGAAGATGGGCCTCATCGAAGTTGCCGGTGACGTCGTCTTCTACGTGACCGCGATCATCTTGGCGTTTGCTGGATCTCGTCAGTGGGCTCTCGTCTTCGGCTTCATCGCCTGGCAGGTGTGGCTCTTCGTCGCTAGCCTTATTTGGTCCGGGTTGCGGTTCAGGCCCCGCTGGAACACCAAACTCTCAAAGGAGATGCTCCGGCACAGCAGCACCTACGCACCCGCACAGTGGTTGGACGCCGTCGGGCAGCTGTCCAATCCGATCATCGTCGGACCAGCACTCGGCGTCACGGGGATCGGTTATGTCGCGTTTGCCAACCGCCTTGTCCAGACAGCGGCTTTCGCACGACGAGGGTCGTGGAGACTCGGGGTCGTGTCCATGGCTCGAGTCGACGAGAACCATCGCATGAGGCGAGCCCTGCAAGACGGGATCACCTTGCAAGCCCTAGCGGTGGGAGTGCCCGTCTGCCTTCTGGCGGCGTTATCGCCGCTCATTGTACCGACCCTGTTCGGGCAAAAGTGGACGCCGGCCGTGCTCCTCATCGCGTTCTTTGCGGTGGCCGCGATCTTGCAGAGTGTGGGCAGCTTCATGGCGACGACCATGTACGCAAAGGGTCGCAACACGCCTCCACTTCTTGGCGGAATATTTCGCCAAGTTGCCACGATCTCAGTCGCGGCCATCCTCGTGCCAACTCTAGGCCTCAGTGGCTACGGAATAGCCATCCTATGTGGCTCGGGTGCATTTATCTATCTGGGTGCCGTACTGTACCGGAGTAACTTAGGAGTTTCAGTCGCCCAAGTTCTGCCGTTCGTCGTGAGCCCTGTCAGCATCGCTCTCATCCCACTCGTGCCCGGACCACTCCGCTTCCTTCTCGTCGCTCCGGCGCTCATGATGCTCGCGATTCCTCGCTTCCGGCGGCAGCTTCAGAGGCTCGGTGCGCTGGTATGGAATGCCCTCCACGATGACCGGACCGAGCGGTCGTCCTCGACGACGGAAGCATGAATCGCGGCCTCACGCGAGCGGCTCCCAGGTCAGGCTAAGCGCCGCGCTGCGACTGGCGCAGAGGACTCCTCCGCGACGATCTCCCGCAGCCGGGTGAGGAACCTCTCGGTCGAGAAACGTTGAGCGTGCCTCACGAGGGCGCCGCTGTCGAAGCTGGCGCGCTCCAGACGATGAAGAGCTGCCGCGATCTGGTCGCCGGTGGCCGCATCGAACATGCAGCCGGTGCTGGAGTCCACGACGGTGTCCAAGTATCCGCCAGCACGTAGGGCTGCAGTCGGCTTACCGAAGAGCGCCGCTTCGAGGGGAGTGAGCCCGAAGTCCTCGTGGGCCGCCGCGATGAGGCCTCTGCAGTTCGCATAGCACCACCTCAGCTGCTCGTCATCCACGGCGCCGAGGAAGGTCGCGAACCTGCCGGCGCGTTCCTGAAGGCGTGCACGCTCCGGACCGGATCCGACGATCACCACCCTGCCGCCCTGTCGCTGGACACCGTCCAGCACTGCATCGACGTTCTTGTACGGCAGAAGGCGCGAGACGCATAGCCAGAAGCCGGGCGCGACTCCCGTCACCTCTGTCGTCGGCAGGGACGGGTCGAGGTCGATGGGGGGCATGAGCACCTCTGCCTCGACTCCGTACACGGCGGTCACGGCCTGAGCGGTGACGGTCGAGACTGCGAGGTAGCGGTCAGCGCTGGCCGCGGCTGCTCGATCCCATGAGCGCAGAGCTGGAGACAAGACTCCGAGGGCACCACGGGCCACCAGGCTCGAAACCGAACCGTGGCCACCCAGATAGCGCTCGGTCTGGTAGAGCCAGCGAGCTGGTGCGTAGCAGTAGACGATCTTCCGGCCGCCGGTGCGCACCCCGTGCGCCCACCCGCTTGAACTGCACAGCACGACGTCCGCCTCGATATGTAAGGCTGAGTAGGTCGGCGCGAGAAACGGCAGCAGCATGCGGTGTCGACGTCGCGCCCAGGGGATGCGATTGAGCCAGGAGACCTTGATGGGCAACCCGGCGTACTCAGGGAAGGTCGTCTCCGGATCGTAGAGAGCCGTGTACACAGGGGCACCCTCGAAGCCCTTCGCCATTATCAGGACAACCCGTTCGGCACCACCGCGCTGGTTCAGGTAGTCGTGAACGATGGCAACGTCAGTAGGCACCGCGACCCTTGAGAACTGCCCTCGGGGTGTGCCAGAGAATCCGGAGATCCCACCACAACGACCAGGACGCAACATAAAGGTAGTCGAGCCTCACGAGGTCGTCGAACGAGAGGTTGCTGCGCCCAGAGACCTGCCACAGTCCCGTCAGCCCGGGCCGAACCTCGAATCGGCGCGCGCCTGCACCGACGATCTGTCGCGACTCCGACGGAATGAAGGGCCGCGGTCCGACGAGGGACATGTCGCCCTTCAGGACGTTGAAGAGCTGCGGGAGCTCGTCGATGCTGGCGTGACGGAGCAGTCGTCCCACGCGCGTGACCCGCGGGTCCGAGTGCATTTTGAACAATGGACCGTCAACGTCGCTCGTGCCGCGCCGCTCCTCGCTCCCGACGGTCATGGAGCGGAACTTGAAGATCACGAACCGTCGCTCTCGACGGCCTACTCGCTGCTGGCGAAAGAGGACGGGACCGGGCGACGTCACCCTCACCGCCACCGCAACGGAGATCATGATCGGAGCGGTGATGCCGAGGAGTACGAGCGAGCCGATGATGTCAAAGCAACGCTTCGCGACCCTGGCTGTAACACTGAGGCTGCCGCGACTGAGGTCTAGCACCGGAAGCCCCCCGAACTCTTGCACGGTGGACCGCGGCGAGAGGAGCTCGAAGTAGCGGGGAACGATCGAGATCGCGACATCAGGGCTGAGGGTTCTGAGGCGGTCGAGCGCTGAGGCCGGATGGGTGCGAGAGAACCCAACAAGGAGCTGGTCGATCCCGAGGTCTTCGCAGAGCCGGGGAAGATCGTCGATGCTGCCGAGGACCTCATGGCCTGGAGCGGGGTCGTCGTCCACGCAACCGAGGAGGGTGATGCGCGGGTCCCAGGAAAGGTAGCGGGCGAGCTGACTCGCAACCGTGCCACTTCCGAGGATGAGAACCCGGATGCGATGGCGGGAGCCTGAGCGTCGTGCACCAGCCCGACACAACGCGCGACCGCTCGGGATCG
>JAJZZB010000089.1 GCA_021797795.1 Actinomycetes bacterium | reverse complement strand
CTCGAGGACCGGGATGATCCGTGTCGTCTTGTCCTGGTACTCCGCGAACCCCGGGTAGCGGTTCGCCTGCTCGCCGTAGACGCGGTCGCGCTCTTGTCCCCGCAGCGGCGACGCCGCGGCCTCGAACGTCTCCGTCCCGAGCTCGACGGTCACCTCCGGGTGGGCGAGGAGGTTGTGGTACCAGTCCGGGTTGGTCGGCGCCCCCGCCTTCGAGGCGAAGACGAAGATCCGCCCGTCGAGCTCGAGGTACATCATGGGGTTGACCCGCTCCGTGCCCGACCTGGCCCCGGTCGTGTGCAGCAGGAGCATGGGCGCTCCCTCGAAATTCCCGCCTACGCGGCCCTCGTTCGCCCGGAACTCCTCGATGATCTTCTCGTTCCAGTCGGCGGTGGTCGAATCGGCCATGTGGCGGTCCCTTCAGGTTCGGGCGCCCTCGTGCGGGGCGGTGACGGAGCGGCACCGACGATACGGGCGGCCGGCGCCGCCCCGAGCGGGTCCGGCTTCAGGCGGGTCTGGCGGGCGGACCGCGAGCGCGAACCAGACCGACCTGGTCCCGCCGCGGCCGCCGCTCCCGACGACGCTCGACGAGCGCGGGGCGAGCTGCAGGGCGCCTCCGTGCTCTTCGGTGACGCCGGGCTTCATGGCCCCCGGGGCTCGCCGCCGAGCGAGTCGGTCACCCCGATCGAGAGCTCCCCGGTGGCGACGAGAAGGCGACCGCGACCGCCTACCAGCGCTGTCGGCGGCCGTGCGGGAGGGCGTTCGTGGCGAGTCCGAGACGAGCACGATGGCGGCCTCGGCCACGTCGTCGGAGACCTCGTGGCCACCCTCGCGAGCCTCGGCACGGGCGGCGGCGACAAGAGGCCCGGTCCCTCGGCGCGACGGCTGGACTCGATTGGCTGCTCGGCGATGCGGGGCCGGTGCGACGGACAGAGCGTCCCGGGCGGGCGGCGGACGAGCGGGCTCGGACCCGAGTGCGAAGGTGCCGGAGGTGGAGAGCTCCGGACGAACGAAGCGGGCGGAGCTCGCCGGGTTGGCGTGGGTGCTCGAGCCACCTCGACGGCGTCGACCATCTGGGCCCGAACGGACCGGACCTGGCTCGAAGAGCGGTGGCCGCCTCTGGACATCCTGGGCGGGCCAGCGGCCGTCGGTCCTCGCGCTCCGACGAGGAGGTGAGCCAGGAGAGCGGTGCCGTCACGGCGAGCGTCGTCGCCGCGAACGGGAGGCTCACGCCGTGCAGTCGACCCCTCGTGACTCACGACGAGATGGCCGTCAGGAAGCGACGGCTCCACCGGCCGATCCGGCCCAGGGGTCACGGGCGCACCGGCTGGGCGCGCTGTCGGCTTCGCCCGGGCGGCTCCTGGACGGCCGGCCGCAGGATCGCGCTCCGCCCGGCCTCGGACACGGGACCGGGCTCGGTCGGGCGAGGGCCGTTAGGCTTGCGGCCACCGAGAGGAATCGGGGCGTTGTCGGTTCGCTCGCTCGAGCGAACGTCTTCTGGCGTTCCTTCGAGCTGTCCTCGCGTCGGGCCGCTAGCTCATCGGGTAGAGCAGGGGACTTTTAATCCCAAGGTGCTGGGTTCGAGACCCAGGCGGCCCACGGTAGGTTCCTCGGAGCAGCCACCGTATCCAGTCCCGCTCGGAGCCGGGCGGTCCCGCGAGCAGCTTCACGGGCCTGGCGACGAGCTCGTCGGACCACCGGCGGCCCGACAGTCGCCCCGGCACGCTGGCCGAGGGACATTGTGGCGCGGTGGCGGCTCGGTCGGACTCCCTTATGCCGGGAGAGGAGTCCCGCAGCTCGGCTCTCCGTCGCGTCGTGTCGGATGTCAATCGCCCCTTGCCACGAGGGTGCCCGTCGGTAGGATGGAGGAGCGTGAGTCCGCCGGGAGCCGCTCGCCCAGCCGCGATCTCGGACTGACCCCGCCACGCGTCGTCGACACGAGGCTGGGCCGGATGAGGTCGTGGGGATGCTGGGCGAGGTGCGAGGGGGCCGACAGGGGCGCCGTCGGTCGCGCTGTGGCCGCGGGTCCCCCGATGCCTCCTTCCGGGGTGGGGCAGGTGCCCGGCCGGTTCGGCCATGAGCGGAGCGTTCCCCGTGTCCGCCTCGAGCGAGGGCCGCGAGGCATCGCTGCTCGCCTACGTGCCCGGTCTGGCCCGCGCCTGGCTGGCGGACGCCCCGGATGAGCAGGCGAGGGTCCTCGAGGGGACGCTCGCGTTCGTGGACATCTCCGGCTTCACCCGGCTTACCGAGATGCTGGCGGCCCAGGGCAAGTCGGGAGCAGAAGAGCTCACCGGCGTGCTCGACGCCATCTTCGCCGACCTCCTCGCCATCGCCTACGAGCGAGGCGGGGAGCTCATCAAGTGGGGTGGGGACGCCGTCCTCGTCTGGTTCAGCGGGGACCGCCACGCCGACCGTGCCCTCGACGCCGCCTGGCGGATGCAGCGCAGCATGCGCCGCATCGGCCGGGTGAGGACCTCTGCCGGCAGCTCGACTCTCAGGATGTCGGTCGGCATCCACAGCGGCCGGTTCCACTTCTTCTCGGTGGGAGCGCTCCACCGGGAGCTCCTCGTCACCGGGCCGAGCCCGACCGTCACCGCCCACATGGAGGCTGTGGCGGAGGCGGGCGAGATCGTCGTGAGCCGGGAGGCTCTCGGCTACCTCGACCCGCGCACGGAGGCAGTCGAGAAAGAGGACGGTCTGCGCATCACGGCGGTTCCCCGCCAGGCTCTGGCGACGGAGGCACGCGCCGACGGCGGCGGGCGCCCGAGCCTCTCCCTCCCGGCTGCCCTGCAGGACCACCTGGCGGCGGGGCCGGTCGAGAGCGAGCACCGTCAAGTGGCGGTGGCGTTCATCGAGTTCGGCGGCGTGGACGATCTGCTGGCAAGCGAGGGCGAGCAGACGGTCGCCGGTGCCCTCGACGACCTGGTCAGCCGCATCCAGGAGTGCTGCACACTGCACGGGGTGACCTTCTGGGAGACCGACATCGCCGAGGACGGCGGGAAGGTCATGCTCGTGGCCGGGGCGCCGACGGCCACCGACGACGACGCCGGCAGGATCCTCGTCACGCTGCGGGAGGTGCTCGACGGCGGCGGCCGCCTTCGCCTTCGTGCTGGTGCGAGCTTCGGCCGCGTGTTCACCGGCGGCTTCGGGCCGAGCTACCGGAGGACCTACTCCGCCAAGGGGGACGCCGTGAACCTCGCCGCCCGCCTCATGGCGAAAGCTGGCGCGGGCGAGCTGTACGCCTCCGACCTCGTCGTGCAGAGGAGCAGGGTGCGCTTCGCCTGCGAAGAGCTCGCGCCTTTCTTTGTGAAGGGGAAGGACCGCCCGGTGCACGCCCACCGTGTGGGCGAGGTCCGGTCAGCCGCCCGAGCGGGAGGGGGCGGCCTGCGCATAGTCGGGCGAGAGCGGGAGCTCTACGTCCTCGGCGACCACCTCGACCGTGCGCGCGCCGGCCTGGGTGGGGCCGTCGAGCTCGTCGGCGATGCAGGGATCGGCAAGTCCCGGCTCGTCGAAGAGGTGGAGTCACTCGCCTCCACCATGGTGGTGGTCGACATGGTCTGTGACGAGTATCGCTCGCTCATGCCCTACGGGTCGGTGAGCATGCTGGTCCGTCACTGCCTCGGAGTGGACGCGCACGCCGACCCGGCTCGTGTGGCCGGGGCGCTGCTCGGGGTCGTCGACCGGCTGGCGCCGGAGCTTCGCCCCTGGACGCCCCTGCTCGCGGCGGCCGCCCGGACCGAGGTGCCGCCCACACCGGAGTCGACGGCGCTCGACGAGCGCTTCCGCCGGGAGCGGCTGGCCGAGTCGGTCCTCCAGCTGCTGTCGCTGATGCTGAGCAGGCCGACCCTGCTGCTCATCGACGACGCCCAGTGGATGGACGATGCCAGCACGGCCGTCGTCGAGCGTCTCACCGCCGAGGTCGCAGCCCACCCGTGGCTCATCGTCGTCGCCAGACGACCGGGGCGGGAGGGCCTCCTGCTCGAGGCGGTCACCGGCGTGACCCGTCTCGGCATCGAGCCGCTCAGCGACGGCGCCGTCGGCGCGCTCCTGACCGAGGCGACGCGGCCGGACGTCCTTGCTCCTCACCACCGCGACACACTCCTCGAGCGGTCCGCCGGCAATCCGCTCTTCCTCCTCGAGCTGCTCCAAGCCGGCCGCCACGCCGGCTTCGACAGGGCACTTCCCGACACGGTCGAGGGCCTCTTCGCCGCCCAGATCGACGGCCTCTCGCCGCCTGACCGTCGCCTGCTCAGGGTCGCCTCGGTGCTCGGCATGGAGGTCGCCCTGCCGGTGCTCCGTGACATGCTGGACGAGGAGCTCGATCTCGGCGGTCTCGACGACTTCCTCGAACCGGACACTGCCGACAGTCTCCGGTTCCGCCACAACATGCTCCGCGACGCTGCCTACGAGGGTCTGCCCTTCGCCCGGCGCCGGCAGCTCCATGCGCTCGCCGGCGACGTGCTCGAGCGGCAGGCGGGAGCAGGCTCGGCCCAGATCGCCGGACTGCTGGCGCTGCACTTCGGGCACGCCGGGCGCCACCGCCAGGCATGGTCCTACGCCCGGGTGGCGGCGGACCGGGCGCGGGCCGTCTACGCCAGCCTCGAGGCGGTGAGCTTCCTCGAGCAGGCGCTCGAGGCGGCGCGCCTCCTCGGCGACATCCCGGCGGCAGACCTCCTCTCGGTCACCGAGGCTCTCGGCGACTCGAGGTCCCGTCTCGGCGAGTTCGCGGCGGCGGCGGCCACGTACCGGTCGGCCCGCAGGTGGGCCGGCACGGCGATCGAGCGGGCCCAGCTGCACTACAAGGTGGCCCTCTCCACCGAGCGGTCGAGCGAGTACGCCGTGACGCTTCGGATGCTCACCCTCGCCGAGCAGAGCCTCGGCCAGGACGACAGCATGCAGGCCCGCCGGCTGCGGGCGCACGTGCACACCCAGTACGGGCTGGTGCGCTACCGACAGGGGAAGGTCCACGAAGCGGTGGAGCTGCTGCGCAGGGCGGCGGCGCTGGGGGAGGCGGCCGAGGCTCCGGACGTTGTCGCCACGGCGCTCATCCACCTCGACATGGCTGAGCTCGCCGCCGGGGTCGGAGGCGAGACCCCGCACGCCGAGCGGGCGCTCGAGATCCAGCGGGCCCTCGGGGAGAATCCCTGGCTCGAGGCGCGGGCGCTCAACACGATGGGCGAGCGCGCCTACTTCGCCGGCCGGTGGACTGAGGCGACGTCCTACTACGAGGAGTCCAAGCAGGCATGCGAGCGTGCCGGTGACCGGTGGACAGCGGCGGCCGAATCGCAGAACATCGCCGAGGTCCTGAGCGACCAGGGTCAGCTCGACGAGGCGGAGGAGATGCTCGAGGAGGCGCTCGGCGTCTACCGGGCGGCCGGCACCGCCATGTTCGTGGCGGACTGCACCCGCATGCTCGGCCGCGTCGCCGCCCGGCGGGGGGACGCCGCCCGCAGCAGCGAGCTGCTGGCGGCTGCTCATGAGATCTTCGCGGCCAACAAGGAGGCGTTCCAGGTCCAGCTGACCGACGCCATCCGGGCCGAGTCTCTCCTTCTCGCCGGCGAGATCGACGACGCCTGCTCACTTGGCGAGCGGGTGCTCTCCGACCTCGAGGGGTCACCCGGACGCCACCTCGTCGCACCGCTCGTGGAGCGAGTACTCGGGACGGGACTTGGCGTCCTCGGGGTCGACGAGGCGCGGGCACGGGCCATGCTCGTCGCCAGCATCGGGACGGCCCGGCTCCACGACGCCCGCTACGAGGTTGCGATGTCGCTCCAGGCACTGAGCGATCTGTGGCCCGAGGAGATGGACGACGCCGAGCTCGCCGAGAGGGATGCCCTCTTCGGCGAGCTCGGCGTCGCCGAGTCCGCACGCCGGCTCACGCCGGTGTGCCTACCAGTGGACCGGGTCTCCTAGTGAGCTCTCGGTGAGGACGAGGGTCTCGTTGCCGGCGTGCTTGGAGTAGCTCGAGACGCAGACGGCGAGGTAGGCGGCGCCGCTGCTCTGGAGCGCGCTGATGTCCGTCTGGTAGGTCGAGCTGCTGCAGTCGTAGATGAGACCCTGGTAGGGCTCGGTGGCGTTGGTGAGCGGCGAGCTGTTCGAGCCGGGGAATGGCTCGGTGGCTCCGATGCAGACCGGCATGTGAGGCGTGCCGTTGTCGGGCACGGTGTTCACGATGGCCTTCGGGAAGGTCATCGTGACAGTTCCCGAGACCGCTGCGGCCGTGCCCGAAGCGGTCGTCTGCACCACGAGCGGGTCAGCCGCCGCCGAGGCCACCAGGCTGTCGCAGGTGAGGCTGTCGCCGTAGCCGAAGCTCGTGAGCAGCTGGAACGAGGACGTGTTCGCCGGGTCGACCGTCGCGGTCGTCCCGGTCGCCGCGCTCGTGACCGTGGCGCTGCACGGGGCTGTCGGGGAACAGTTCTGCAGGAACTGGGCGACGTCGAAGGGCTGGGAGGGAACCAGGTTGAGGGCGCCCGTCGAGCTCTCGTCCACCGGCGAGCTCGCGTCGAGGACGTAGCCGGCCCCGGCGGTCGTCGCCGCCAAGCCGGACGAGCAGGTGCCGAAGGTGGCGAGCCCGCCGGCGTCGGTCGCAACCGTGACGCTCGTGGATGAGGACGTCCCGTAGTACAGGCCCGGGTCGCTCCCTGCAGCCGGTGACAGGCTGACCTCTATGCCTGCCGCCGCCACCGGAGCTCCGCTCGCATCGACGAGCTGGACGGCCACGGGCGGGCACATGTAGCTGAAGGACTTCGGCGGCGTCGATGCCTGCACGGTGGTCGGCTGCGTGGCGAACTGAAGCCCGAGGGACTCCACCTGGATCGACGGATCGCTGCCGACGAGGATGAAGTCGTTGCCCGACCCGTTGAAGTTGTTGGACTGCTTCACCTCGGTTCCGATCGTGATCGAAGCGGCCGAGGGCGGGCTCAGCGTGAGGTCGATCGAGACCGATGCTCCAGGCGAGAGCTCGTCGCCCTTCAGACTCGTCAGCTCGATCACCGCCGGGTCGCTGCCCGTCACGAAGGCGGCGCTCCAACCCGCCGCGGTCGGCTGGGCGAAGCTGACGGCGCTCACGGGGAGGTTCTCGATCGTGAGCTCGGCGGACCCGAACGGCTGCGTGCTCTGGAGGTCGTTGGTGAGGGTCACGGTGACCGGGCTCGGCACGCCGGCGTAGATCGGCCCGGTCGTCGAGGTGCTGACGTCGTAGTACTTGGTGGTTGTCGTGGCGCCGGCGCCGGGGGCGGCCAGCATGGCGACGAGGAGCGACGCCGCCGCCAGCAAGCCGGCGGCGCCTGCTGCTCTCAGCACACGGGAGCCGCCAGCCCGGTACGTGCGGCTTCTGCCTGCCACACGACTGCTGTCCCGCCCTTTTATGAAGCGCATCTCGCCTCCCTCGCTTTCGGGTGGGGCGACGCCCACCCGACCCAACGGCCGGTGCCTTGGCCCTTGCTCCCCAGCTGGACCAGAACGCCGTCCCAGTCACCACCGGCGGTCGGCCGATGTCGGGAGGGACGGCTCGGTAAGTATGCCGTACCGAATCCTCGAATGCACGAAAACTGTGAGCACGTTGTTGTCGGCAGCCTGCCTTCGTCACGATCGGTGGTCCAATGACCACTGAAGGCGTTCCTGGGCGGCGACAGGGGCGAGGATCCTCCTTGTCTGCGGTCAGGTCGCGTCGCTAGCCTCGCGGCGCAAACAGGGGGAGGGGAGCGGGATGCCGGCAGCTGACTCGCGACGTTCGGGGTACCGATCGGCCCTCCGGTCACGGGATTTCCGGTGGCTCATGAGCACCGAGCTCGTCTCGACGACCGGCGGCTGGGCATACAACGTCGCCCTCGTCGTGTTCATCTACGAGCGCACCCATTCGGCTGCATGGGTGTCAGCAGCGGCCCTTAGCCGGTTCCTCCCCTCCCTCGTGTTCAGTGCCTACGGCGGCGTGATCGCTGAGCGCTTCGAGCGCGTGCGCCTCATGATCGTGTTGAACGCCATGGGTATCGTCCTGCAGCTCGGCCTGGCGACGGTCGCATGGCAGAAGGGAGCGCCGGTCCTCGCTCTCAGCCTCGCCGCCGTGACCGCCCTCGTGAGGACGCCCTACCGCTCGGCCGTGGCCGCTCTCGTCCCCCAGGTGGTGGACGAGGCCGATCTCGCCGCCGCCAACGCCCTCAACGCCACCATCGACAACGTCGTGATCTTCCTCGGGCCGGCGATAGGGGCTGGCCTGCTCCTTCTCGGCGGCCCTGCCCTCGCTATCGCGATGAACGCCGTGGCGTTCCTTATGGCGGGGCTCGGCCTCAGGCGGATGAAGGCGCGGAGCAACCCGAGCGACGTCACCGACGGAGGGCGCAGCGGACCGCTCCGGCAGGTGGCGGACGGCTTCAAGGCGCTCGTGTCCTCTGCGAGCGTGGCCACCTTCGTGGCCTTCAGCGTGCTGGCGAGCTTCGTCTACGGCACCGACACCGTCCTGTTCGTGCCGATCGCCCGGGTCCAGCTGCACGCCGGGACCTCGGGCTACGGCTACCTTCTCGCCGGGCTCGGCGTCGGGGGCATCGCTGGCGCGGCGGTCGTCAACAAGCTCGCCGCGAGGCCCCGACTCGCCGGGGCGATCCTCGGCGGCATGGCCGTCTACTGCCTGCCGACCGCGCTCCTCGTCGTGATCCACCAGCCCGTGGTCGGCGTCCTGCTCCAGGCCGTGCGGGGTGCAGGGACGCTCGTCGTCGACACCTTGGCCATCACCGCCCTCCAACGCTCCGCGCCAAAGGAGATGGTTGCCCGCGTCTTCGGTGCCTTCTTCGCCGTGGTGCTCGGCGCCATCTCGCTCGGCGCCGTCATCACCCCGGTCCTGCTCCGGATCGGTCTCCATCCCGCGATGCTGGTCTACGGCGTCGGGATCCCGGCGCTCTGCCTGCTCGCCCTGCCCCGCCTCGTCAAGGCCGACCGTGTGGCGTCGGTGCAGGCGGCTGCCATGGCTCCGCGCGTGGCCATCCTCGAGCGGTTGGACCTGTTCGTCAGGGCCTCCCAGTCCAGCCTCGAGCGGCTCGCCGGCTCGGCGATCGAGACCTTCGCCTCACCGGGGACCGTCGTGGTGGCCGAGGGGGCCGAGGCCGATGCCTTCTACGTCATCGAAGCCGGCGACCTTGCCGTCACCGCCGTCGGGGAGGGGACGGAGCCGGTCGCCCTTCGGACGCTCGGGCCGGGCGCCTACTTCGGCGAGATCGGACTGCTCGGTCACATGCCGCGCACGGCGACCGTCACGGCGAGCTCGGAGTGCCGGCTTCTCAGGATAGAAGGCGGCGACTTCCTGGAGGCGCTCACGAGCTTGAGCGCCTCGCCCGCGTTCCTCGAGGGCGCCCGTTCGCAGCTCGCTCTCACGCATCCGAGTCGCTCGATCGAGCCTGCCGAGGCGGTCGTCGCCCCAGCAGGCGACGACGGGGCGACGACGGAGTCAGTGTCCGGCTGAGGTCACCCCGGCGCGGTCCGCATCGGCGAGGGTGAGCACGAGCCCGTCGAAGGCCATGCGGGTGGGGACTGCCGACTCCGTGAACCGGCCGGCGAGCTCGTCGAGGGCGTCGTCGGTCCGCCGGGGGGCGTGGTGGTACAGGCAGACCTCGCGGGCGCCGGCCGCCTCGGCGAGGGAGACGGCGTACTCGCCGCAGGAGTGGCCCATGGGAGCGAGCTCGGGCAGCTCCTCGACGAGGTACTGCGCGTCGTGGATGAGAAGGTCGACGTCGCGAGCGAGGGCGAGGGCGTTCGGGTGCAGCTCCCCGATGCCGATCGGGCCGGGTCCGAGGGCGAGGGGGTGGTGGTCGGGGAGGTAGGCGAGCGAGGTCGTCTCGTCGCTCACCCGGAACCCGAAGGTGCGGCCGCCCTTGTGGGGGATCTCGAGAGCGAGCACCGAATAGCCCTCGATGTCGCGCTCGCCCTCGGGCAGCATCCGGAATCTCCAGCCGTTTCCGAGCTGCTGGGGCTCGATGGGGAAGTGGGGTGGCGAGAAGGCTCTGGCGAGGACGGCCTCCGCGTCGTCGCCCTGCTCCGGTATGAAGACCTCGACGCGGTGGCCTGGCGCGGCGCCGGACCCGAAGAACGGCAACCCGTGGGTGTGGTCCCAGTGGAGATGGCTGAGGAGGATCGATCCGGCGAAGGGCTCGCCGGCGAGATGCTCGTCGAGCTGCGCGAGGCCGGTGCCGCCGTCGAGCAGGAGGGCGGGAGGTCCGGCCCCCCTCCCGATGGCGATGCACGAGGTGTGACCGCCATAACGCAGGTGCGCCCGTCCGGGTGCCGGGGTGGACCCGCGGGTCCCGCAGAAGAGGAGTCTCACTTCGAAGCCGATGCCACTCGATGCGCGTGCGCGAGGAGCGCCGCAGTCGACTGGGACGAGCCGGTGTTCACCGGGCGAGATCGTACTCAGCTGCGAGGAACCCGGGCGCATTCGGGGAGGAGGCTGCCGGGGCAGGCTCGCCGTCTCCGTGAGCATCCAGCTTGGCCAGCTCTCGCTCGGGGTAGGAGAGGCCCCTGTGAACCCCGTTCTCCTCCTGGCGGTGCGGGCCCTCGTCGGCGGGGCGCTCGTCGTCGTGTTCGCCCTCGTCGGCGAGGTCGTGAAACCGAAGCGCTTCGCCGGTGTCTTCGGGGCGGCGCCATCGGTCGCGCTCGCCAACCTCGCCATCATCGCGGCCGCCGAAGGCACCCCGAAGGCCCTCCACGAGACGCGGGGCATGATCGCCGGGGGAGTGGCGATGGTGGCCGCCTGCGCTGTGGCGATCTGGAGCGTCCGGCGACTCGGTGCGCTCCGGGGGACGGCGGTCATGTGCGCTGCCTGGCTCGTCGTCGCCGCGGTGGCGAGGGTGGTCTTCTACCGGTGAGCGACGTGAGTGACTCGCTCTTCGGCATCGACGTCGCCAAGCTCTCGAAGGTGAGCCCGCGGGAGCTCGCCATTCGCTTCGCCTTCGGCGCCGGCATCTCGGTCGTCTCCGGGTCGAGCGGGATCGTGCTCGGCAGCATCGTCGGCGGCATGCTGCTCGCCTTCCCTGCCATCGCGCCGGCCACCTTGACGCTCATCGAGAAGAAGGACGGCAACACGGCCGCGGTGCACGACGTCGGCGGAGCCGTCTTCGGTGGCATCGGGCTGGTCGCCTTCGCGCTCGTGGGCGCCTACCTGTTCCGGAGGCTGCCCGACCCGGTCGTGCTCCTCTCCTGTCTCGCCGCCTGGAGCGCGGTCTCGGTGGGGGTCTACGTGCTGCGAGGCGAGAAACTCCTGTCGCTGCCAGCCGTCGTGCAGGGACGCCTCCCCGGATGCCGGAGGGCGGACCCTGACGCACCGGGCCGGCAGGGCCCGCCGCGCTAGGTTCGATCGTGCCAGCCTCGGACCGCGTCGGCACCGCCGAGAAGAGGGGTGGAGCACCGCCGTGGCGGACCGGCGACGTGGTCGCCATCAGCCTCTCTGCCTTCTTCGCCGATCTCGGCTACCAGTCCGTCCTCGCCGGCTTCCCGCTCTTCCTCGTCATCGTCCTGCATCAGAGCGTCTGGGTGTTCGGGCTCTCCTCGGCCCTCAGCTACGGGGGCGGAGCCGTCTTCTCGATGATCGGGGGCAGGCTCGGCGACCGGATCGGCCACCGGCGCCTGGCGCTCGTCGGCAACTCCATCATCCCGCTGCTCTCGCTCTCGGCTCTCGTCGCCTCTCCTGCGGTCGCCATCGGTCTGCTGACAGGCGGCTGGTGGGCTCGCAACCTGAGAAGCCCGTCGCGGCGGGTGATGCTCGCCGAAGCGGTCCCCGACGAGTCGCATCGCAACGCTGCCTTCGGCTTCCTGCACGCGCTCGACGTCGGCGGCGGCGCCCTCGCCGGGGTGTTCGTGCTCGTCGCCGTGCTCGACCACCTGCCCTTCAAGTGGATCTTCCTCGTGACGGTCCTGCCGCTCGCCGCCTCGACCTTCTCGCTCTCCCGGGCGACGACGGGAGGCTCCCGCCCCGACGAGCAGGCGGCCCCGCCGCCGGCCGCCGAGGACGACCGGGAGGCGCTGCCCGGAGCCCGTGCCCTGCTCCTGGCGGCGGCGCTCTACGGCTTCACGTACTACAGCGTCGGCTTCCCGGTGCTGACGCTCGCCCAGGGCGGCCGTGGCTTCGCCTACGGCATCGGCGCCTTCCTCATCTTCCAGGCGGTCTCTGCGGCCACGGGCTACCTGCTCGGTGGCCGTCTCTCGGAGAACGTCGCCGGGCGGTTCACGAGCCTCGGGCTGCTCGGCTACCTCGGCGCGGGCCTCGGTGCCGCCCTGCTGGCGGTCGGCTATGCCGCCGGCCTCGCCACGGCGGTGCTCATGCTCGGCGTCGCCGTGCTCGGCTTCGCCCTCGGGGTGGTGGAGACGCTCGAGCCGGCGCTCATGTCTGTGCTCCGGCCCGGCCGGCGAGCCGGCCGCAGCTTCGGCGCCCTCTCGGCCGCCCGCAGCGTCGGCGTGTTCGTCGGGAACCTCGTGTTCGGCCTCCTCTACGGCCTTGGCGCCGACTGGTCGTACGGCTATGCGACCGTGGTCTCAGCCGCCGCCGCCCTCGTCGTCCTCCGGGCCATCCCCGCTGCCCGGCTCGCCGAGCAGCGCCTCGGCTGAGCCCCCCGGGAGCTCCGTCCCCCGAGACGCTGGACAGCCCGGACCTGGGCCGACCTCGACCGCCAGCATCCGGGTCCCGACTCGTCGTCACCTCGAGCGGCGGAGCCCGTAGCCCGAGTGGGCCGGCGGCTACCCGGACGCGAATCACGGGGATGCAGTGCATCCCCGTGATCTCCCCCTCGCAGGAGGTGACCGGCCTCCACCCGCTCCGCCGAAGCGGATGGAGGCCGGCTTGCTAGGCCGTGACGGCCCTGTTGCTCAGGCCTGGGCCTTGGTCGAGCGGAGGGCGTGACCCCGCCGACGCTGGATGAACACGAGGCCGCCACCGGCGAGCACGGCTGCACCGAGACCGCCGACCGTCCCGACCGGCACAGGCGAGCTGCTGCCCGGGTCGTTGCAGCTGCCGTAGAAGGCCGTAGCGGGCGGGTTGGCCTGATGCCAGCAGGCGTAGGCCGTCCCGCCGTTCACGTCGAGGTGGATCTGCAGGTACATGCCGTCGGCGAACCACGACGT
>JAJZZB010000088.1 GCA_021797795.1 Actinomycetes bacterium | reverse complement strand
GAGTGACACAAGAGCGCCCGACCGCCGGCGCGCGGTCGAGGACAGCTTGTCGCACGAGCACCGCCGGACGCGAGTTCTGCGCTTGCTCGAACGCGAGGGATTGGATGCGGTTGTCGCAGTAGGACCAGACTATGCCACCTGGCTTGGGGGGTACCACCGCTACGCGGCCGGCACGTCGGCAACGGTGGTCGGCGCGGCGGGGCAATTCGACCTCATGGTGTCCGTCGAGGAAGGCGCGCTCGCCGAGGAGGGCAGCGACGCGACACGGATCTACACCTTCGGAGATCCCGGGTTCGGTATGGTGCTCGACGTCATGCCCTGGCTCGCCGACGCCCTCTCGCGACTCGAGCTCGTTCACCGGTCCACTCGGATCGGGATCGCCGGGCTGACACTTTCCGTGCTCCTTGGTTCGGTCGTCACAAAGGCGGTACCAGTCGATGCCCAGTTGGGCTCCCTCATGACTGTCAAGGACCGTGACGAGGTGGAGAAGATTGCCAGGTCGTACGGTCTGTGCCTCGAGGCGCAGGCAGCTGTAGCCCGCGGTGTCTCCGAAGGTGCCAGCGAGGTGGAGCTCTTCACGAGCGCTCACGCATCTGCGCAGCTCGCAGCCGGAGAGCCTGTCGAGTTCCTCGCCGACCTCTTGGCAGGCACTGCGAGTGCCAAAGTGTCCGGACCCGTCGCTGTGGCCGGTCATCGGAGACCTGCGGCGGGGGAGCCGGTGCTCGCCGACATCCTGGTGCGCGCAGCCGGCTACTGGGCCGACACGTGCCGCACGCACGTCCGAGGAGACAATGACGAGCTCGAAGTCCTCCACGTGGAGCTCAGATCGGTTCTCGATGCGAGCGTGGACGAGCTGCGGCCCGGCGTGCGAGCCTCCACGATCTTTCGCACCATGGAGAGCCGAATTCACGACTTGTTCCCCGACTCCGTGTCGCTGCCCCACCACGGGGGCCACGGGCTCGGCTTGGAACCTGTAGCTTCACCGAACCTGAGCCCTCGAGACGACACCATGCTCGAGGCGGGCATGGTCCTTGCCGTCGAGCCGGGTGTCTACTTCCCTGGGCGGTTCGGCATGCGTCTTGAAAACGAGTATCTCGTCACGCCGGACGGTGGCATTGAGCTGCATGCCGCCCTCGCCACCCTCTCCGAAGGAGCAGACTCATGAACGACATTGCCCTATCCACGGAATTCCGCTTCGTCACGGGGGTCAACCACATCGGGCTCACCGTCACGGATCTCGAACGGTCCGTTGCCTTCTACACGGAGATCTTCGAGTGCGAGGTGGTCATGCGCCAGGAGAAGCAGGGCGGCTATCTGGCGGCAATCGTCGGCTACCCCGATGCCGACGTGAAGATGGCGCACCTTCGGTTGCCCGGATCCCAGCATCGGCTCGAACTTTTCGAGTACCGGTCACCGCAGTCTGCGCCGCGGGATCTCGAGCCGCGCAACGTCGGCAACGCGCACATCTGCTTTGTCGCGCCTGACCTCGACAAGCTGTATGTACGCCTCGTCGAACGCCGTGTGGAGACCTTCAGCCCCCCGGTGGCCGTCGACACTGGGGCGAATGCAGGCGGCAAGTCGCTGTACCTGCGTGATCCGGACGGGATCACGCTCGAGGTGTTCCAACCCCCGCCCGGACGCGTGCACTAGCTCGAGCCCGGAGTCGTGGTCATCGAACTCGACGTGTCGAGAACTCGTGCCCCGCTTCAGTCGGCCACGCCTGCGGTGTTCGGGTCCCACCCTCGGGAGCGGGAAATGCGTACTTGTGGGCGCGTTCACCACAAAGTTGATCTACTCAGACCAGTACATACCGACCCAACCTTTCCAAAAGGAGCTACTGCGCCGTGGAGCTCAAGATCAAGGCGATAGAGACCGTGCCCGTGCGAGCGGCGCTCGACAAGCTCTATCGCGGAAGTCACTATCAGATGCTGAATCGCTGCACGATCATCACGCGCGTTGTCACCGACTCCGGCATTGTCGGTGAGGCGTACAACGGTGATGCCGATGTCGAGCAACCGACAATCGTCCGCATCATCCACCAGGAGCTCGAGCCAATCGTCGTGGGGCGCGATGCGATGGCATATGAAGACTGCTGGGAGGCGATGCGAAGGATCACGTTCGACGAGCTGCGGGACCGACGTTTCGCTATGCAGGCAATTGCATGCATCGATTCTGCGATCTGGGACGCCGTCGGTAAGGCGCTCGAGATCCCCCTGTGGAGGCTGTGGGGAGGGTACCGTGACGCCCTCCCCATGATCGGTATCGGCGGTTACTACACCGACGTCCCCGGGAGCGAGGAAGAAGAGGTCCGGTACTTCAACGAGATCGGCCTCGTGGGGATGAAGTTCAAGGTCGGGGGTGCGTCTCCCGCTCAGGACGCTGAGCGGCTCCGCCGGGCGGTGGAAGTGGCACGGCCTGACTTTCGGTTCTTTGTCGACGCAAACCAGGCGTGGACCGCTGCGGAGGCGATCGAATTCGTCGGGCGGGTCCGTGACATCGTGGATCTCCGATGGTTCGAAGAGCCGTGCCAATGGCCCGACGATCGCCGGGCGATGAAGGTCGTAAGGTTCAAGACCGGCGTGCCGGTCGCGGCCGGGCAGGCGGAGATCTCACGGGCGGCGATGCGGGACCTCATGGTGGACGACGCCATCGACGTTTCCAACTACGACGCCTCGTGGGGAGGCGGCCCCACCGAATGGCGCCGGGTTGCGCAGATGGCCATGAGCTTCGGTGTGCAGATGGGACACCACGAGGAGGCACAGGTGTCCAGCCATCTCCTGGCATCGATCCCTCACGGGACGTACGTCGAGTGCTTTCATCCGTCCCGGGACCCGATCTACTGGCGGATGCTCGGGAATCGCCCGGAACTGGAATCCGGAATGTTTCGGTTGCCCCAAAGTCCCGGCTTCGGATGGACGCTCGACAAGGAGTTCATCGAAGAGTTCCGTGCAGATGGATGAGCCGGGGGAGCGGGAGCTGCCGGGTTCGGAGGAGACACGATGATGCGGAGGAGTTCCAAGGTAAGTGAGAGGAGGCTCGACGGCAAGTGAAACGCCTACGGATGAACCAGGCCATTTCATTGGCGATCGCCGAGGAGATGGAGCGCGATGAACGCATCTTCCTCATGGGCGAGGACGTGGCGGAGGCGGAAGGCACGTTCAAGACGAGTGAGGGATTGCTCGCCCGCTTCGGACCGAGCCGCGTGCGAGACACGCCGATCTCGGAGATGGGGTTTCTCGGCGCTGCGGTGGGAGCCGCTGTCAGCGGGATGCGCCCCATCGTCGAGATCATGTTCATCGAGTTCCTCGGTGTGGCCCTCGACCAGTTGGTGACCGAGGCCGCCCTCATGCGCTACCTCTCGGGCGGCGCACTGCACGCTCCGCTGACCGTACGTGGCTCCGCCGGTGCAGGGCTCGGGTTCGGTTGCCAGCACTCCCAGACGCTCGAGCGCTGGCTCGTCGGGACGCCCGGGCTCAAGGTTGTTGTGCCATCGGGTGCTCGGAGCGCATACGGGCTGACGAAGGCCGCGATCCGCGACGACGATCCTGTGGTCGTGCTCGAGCCCAGAGCGCTGTATGGTCGCAGGGAGGCCTTCGACGCCGACCCAGACGCGGTGATCCCTATCGGAGTGGGTGAAGTGCTCGGGCAGGGAGACGATGTGACGATCGTGGCCTTAGGACAAACCGTGGAGACCGCCCGCTCGGCCGCCGCCGATGCCAGCTGGGCGGCTGACGTCGTGGATCTGAGGACCATCCAGCCTTGGGATCACGAGCTCGTGGCCGAGTCGGTGGAAAAGACTGGGCGCCTCGTCACGGTGGAGGAGAACCAGTTCACCGGAGGCTGGGGGGCGGAGATCGTCTCATCGATCGTCAGCGCCTGCTTCGTGTCGCTCAAGTGCCCACCCATGAGGCTGACGGCTCCGGACGTTCCAGTCCCTTACGGGGAGCTCGAGCGCCAGTATCTCCCGTCGGCGGACTACGTCCGCACCCAGGTAGATGTCTTCGTCAAGACGGACACCGTGCCCAGCGCATGGTGGGAGGAGCTGTCGTGACCGTAGCTTCTGAGACGAACGAGGCGCTCCGCAGGCGCGCTGCATTGCAGGAGAGTCGGCTCGAGCTGTTCCGTCGTATGGTCGAGATCCGGCTTGTCGAGGACCGGATCATCGAGCTGTTCGGCGAGGGACTCATTCCGGGGAGCACGCACACCTGTCAGGGCCAGGAGGCGGTGTCGGTGGCCGTTGCTGCAGTCCTCCGACCCACCGACACGGTTGCATGCACTTACCGCGGACACGGGATGGCGCTCGCGCTCGGTGTGACCCGTGAAGCGCTCCTCGGCGAGATCTTCGGGAGGAAGATCGGCTGCATGGGGGGCCTGGGCGGTTCGATGCACCTAAGCGATCCCACTGTGGGTCTGCTGCCGACCTTCGCGATCGTCGGCGCCGGAGTGCCAATCGGCGTTGGCGCCGCGCTCGCCGCGCAGCTGCAGGGCACCGAAGACGTCTCGGTGTCCGTCTTCGGTGACGGCGCAACCAACATTGGAGGGTTCCACGAAGGGCTGAACCTCGCGGCCGTCTGGTCGCTCCCAGTGGTGTTCCTTTGCGAGAACAACCTCTACGGCGAGTACTCTCCGATTGCGAGGACGACGCCGGTGACCGATCTCGCGGTCCGCGCTGCGTCGTACCAGATGCGGTCGGAGGTTGTCGACGGGCAGGACGTCGACGCGCTCATAGACGCCATCGCTGCCGCAGTCGCTCGCGCGCGGGATGGCGGTGGACCAACCCTTGTCGAGGCTAAGACGTACCGGTATGCGGGGCATTCCCGCTCCGATAAGGCGACGTACCGGCCAGAGGGGGAGCTGGAGAGGTGGCTCCAGCGAGATCCCATAACGTTGTTCAAGACGAAGCTCGTCGATGAAGGCGTCGACGGCTCCGCTCTCGAGGCCGTGTGGGAGGAATGCAGGCTGCAGCTCGAGCAGTCGATCGAGGCGGTCCTTGCGAGCCCTCTCGCGGAGCCGTCCGACATGCTCGCCAATGTGACTGCAGGGAGGATCTAGAAGGTGCGCCAACGGGTAAAGATGCCGCGACTCGGTGACACGACGCAATCGGTCATGATTGCGGAGTGGCTCGTCGAGGTTGGAGCGGAGGTGATCGCCGGGTCCCCTCTGGTGCTCGTGGAGACCGACAAGGTGACCACCGAGGTCCCCTCCCCCGTGGGGGGTACGTTGGTCGAGCAGCTTGTCGCTGCGCAGGACGAGGTGGACGTCGGCGAGCCGATATGCGTCGTCGAAGTGTGACACGCCTCGGTTCCAGGGAGCGGTAGTGGAATTTCTCGTATGCATCGAAGTCGGCTTGCCCCCCGATTTCGACGAAGCACGCAAGCAAGAACTGACCCGCGCTGAAGCGGCGCGTGCGAGGGCTCTGGCCGAGGATGGAACCATCGTGCGTCTGTGGCGCATACCGGGCAGATGGGCGAACGTGGGCGTCTGGAACGCCGAGGACGCCTCGCGATTGCACGAAGCGATTCTGTCGTTGCCGCTCTTTCCGTGGCTCGACGTGACCGTCACGCCCCTCGCAATGCATCCGAGCGACCCTTCACCGACGGGCCGGGTCTCGTGACGTGCTGACGGGATCCGCTCGGGCCACTTCGCCATTGTCCGGAGTCGCAGCGGAACTCGAAAAGCTCGTGAGGCAAGGGAGTAGCGATGCTTGATCCGCGCGAGCTACTCGAGGACTTGCGCCGAGCGGGCATCGAGCACGTCGACGCGGGAGCCAGGCGCCTCGCGGAATACTCGGGCGACGCCTCCAATTACCGCATTCGGCCGATGGCGGTCGTGTTCCCGGCGAGCGCCGACCACGTCATGGGAGCGATGGACGTGGCGCGCCGCCACGGGGTGCCGGTGACCTGTCGGGGTGCCGGCACGTCGATCGCAGGGAACGCCATCGGGGCGGGCATTGTCCTGGACTTCTCCCGGTACCTGCGTCGGGTGCTCCACGTTGACCCGGAGGCACGCTCGGCGGTGGTCGAACCGGGAGTGACCCTGGACGAGATCACCGCTGCGGTGGCGGTCCACGGTCTCAGGTTCGGCCCCGACCCCTCGACCCACGCTCGGGCGACCCTCGGTGGCGCGGTGGGCAACAACGCGTGCGGGGCGCGCGCCCTTGGGTACGGCCGCACTTCGGACAACATCACCGTGCTCGACGTCGTCACCGGGAGAGGCGATCGTGTGCGAGCAGGAGCGGCCTCGCTGGCGCGCTCGGGTGACGGGGAGAACAGGGAACGCGAGGCGCGCTACCGGGCCGGTCTCGCTGCGATCGCCGCGGAGCACCGCGAGACGATCCGCAACGAGTTCGGACGCTTCCGGCGTCAGGTGTCGGGGTACTCGCTCGAGCATCTTTCGCCAGACGGCGGGGAAAACCTCGCCCGCTTTCTGGTCGGAACCGAAGGCACCCTCGCCGTTGTCCTCCGTGCGACGGTGCGACTGGTCGAGTCCCCGCGCGCGGTGGCGCTCGCAGTGCTGGGGTACCCGGACATGGCGAGCGCCGCGGACGCTGCGCCTTCGGCCGTCACGCAGCGCGTCGTGGCGCTCGAGGGGATGGACTCGCGCCTGGTGGACGCCGTCCGTGCACGCCGGGGCGGGGCGGCAGTGCCCGACCTTCCCCGGGGCGCGGGCTGGCTGTTCGTCGAGACGACGGGTGAGGATCTCGGGGAGGCGACCTCGCACGCAGACCAGGTCGCACAGGCGTCGGGATGCATGGACTCCCTCGTGCTCTCTGGCAGCGCTGCAGCCGCACTGTGGCGCATTCGAGAGGACGGCGCCGGGCTCGGCAGCCGGACGCCCAGAGGGGTTCCGGCGTGGCCGGGGTGGGAGGACGCTGCAGTGCCCCCGCAGCATCTCGGTGCGTACCTTCGTGACTTCCAACGTCTGCTCGAGGACCACGGCTTCGACGCGCTCACCTACGGGCACTTCGGCGACGGCTGCGTGCACGCCCGCATCGACTTCCCGCTCGCCAGCGCTCCCGGACGGTTCCAGTCGTTCCTCACGGAGGCAGCACAGCTCGTAGCGGGCTACGGAGGGTCGGTGTCCGGCGAGCACGGCGACGGGCGGGCACGCAGCGAGCTCCTCCCCATCATGTACTCAGGTGAGGCGATCGCAGCGTTCGGGAAGGTCAAGGCGCTGTTCGACCCCGATAACGTGTTGAACCCCGGGGTAATCGTCAACGCCGCGCGGGTGGATGCCGACCTGCGGCTGGCGACCGCCCGACCGGTCGCCCGCCGGCTTGCGTTCCGCCTTCCCGAGGACCACGGCGACCTCTCAGTGGCCGCGCACCGGTGTGTGGGCATGGCCAAGTGCCGCGCGCAGCAGTCTGCGTCGGGCGGCGTCATGTGCCCGTCGTATCTCGCGACTCGAGACGAGAAGGACTCCACTCGCGGGAGGGCGCGGGTCCTCCAGGAGCTCGCCCAGGGGACCCTGCCTCGCGGCTTCCGCAGCACGGAGCTCGCCGAGGCCCTCGAGCTGTGCCTCTCGTGCAAGGGATGCCTGTCCGACTGCCCGACGGGTGTCGACATGGCGACGTACAAATCCGAGGTGCTCTTCCAGCGCTACAGGCACCGACTCCGTCCCCGTGCCCACTATTCCCTCGGCTGGCTCCCGGTGCTCGCCGGGTTGGGCTCACGGGCACCCGCCGTCGTCGCTGCGGCGCTCCAACGTCCCTGGCTCGTAGCCCTCGGGAAAGCCTTCGGCGGCATCGACCCGCACCGTGGGCTGCCGCAGCTGGCCGCCAGGGGGTTTCGTTCCACGATGGCAGGTCGTGTGCCGGGGCGCGGCACGCCGGTGCTTCTTTGGGTCGATACCTTCACCGAGCACTTCACCCCGCACGTCGGGGAGGCCGCGGTGCGCGTGCTCGAGGACGCAGGCTACGCCGTGCACCTCACCCGCCGCCAGGTGTGCTGCGGTCTCACGTGGATTAGCACCGGACAGCCCGGCATGGCCCGCCGGCAGCTTCGCCGGGCGATCGCCGCCCTCGACGAGGCTCTCCCCGGAGACGGACCGATAGTCGGCCTCGAGCCCTCATGCACCGCCGTCCTGCGGCGCGACGCGCGCGAGCTGATCGGTGAGCCAGATGTCGAGCGCATCGCTGCGCGCGTCCGCACGCTCGCGGAGCTGCTGGTCGACACGGAAGGCTGGCGACCGCCGCCTATGGCGGGTGTCCGCGGCGTGGCACAGCCCCACTGCCACCACCATGCCGTCATGGGGTGGGACCGCGACCAGCAGCTTCTGGCCGACGCGGGGGCTGAGGTTCGCCGACTCGGCGGATGCTGCGGTCTCGCGGGCAACTTCGGGTTCGAGCGCGGGCACTACGCGGTGTCGTTGGCGGTCGCCGAGTCGAACCTGCTCCCAGCCGTCCGGGGCCTTGGATGTGACGACGTGGTCCTCGCAGACGGCTTCTCCTGTCGCACCCAGCTCAAAGAGCTAGCTGGCATCGACTCGCTGCACCTCGCCGAGCTGCTCGACCTTCGGCGCCACGCGACTGCAGCGATGACTGGGCCGAATGCCGACTGCCCCAGCTGATCAGGCCCCCGTGTCGCGTTGTCCCACCAGCTCAGCGCAGCCCCAAGTGGCGTCTGCTCGTCCCGATCAGCAGCCCAACGCGGTGGCCATCCGGCTGTAGGGAGCTGCCGCGGCGTCGCCGAGGGCGCGCCGGTAGAGTTTCAAGAGGTTGTGGGTCCCGCAGGTGACCCTCCACTCCGAGGCGGCGGCCGCCTTGCCTCTTCGCATGAAGCGGCGGATGTGGCGCCCGTCCTTGATCTGCCCGAAGACCGGTTCGATGATCTGCTGGCGCTTCCGGTAGAGGGCGCGTCCAGCCTTGTTCGAGACCTTGCGGTCCATCTTCTCGACGAGCGTCGCGCCCTTCCGGAGCCGCCCGCGCCGTCCGGTGCGTGGGGTCTGGTTCTCCTTCATGTTGCGCGTGGCGACGTAGGTGTCGGGGTCGTCTTGGCCCAAGGCAGCCAGGTTCTCCTCCGAGCAGTACCCGGCGTCGGCCAAGAGCTTGTCGGGTCACTCGTCGAGGCCGGCCTCGGCGAGAGAGGTCTTCGTCACCTCGATTATCGGGTGGAGCTGGCCCATGTCGTTCTGGCAGTCGGTCAACGAGGATGCGAGGATCACCTGGGCTTCGTTCGCGACCGCCTGCGCGTTGTAGCCCTGGAGGAAGCCCTTGGCGGTCGACATGACCTTGGACTCCGGATCGGTGGTGTTGACCTTCTTCTCGTTGGCTCCGGCCTTCTCCTCGGGGGCCTTGGGCTTTCGGCCGCGCAGCTTCTTGCCGCGCCGTTCCTCTTCTGCCTGGCGCTCGGCGAGGTGAGCCTCGTGGGCCTCGCGCTCGGATGCCAGTTCCTTGTCGAGGAGCTCCTTGGCCGCCTTGCAGCGACGCTTCCGGTCAGCTCGTCCTCGCAGGACAGCCAGTGGCTCGTCCCCACGCGCGTCGCCGAACTGGGCGTCTTCGGCCTCGTCGGTCGCCTTCGCGTCGGCGAACATCTCCTCGACCTCGTGGTCGATTGTCTCCTTCGTGCGGTTGGCCGACATCGAGGCGTTGGCGGCCATCTTGGTCCCGTCGAGCGCGACCAGACCGACGGTCGCCATCCCCGCCTTGGCGCACAGGCGAAGCGACGCCGTGAAGATGGACTCGAGCGCGTCTTCGTGGCGAGCTCGGAACCGGGCGATCGTCGTGTGGTCGGGGAAAAGCCCCGCACAGATCACCCGGGAGGCGACGTCGACGTGGCAGGCGCGCTCGATCTGGGGCCCGCGATCGTCCTTTCCACACGGACCCAGGGGGCACTCCCCGAGGCGGTGGACACAGCCACGATCTGCCGCTAGGCGCCGACCGCTCCCTGCAGCTCCTTTTCAGGTGAGACGGCGGGGCGGCCTGGCGCCGACCCGGGCGAGGCGCCGAGGAGCGCCAAGGAGCACGAGGGAAGAACACGCGGAGCGGAGAGCCCTCGCCAAGGCGCTTCGAGCCCGTCGTCGTCATGGGACACGCCGGTACCGCAACCGAGGCGCACCGCTGCCACGGCGGGCGCCGCGAGCGCGATCGATTCGGACACGCCCGTCAAAAGAAGAGCTCCGGCAGCGGCGCCTCGTCCCCGCTCACGCACATCGGCCATACCTAGACTCGGACGAGCGTCGGGTCCGCTCCCGCCGACTCGTGTGGGGGAGGCCCGGTGGGGGCGCCCCTGGAGGAGACGGAGGTGAGCCGATGGGGATGGGAGGCACGAGGCGCGACGGTCGGCTCCGTCGCGCCGTCGTCGCGCTCGCAGCGATCGCAGCCCTCAGCGGCGCGCTCGCCGGCCTCGGCGCCGACGCGCCGAGCGCAGCGGCCGCCACGAGTGCGCGGCACGCGTCGCAGCACACAACGTCGAAGAAGAAGGCGGAGAAGCCCGCGAAGCTGCGCATCGCGCCGCTGCCGAAGGCGCTGAGCGACCTGCCCGGCGCAGACCACGTGCTCTGGAACGCCGCGACGCACCTCATCGTGCCGTGGACCGATCGCCCTGCGCCGTGCCCCGGCCCCCACGGCCGGACAATCCGGCCGAAGTCGGTCCTGAAGGGCACGGTCCTCGGTGGGTGGATGCGGGGCTGGTGCCCACTGCATCCCGGCGACGTGCTCCTCTACGTCCCGAGCGCGATCACCGTCACACCGGGCTACGCGACGCTCGTCCTTCCCGCAGGAAGCGTCGTGAAGAGCCTCCCCTCGACGACCGGAGGCAGGATCTCGCTCATCTCGACGGGCGCCAGGTCGTTCAAGGTCACCGGCTCCGTCGAGAAGGCGCTCACCGTGGCCGTGGCGACAACGATGCGCCTCTACGACTTCCTCGCTTGGCGGAGGGTCTTCGTCGCTGGCGCGACATTGCCTGCTCTGCCGCTCGCAACACTCGGCCAGACGATCGCCCGCAACACCGTGGACCCGAAGTCTCCGTACTACTCACAGGTCGCCAAGGGACCCCTGTGGGTGTGCGGGTTGCCCAAGTCGAGGCGCTCCGAGGTGCTCCGCTACCTCTGGACCATCTCGGACGCCCTCTCGGCGAGCGTCGCTGCCTCCTTCACAGTGCTCGAGGACGAGTGCTCCACGGGCAGGCCCTACGCACACCAGGCCGCGACAGCCGTGCCGTTCGAGTACGCGAACGTCCAGGTTACCCCGCTGCGCAGCTACATCTCGGACCACCTTGCCTGGCATGAGCGGGGGTACCCCGCGGGGTTCTTCGTCGAGGCGAACCGCACGCTCAGCAGGGTCTACCGGGTCTGGGTCCCATGGGGCGCCGAGCTCTCGTTCAACAAGCCGTGGAAGCTACGACCGGGGCACCCCGGGCACTGGTTCCACTCGTTCGTGTCGGGCTGGGCGGAGCTTCGCCCCGCACGCCCGACCACGACAGACCCCCGGACGATGCAGGTCTGGCAGCCCGAGGTCGGGACAGACGCATGGCCGTCGGGCTTCATCGCCGGCTTCCTGCCCAATGTCGTCGGTCCGTACGTGTTCGTCTGCGCGACACCCTCGACGGCGCCTCAGATCGTCCGTTCGACACGGACCCAGGGGACACTTCCCCAGGTGGTGGACACAGCCACGATCTGCCACTAGGCCCCGCCCGCGCCGCCCCGCCCCTCCAGGCTGAGGGAGCGGCAGCCTGCTGCCGACATGACCGTGTGTGCCTCGCCGTCTCGAGGCACTGGGATGCAGGAGAGGAGGGCACGTGGCGGAAGGATCGATCCCGAGGTCCCGCGGGTCGAGGCGCCGCGGAGCAGGCGCGCTGCTCGCAACCGCGGCGCTCACGTTCGCAGCGGCGCTCGGCCCCGTGATCGGAGCGACGCACGCCGGGGCGACAGGGACATGTCAGTTCTCCAAAACGTGCGAAGGAGCCCCTGCCCCGGCGGGCAACGTGAAGATCACCAGCTCGAGCACACCCGCCAAGGCGACACACTCCGCTCCCTCCGCCACCGTCACCCCACCCTCGACAACCTCGGCCCCGGGAACCCGGACACGCAGCACACAGCACCTCGTCGTAACGACATGCACGGTCTCGGCGGCCACCGGTGCGTGCTCGTCGTACGAGCAGACGCCCAAGGGGCTGCCGGACATCGTGCCGCCCATCTACTTCCTCACGACACGACACGGCGTCCCGCAGCAGTGCGCCCTCACGGGGACAGCCGGGGTCCCGGGTGTGACGGGCACCCAGCAGGTCAGTTGCACGAAGCTCAAGAAGACACACGCCCCCGGCACTGCATCCTCGCACACAACAGGCCCCATCGTCTGGCACTACGGCTTCGCAGGCGACGCGTTCCAAGTCTGCGTGCACTCGTGGTCGGTCACCTACCAGGGCCAGACCATCACCCAGGTCGGTTCCCCGTGCACCGGGCGGTTCCACCAGACCTTCGAGGTCGGCTGCAAGGGCACGGGGCGCATCAGCGCGTCGTTCACGCTCGCGTACCTCTCCTCCTTCCCCGGCTGGGACCCGACGGTCGACGCGGTGGGGTCGAGCTACGGCCTCGACCGCGTGCGGAGCTACCCCGCTCCTCCCGGCTTCTTCCCCGACGGCACGACCACGATCTCGCTCGGCTCTGCGACAGTGGTCCCGGAGTGCCCGACGGCGGGGTTCAACACACCGCCGGCCACAGAGAGCCTGTTCGCCCTCGGCCCCCTCGCCGCGTTCGACACAGGGCAGCCGAACCTCGTGAAGTTCGAGCCCATCGTGCGCAACGGCGGCCACCTCGACCTGCCGGTCGAGTGGATCGGCTTCACAAACTTCTCGATCGGCCCGGGCATGGATCGCCGCGTCCCCGACGTTGCGACAACCGTGGTCCTCGACTCGAACCCCTACGAAGCCTCGGCGAGCGTGGTCTTCAAGCCCGGCCCGACAGACCCGACAGGCTCGATCGGGCGGATCGACGCCTACTTCAACACGCCGAGCGTGGTGACAGCGCCCTACACGCTGAGCGCGACCGGGACGTTCGCCGTCTACTGGGGGACCGAGTTCACGACGCTCTCGATCCTCCCGAACCTTCGCTTCGCGACGCCCGTCACGCTGCGCATCGCCGGCACACGGCCCGTGTTCCACACGGTCTGCACCGGCACACCGCCCAAGCGCACCTGCACTCGGGTCGAAGAGCAGGTGCCCAGCTCGGTCGACGTGTCGTTCCTCCCGCTCGAGAAGCACGGGACACTGCCCAACACAAACCAGG
>JAJZZB010000087.1 GCA_021797795.1 Actinomycetes bacterium | reverse complement strand
CGGCGGTGAGATGCGGGAGGGCGGAGGGGTCTCCCGGCCCGTTCGAGAGGAAGACGCCGTCCGGCCGGCGCTCGAGCACCTCGGCCGCCGGGGTGGTGGCCGGGACGACCTCCACCTCGGCGATGCGGGTCAGGTTGCGGAGGATGGTCGACTTGATGCCGAAGTCGTAGGCGACGACGGACAGCCCGCTCTCGTCGCCGCCGGGAAGCCTGAGGCGCGCCGGTGGGCGGTAGGGCGCCGTGGTCGAGACCTCGGCGACGAGGTCCCGGCCGAGGGTGCCGGGCTCGCCCCTGGCCGCCGCCAGCAGCTCGGCCTCGCCGGCGGTGCCGAGCGCGCAGGCCATCGCCCCCTCCTCTCGGATGTGGCGGGTGAGCCGACGGGTGTCGATCCCGGTGACGCCGGGGATCCGGTGGCGGATGAGGAAGCTCTCGAGACCCTCGGCGGCCCGCCAGTTGCTCGGGCGGTCGGTGACGTCCCGGACGACCACGCCGCGGCAGAAGGGCCGCCCCGACTCCTCGTCCTCGGGCGACACCCCGTAGTTGCCGATGTGGGGGTAGGTGAAGGCGATCACCTGGCCGGCGTAGGAGGGGTCGGTCACCACCTCCTGGTAGCCGGAGAGACAGGTGTTGAAGACGATCTCCCCCGTCGCCGCCTCGAGCGGCCCGGCCCCGTCGGGCCCGGCGAGGAGCGCCCCCATGGCCTCGCCCTCGAAGACGGCGCCGTCGGCGAGGACGAGGAGCGCCGGCGGCCGGACGCGAGGTCCGCTCATCGCTGTGCTCTTGCGTCGACCACCACGGGTTCTCCTTCTCTCAGGGTGTGGCGGACCCGCCCGCGGAGGCGGCGGCCGCCATATGGCGTGTTGCGGCTCCGGGAGGAGAGGGCGGCCGGGTCGACCTCCCACTCGGCGGCCGGGTCGAACACGACGAGGTTGGCCGGTGCCCCGGGCGCCACCGGGCCGCCCTGCCTCCCGCCCGATGCGGGATCGAGACCGGCGATGCGGGCCGGCCGCCACGAGAAGGCGCCGAGCAGGCCGACGGCGCCGAGGCGGCCCGAGAGCGCCCCGAAGGCGACCGCGAGAGCCGTCTCGAGACCGAGCATCCCCGGCGGCGCCTCCTCGAAGGGCCGCTCCTTCGTCTCGGGCGGGTGGGGGGCGTGGTCGGTGGCGACGGCGTCGATCACGCCCTCGACGAGGCCGCCGCGCACCGCCTCGACGTCGGCCTGCCCCCGCAACGGGGGGTTGACCTTGAACACCGGGTCGTAGGAGGCGACCTCGGCGTCGGTGAGAAGGAGGTGGTGCGGGGTCACCTCGGCGGTCACCGGGAGGCCCTCGGCCTTGGCCCTCCGCACGAGGTCGACCGAGCCGGCGGTCGAGAGGTGGAGGAAGTGCATGGGCGTCCGGGTGAGACGGACGAGGGAGAGGTCGCGCGCCAGCATCGCCTCCTCGGCGAGCGCCGGCTGGCCCGGGAGGCCGAGCCGGCTCGACCAGGCGCCCTCGTGCATGTGGCCGCCCGCCGCCAGGGAGGCGTCCTCGCAGTGCTCGGCGAGGACGACGCCGAGATCGCCGGCGTACTCGAGCGCCTGGCGCATGACCGAGGCGTCCTGGACGCCGCTCCCGTCGTCGGTGAAGAGCCGGACTCCGAGGGCCGCCAGCTCCCCCATCGGCGAGAGCCGCTCGCCGCGGCGCCCGATCGTGATGGCGCCGGCGACCGCCACCTGGGCCAGGGCGCCGCGGCCGAGCTCGAGGACGTCCCGAGCGACAGAGGGGTCGTCGATGGCGGGCTCGGTGTTCGGCATGGCGACGACGGCGCCGTACCCGCCGAGGGCGGCCGCCCGGCAGCCGCTCTCGACCGTCTCGGCCACCTCGCCGCCCGGCTGGCGCAGATGGGTGTGCAGGTCGACGAGACCCGGAGCGACGAGGCACCCGCCCGCGTCGAGGACGCGGGCGCCCGCCGGCGCCTCGATGCCCTCGGCGACGGCCACGACGTCGCGCCCCGAGACGAGGACGTCCGCCCGGCGCTCGCCGCCCTCGTCGACGACCGTCCCGCCGCGGATGAGGAGCTCAGCCATCGCCGTCCTCCTCCCCGACCACCGCGCCGGCTGGCCCGGCGAGCAGGTGGAACAGCACCGCCGAGCGGACGAAGACCCCGTTTCTCACCTGCCGGGTGACGAGGGAGGCCGGCAGGTCGGCGACCTCGGGAGCGATCTCGACGCCGCGGATCATCGGGCCAGGGTGCATGATGAGCGCCCGCTCGGCCAGTCGGCCGGCCCGCTCCCGGGTCAGCCCGAAGCGGGCGTGGTACTCGTCGAGGTCGGGGAGCAGGAGTCGCCCTGCCCGCTCGGCCTGGATCCGGAGCAGGTAGACGACGTCGAGCTCGCCGAGCACCGCGTCGAGGTCGGCCGTGGCCTTCACCGGCCATCCCTCGAGCGAGGGCGGGAGCAGGGTGCGGGGGGCGACGAGGACGACCTCGGCGCCGAGCAGGCTGAGGGCGAGGACGTCGGAGCGGGCCACGCGGCTGTGGCGGACGTCGCCGACGATGCCGATGCGCAGCCCCGAGAAGTCGGTCTGCGGCCGGCCGCCCGACTCGCCGAGCGCCTCCCGGATCGTGTAGCAGTCGAGCAGCGCCTGGGTGGGGTGCTCGTGCTGGCCGTCCCCGGCGTTCACCACCGAGGCCGACGTCCAGGCGGTCACCCGTGCGGGCACCCCGGAGGACCGGTGCCGGACGATCATGGCGTCGACGCCCATGGCGTCGATCGTCTCGATCGTGTCGCGCAGCGACTCGCCCTTCTCGAGCGAGGAGGTCGAGGCGGAAAAGGACATGACGTCGGCGGACAGCCGCTTGGCGGCCGTCTCGAAGGAGAGGCGGGTGCGGGTCGAGGCCTCGAAGAACAGGGTCGCCACCGTCTTGCCCCTGAGCGCCGGCACGCGTGGGATCGGGCGGCCGGCCACCTCCTTGAAGGAGTCGGCCAGGCGGAGTATCTCCTCGATCCCCTGCCGGCCGAGGTCGGCGACCGAGAGCAGGTGGCGCCCACTCACGGCGCCTCCTCGCCGAGCTCGCCGATCACGACGCCGTCGAGGCTCACGTCGACGAGCTCGTCGGCGCGGGTCGGCAGGTTCTTTCCGACATAGTCCGGGCGGATCGGCAGCTCCCGGTGCCCCCGGTCGACCATCACCGCCAGCTGCACCGCCCTCGCCCTGCCGTGGTCGGCGAGGGCGTCGAGGGCGGCGCGCACGGTCCGGCCGGTGTAGAGGACGTCATCGACGAGCACCACCGTCGTCCCGGTCAGGTCGAAGGGGATCTCGGTGACCTCCTGGGGGAGCACCGGGCGGAGCGACAGGTCGTCCCGGTAGAACGCGACGTCGAGGGACCCGAAGGGGACCGGGACGCCCTCGATCTCCGACAGGGCGGCCCTCAGGCGCTCGGCGAGCGGGACGCCGCCGGTCTGCAGGCCGACGACGACCACGTCGGAGAGGCCGTGGTTGCGCTCGATCACCTCGTGGGCGATGCGCCGGAGGGCTCTCGCCACCCCGTCCTCGTCCATGACCTTGGTGCGGGCATGGAAAACGCGCCCTTCGGGGCGCGTCAGTCGTCGTTCCCGTTCGGCCACTCGGGCTCCTTCTCGTCCGTACGGGCCTCTCTGGACCCGCTTCACGTACGGGAAGCAGCATAACCTCCCCCGGGGCCGGCGGCGCAGTGCTCGGCCCAGCCCGGGCTCGCCGGCACGAGGAGCCGGAGGAGCCCGCTCGTCGATGCCCCGTCTCGGCACGAGGCACCTCGACTCGGCGCCGACCCGTCGGCGTGGCGGACCGTGAGGAAGGCGGCGATGCCGAGCCCACCGGCTCATCGTCGACGGTCAGGAGCTCGCGGAACACGCCGCGCACCCGATCTGGCCGAAGGAGGCGCCCGGACGGCCACCAAGGCGGGGCCGCATCGCCCACCGGCCCTCGTCGTGTCGTGGGTCCTCAGCGCAGGTCGAGCTCGTCGGCTCCGTAGCTCACGCCGAGCGGCTCGAGGACGACCCGGCGGGGGCCCCCCTCGACCACCCCGGCAACGACGGCGGGGCAGCCGAGGTGCTCGGCGAGCCGGGCGACCTCGCCGCCCCGGCCGGCCCCGGCGAACAGGGCGAAGCCCGATCCCATGTTGAAGGTGCCGTAGGCCTCCGCCGGGGAGAGCCCGGCCGCCCGGGCGAGGAAGGAGAGCACCTCGGGCACCGGCTGGAGCTCGCCGACCCGGTAGGTGAGCTCCCGGTCGGCCCGCATGAGCTTGCGCAGGCCGTGCCCGGTGAGGTGGCTGGCGTAGTGGACGGCGCCCGAGAGGGAGCCGGTCTGGCAGGCCTCCACCACCCCCACGTACAGCACGCTCGGCTCGAGCACGGCGGCACCGAGCCGGCGGCCGTCGCCGAGCGGTGTCGCCCATCCCGCCGGCAGCGAGGCGGCCACCGCCCGGGCGAGGGAGGCGCCGTTGGCGTGCATGCCGCTTGAAGCGAGCAGGACGATCTCGTCGCCCGGCTCGAGACGGCTCCCGAGGAAGGCCAGGGCGCCGTCCGGCACGCGGCCGACCGACGAGCCGGCGAGGTCGACGCCGTCCTCGGCCACGATGCCGGCGAGCGTCGGCGACTCCCCGCCGACGAAGGCCGCCCCGGCCGCCTCGCACGCCCGCCGCCACCCCTCGAGGAGGGAGGCGTGGCGGGAGCCGGAGTAGAAGCCGGCGCTCCCGGTGGCGACGTAGGCGCTCACCGACAGCGGGAGCGCACCCATGCAGGCGAGGTCGTTCACGACCGCCGCCACGGCGTCGGTCCCGATGGCCGCCCAGTGGTCCTCGCCGAGCTGCTCGTGCACCTCGGCGGCGATCGTCGACTTGGTCCCGAGGCACTCGAGGACGGTGGCGAGGACGACGCCCCCGACCTCGAAAAGCTGTGCCGGCTCGCCGACGCTCTCGGCGACGACCCGGGCGCCGCGGGCAGCCGGCGCCTGGAGGCTCGAGCGCACCGCCTCGAGGGCGCGGCGCTTGGCGGCGTCGAGGACGTCGTAGTCGACGCCGCTGTGCCGGTAGGCGTCGCTCACCTGGTGGCGCCCGCCCCGTCCCGGACGGCTCTTGCGATCGCCGCTAGGACGCCGTTCACGTACCGCCCCGAGTCCTCGGTCGAGTAGGCCTTGGCGAGCTCGACGGCCTCGTCGATGACGACCGCCACCGGCACGCTCGGCTCGAAGGCGAGCTCGTAGCAGCCGATCCGCAAGAGGCAGCGGTCGATCGCCGGCATCCGCTCGATCTGCCAGCCAGAGGCGTGGGCGTCGATCAGGTCGTCGATCCGGCCGAGCTCGCGCTCGACCCCGCTGACGAGCGTGGCGGCGTACGGCTCCGGCTGGATCACCTGCTCGGCGAGGATCTCGTCGAAGGCGACCTCCTTGCACTCCGCCTCGTAGCAGAGCTCGAGGGCGCGCTCGCGCGATCTGCGGCGCTCGCCGCTAGGCGCGGGTGAGGTACTCACCGCTCCGGGTGTCCACCTTGATGCGGTCACCCGGGTTGACAAACAGCGGCACCTGGACGACGAGGCCGGTCTCGAGGGTGGCGGGCTTGCGCGCCCCGGAGACCCGGTCGCCCTGGATGCCGGGCTCGGTCTCGCTCACGGCCAGCTCGACCGCGGCGGGCAGGTCGACGTCGACGATCTCGCCCCCGTACATCTGCAGGATGGCCGAGTCGCCCTCCTTCAGGTAGGGGGCGGCGGCGCCGAGAGAGGACGAGTCGACGTTCATCTGGTCGTAGCTGACGTTGTCCATGAAGACGTACTGGTCGCCGTCGCGGTAGAGGTACTGCATCTCCCGCTTGTCGATCACGGCCTGCTCCACCTTCTCGTCCGCCCGGAAGGTGCGCTCGATCACCGCCTTGGTGCGGGAGTTGCGCAGCTTGGTCCGCACGAACGCCCCGCCCTTGCCCGGCTTCACGTGCTGGAACTCGACGACCGAGAACAGCCCCTCGGGCAGGTCGAGCGTCATCCCGTTGCGCAGGTCGTTGGTGGAGAGAGGCATCAGAAGGTCGTGTCCTTGGTCGACTTGGTCAGCGGGCGCGCGCCCTGGGCGGTGACGACGAGCGTGTCCTCGATGCGCACGCCGCCGATCCCCGGCAGGTACACACCGGGCTCCACGGTCACGACGGCGCCCTCATCGAGGATATCAGCGGACTGCTCGCTGATCGCCGGGGCCTCGTGGATCTCGAGCCCGACGCCGTGCCCGGTGCCGTGCACGAAGTGCTCGGCGTAGCCCGCCTCGTCCAGCGAGCGCCGGCAGGCGGCGTCGATGGCGGCGGCGCTCGCCCCCGCCCGGGTCGCCCGCACCCCCGCCCGCTGGGCGACGAGGACGGCGTCGAGGACGTCGACCATCTCTCCTGGAACCCGCCCGACGGTGAAGCTGCGTGTCATGTCGGAGTGGTAGCCGTCGACGAGGGCGCCGAAGTCGACGACGACGACGTCGCCGTCGTCGATCCGACGGTCCGACGGCCGGGCGTGCGGCATGGCGCCGTTCGGCCCGCTCGCCACGATGGTCTCGAACGAGAGGTCGTCGGCGCCCCTGCGCCGCATCTCGTAGTCGAGCTCAAGTGCGAACTCCGCCTCGGTGATCCCGGCGCCGAGCCGCTCTTTCACCTGGGCGAGCGCCACGTCGGCGAAGTCGGCGGCGAGCTCGATCCGGGCGAGCTCGCCGGCGTCCTTCACCAGGCGGAGGCGCTCGACGACCCCTTCGGTGGCGACGAGGCCGCCGCCCGCCGAGGCGAACTGGCCGAGCCCGGCCCTCAGGCGGTCGGCCGCCGCCCAGCTGAGGGCGGCGGCCTCGAGGCCGAGGCGGCGCAGCCCCTCGGCCGCCCGGTCGAGGACCTCGATCTGACCCTGGCGCGTCCCCGCCTCGATCTCCACCTCGGCCCCGGCGGCGGCCGTCTGCTCGGCCGCCTGCTCGGGGTACTTCGGGTCGGTGACGAGAAGGGCGCGGCCTGCCGTCACGAGCAGCAGGGCGGCCGAGCCGGTGAAGCCGGTGAGGTAGCGGATGTTGACGAGCGAGCTGACGAGGAGGGCGTCGCAGCCCGCCGCATCGAGCCCCGCCCGGAGGCACCCGAGGCGGGAGGCGACGTCCATCGCCGGGAGGTTGGCGCGCTGGCGACCCGAAGACATCGTGGGAAGACTACGCGTCCGGCGGCGGGCGGCCCTCAGCGCGAGGCCAGGCGGATGGCGGCCTCCACTGCCAGCTCGTAGCCGAGGCCGCCGAAGCCGGCGACCACGCCGTCGGCGACCGGGGTGACGACCGACTGCGAGCGCCAGGGCTGGCGGGCGGCCGGGTTCGACACGTGCAGCTCGACCACGACCCCCTCGAAGGCCGCCAGAGCATCGTGCAGCGACCAGCCGTAGTGGGTGAGGGCGCCGGCGTTCACGACCACCGCCCCGGCGCGCCCCCGCGCCCGGTGGACGGCCCGGACGAGATCGGCCTCGGCGTCGGACTGGACGTGCTCGAGGCGCCACCCGAGGCCGTCGGCGGCGGCGGCGGCCCGCGCCACCTTGTCGGCGAGGGTCTCGCGGCCGTAGACCGACGGCTCCCGCTCCCCGAGCAGCTGCAGGTTCGGCCCCGAGAGGAGGAGGACGACCGGAGGGCTGTGCGAGTCGCTCATGCGGACGGCATCTCCTCGAGGATGCGGACGACGAGGGAGGCGTCGATACCGCGCACCGGCTCCACGCCGGCCGGGCCGTCGAGGACGAAGGTGAGGTCGCCGTGCGCCTTTTTGTCACGGGCCATGAACTCGACGAGCCGGGACGGATCGCTCCCCTTCGGAAGCAGCGGGGAGAGCCCGAGGGACTCGACGAGCGCCACGTGCTCGCCGACCCGGGCGGCATCCACCCGGCCGAGGGCCTCCGCCAGCCGGGCGGCGAAGACGAGACCGACGGCCACGGCCTCGCCGTGGCGGAGCGTCGCAGGGGCGTGCGTCTCCTCGTCCGCCCCTCCGGCGAGACCGGCCGCCTCGAGGGCATGGGCGAGGGTGTGGCCGTAGTTGAGGAGCATCCTGCCGGCCGACTCCCGCTCGTCGGCCGCCACCACGCCCGCCTTGCAGGCCACACAGGCTTCGATCCTGTCGACGAGGCTCATCCCCGCCAGGCCGGCGACGCCGAGGAAGGCGTACTTCGCCAGCTCGCCGAGGCCGGAGCGCCACTCCTCTTCGGGAAGGCTCGAAAGGGTGTCGGTGTCGCAGACGACCCCGCGGGGCTGGGAGAACGTCCCCATGAGGTTCTTCCCCTCGGGGAGGTTGACCCCCGTCTTGCCCCCGATGGCGGCGTCGATCTGGGCGAGCAGCGTCGTGGCGACGTGCACGACCGGGGTCCCCCGGTGCCAGAGCGAGGCGGCGAGGCCGGCGACGTCGGTGACGAGCCCGCCGCCGACGGCGATGACGACGTCGGAGCGGCCGAGCCCGTGGCGGGCGAAGGACCGGCCGAGCTGCTCCACGGTGGCGAGCGACTTTCTCGCCTCGCCCCGTGCGATCTCGACGACGAAGGACGGGAGCGGGAGGTCGAGCTCGACGCCGATCCCGGGCTGGGTGACGACGGCCGCCAGCCGGGCCGTCCCCGGGAGCATCGAGGCCAGCTCCCCGAGCGCCCCGGGCCCGATCACGACCTCGTAGCGCTCCGGTCGAAGCGGCACCTCGACCCGCCGGAGCGGCCCGCTCACGAGGACACCGCCCCTGTCGGAGCCGGGCAGCCGGCGGCCTCGCCGGCCCGCTCGGCGAGGAGCCGGCGGGCGAGGGAGGTCACCCGGCTGGCGACGAGGAGCGGCGGGGAGCCGTCGACGTCGACGCGTGCGTCGGCGAGGGAGCGGTAGACGGGCCGGCGCCTCGCGTCGAGGAGCGCCATCGTCCCGGCGGGGTCGTGCTCGAGGAGGGGCCGGCCCGCCCCCGAGCCGACCCGCCCGGCCAGGGTGGCCGGCCGGGCGCGCAGCCACACGACCACGCCGGCGCGCCGTACCCGCCGGCGCGAGTCGGGGTCGAAGACGGCGCCGCCCGCCACGGCGATCACCGACGGGACCGGCGAGGCGAGGGCGGCGGCCAGCACGGCCCGCTCCTCGGCCCGGAAGGCGGCCTCGCCCCGGGCGGCGAAGATCTCCGGGACGCTCATGGCCGTCCGGGCGAGGATCTCCTCGTCGCTGTCGTGGAATGGGCGGCCCATCCTCCCGGCGACGAGGTGACCGACCGTCGTCTTGCCGGCGCCCATCATCCCGATCAGCATGAGGTGCTCAGGCACGAGCGGGCGCAGCCCCGAGGTCCTCGGACGGCGTCTCGTGCATCGCCTCCAGGTAGCCGCCCCGGTTGCGCACGAACTCGGCGACCGAGTCGCCGCCGAACTTCCGCAGCGCCTCGGAGGCGAGGACGAGGGCGACCATCGACTCGGCCACGACGCCCATGGCCGGGACGGCGGTGACGTCGGTCCTCTCCTTGAACGAGATCGCCGGCTCCTTCGAGGCGGTGTCGACCGTCTCGAGGACCGGGCGGTTCAGCGTGGCGAGCGGCTTCATGGCGGCCCGCAGCCAGACGAGCCCGCCGGTCGAGATCCCGCCCTCGATGCCCCCGGCACGGTCGGTCCGCCTCAGGTACTCGCCGGTGGCGGGGTCGTAGTAGATGGCGTCGTGGGCCTCGGACCCGCGGCGGCCCGAGACGGCGATGGCGTCGCCGATCTCGACCGCCTTCACCGCCTGGATCGACATGACCGCCTGGGCGAGGAGGCCGTCGAGCTTGCGGTCGTAGTGGACGTGGCTGCCGAGGCCGACCGGCACGCCGTGGGCGAGCACCTCTGCCATCCCCCCGAGCGAGTCGCCGGCCTTGGCGGCCGCCTTCACCTCTGCCACCATCTGCTCTGCGGCAACCGGGTCGACACAGCGCACCGGCGAGGCGTCGATGCGGGCGAGGTCCTCCGGCTCCGGCCGGAGCGCCCTGTCGACCCGTGCGGCGCCGATGGCGACGACGTGGCTCACGACGGCGATGCCGATCTCGGCCACGAGCGCCTTCGCGAGCGAGCCGGCCGCCACGCGGGCAGCCGTCTCGCGGGCCGAGGCCCGCTCGAGAACGTCCCGTGCGTCCGAGAAGCCGTACTTCTGCATCCCCGCCAGATCGGCGTGCCCGGGACGGGGCGCCGTGAGCGGCCTGGCGGACCGGCCCGGGGCGGGCGACATCTCCTCGGCCCACTTCGGCCACTCGGTGTTGGCGATCTCGATCGCCACCGGCGAGCCGAGCGTCCGTCCGTGACGGACGCCGCCGAGGAGGGTCACCTCGTCCCGCTCGAAGCGCATCCTCGGCCCGCGGCCGTAGCCGAGGCGGCGCCGGGCGAGCTCGGCCTCGACCTGCTCGGCCGTCACCGGGAGGCCGGCCGGCAACCCCTCCACGACGACGACCAGCCCCTTGCCGTGTGACTCGCCGGCAGTGAGGAAGCGCAGCATGGCCCAACGGTACTTCGGCGACGGAGGGGAGCCCGCCGCCGGCCAGTAGCCTGCCCCCGCGAGAAGGGAGGTCCCGTGGCAGGACCTGACGAGGTCGGCGCCGCCCGCACGATCGAGCTCACGACGACCGACGGGCCGATGGCGCTCTACGAGGTCGAGGCGAAGGGCGGCGAGTCCCGCCGTGCGGTCGTCGTCGTCCAGGAGGCCTTCGGCGTCAACGAGCACATCGAGGACGTCACCCGGCGCCTGGCGGCGGCCGGCTACCACGCCGTGGCGCCCCACCTGTTCCACCGCAGCGGCGGCGGGACCATCTCCTACGACCGCTACGACCTCGTCGCCCCGCACCTCGCAGCCATGAGCGACGAGGGCCTCCTCGTCGACCTCGACGCCACCTTGGAGCACGTCTCGGGCGCTGGCTTCGCCCCCGAGCGGACCGGGCTCGTCGGTTTCTGCATGGGCGGCAGGGTCAGCTTCCTGGCAGCGGTCGAGCGGCCCCTCGGGGCGGCCGTCGGCTTCTACGGCGGCGGGATCCTGAAAGGCCGCTCCGAGCGGCTCCGGCCGCTCGGCGAGCGGGCCGGCGAGCTCGAGACGCCGTGGCTCGGTCTCTTCGGCGACGAGGACCCGTCCATCCCCGTCGAGGAGGTCGAGGAGCTCCGCCGCCTGCTCGCCGGCGCCCCGGTCGAGTCCGAGATCGTCCGCTACCCCGGCGCCGGCCACGGTTTCCACTGCGACCGCCGGGACTCCTACCACGAGCCGTCCGCCCGCGACGCCTGGGAGCGGACGCTCGAGTGGTTCGACCGCTTCCTCGCCTGAGGAGCGTCCTTCTTCTTCCTCGCCCGAGCGGCTACTTCTTCGCCGACTCGTAGTAGGGGTTCGTCCCCGAGGCGTGGTCCGTCACGTCGACGACGGAGGTGACCTCCGGGACGGCCTCCTGGATGGCGACCGAGATGCCCTGGCTCAAGGTGACCGAGGCGAGCCCGCAGCCCTGGCAGCCGCCGAGCATGCGGACGTAGGCCGTCCCCTCCTCGAAGGCGACGAGGTCGGCGAAGCCGCCGTGCATGGCGATCTGGGGGTTGACCTCGTCCTCGATGATCTTCAGGATCCGCTGGGAGATCGGGTCCGACAGGTCGCTCTCGGGTGCCGGGCGGGAGCCGGGCGGGGTGTTCGGGTTCAGCATGACGAGCCCGGTCTCGCCGCCGTTCTCGCCGACGTCCAAGGTGGCGCCCTGCATGCGGTCGACGCTGCTCGAGACGACGACGACGCTCAGCCCGTCGTCCTCGGTGACGGCGTCGCCGGGGGCGGCGTCGGAGACCTGCTGGAACCACATGTCGTAGGTGTAGGCGCCGCTCGCCGTCCCGTTGATCTCGAGGAACAGGGCGAGCGACTCCGGGCTGTCCTCGTTGCCCCGGATGGCGAGCACCATCTCCCGGGCTGCATCGGTCACTCTGAGCACGCCGGCTTCGGCCATGGGCCAAGGCTAACCCGTCCCGGACCGGTGCCGCTCCCGGCCGGAGCCCGCCGCCGGCTGGTGCATCATGTCGAGGTGCCGACCGCGTTGTTGATCCTGCCGACGGGCACCTACCGGGCAGAGGAGTACCTGGCGGCCGCCCGCCGCCTCGGCCTCGAGGTCGTGACGGCCTCGGAGCGGGCCCAGGCGCTCGCCGGCCGGATGGGCGATCGCTTCCTCGAGGTGCCCATCGAGGACCCTGCGGCGGCGGCCGAGGCGATCGTGGCCCATGCCGGGCGCGTCCACCTCGACGCCGTCGTCGCCGTCGACGACCAGGGCCTGGTCGCCGCAGCCCTCGCCGCAGCCCGGCTCGGGCTCCGTCACAGCCCGGTCGGAGCCGTCCGGCTCACCCGCGACAAGGCCGGCATGCGCCGCGCCTTCGAGGCGGCGGGCGTCCCCCAGCCCGACTTCGTCGTCGTCGAGCCGGGGTCGCCGGCCGGGGCGGCCGAGGCGGCCTCGCTGCTCGGGCCACCGGTCGTGGTGAAGGCCTGCTCGCTGTCGGGCTCGCGGGGGGTCATCCGGGCGGACTCCCCGCCCGAGGCCGCCCGGGCGGCCGAGCGGGTCCGCGCCATCCTCGAGGGCGAGGGCGAGCTGCCTCAGGCCCCCCTCCTGGTCGAGCGGTTCGTCGCCGGCCCCGAGGTGGCCCTCGAGGGCGTGCTCTCGGGCGGGGAGCTCGACGTGGTCGCCATCTTCGACAAGCCCGAGCCGCTCGAGGGGCCGTACTTCGAGGAGACGATCTACGTGGCGCCGACCGCCCTCGACGACGAGTCGGCCGGGGCCGTCGAGCTGGCAGCCCGGCGGGCGGTGGCGGCGCTCGGGCTCACCGACGGCCCGGTGCACGCCGAGCTGAGGGTCCCCGGCGGCGGCGAGGCGAAGGTGCTCGAGCTGGCGGCGCGGACCATCGGGGGCCGCTGCTCGAAGGCGCTCGCCCTCCCGGGAGGCGCCAGCCTGGAGGAGCTGATCCTCGCCCGGGCGCTCGGCCTCGCCGGTCCCGAGCCCCGCCTGGCGGGCCCGGCCGGCGTCCTCATGATCCCCATCCCGCGAACGGGCGTGCTCCGCCGGGTCCACCACCTGGAGGAGGTCCGGCACCTGCGCCACGTCACCGGCGTCGAGGTGACCGTCCCCGAGGGCCGGGTCGTGAGGGCCCTCCCCGAGGGCGACCGCTACCTCGGCTTCGTCTTCGCGGCGGCGCCCGAGCGGGCCCTCGTCGAGGCGGCGCTGCGGGCTGCCCGGGACGCCATCGAGGTCGAGATCGACGAGGCCGCCCCCGGCGGCGTGGCTATCCTGCCCCGGTGAAGGTCCTCCTCCTCTCCACCTACGAGCTCGGCCACCAGCCCGCCGGCCTGGCAGCTCTCGCCGGCCTGCTCGACGAGGCCGGGCACGAGGTGGTCGTCGCCGACCTCTCCCTCGAGGGTTTCCCCGTCTCCTCGGCCGCCTCCGCCGAGGCGGTCGTCTTCTCGGTCCCGATGCACACCGCCACCGAGCTCGCCCTCGAGGCCGCCGCCGCCATCGTGGCGGAGGGTCACCGCCCGCGCCTCGGATTCGTCGGGCTCTACGCTCCGGCGCTCGCCTCCCACCGCCTGCTCGGCGCCGGGGACCTGCTCGTCGCCGGCGAGAGCGGGGACGCCCTCTGCGCCTGGCTGGCGGCCGGCGCGCCGGCCGGCGCGATCGGA
>JAJZZB010000086.1 GCA_021797795.1 Actinomycetes bacterium | reverse complement strand
GCAGTCCTTACCGAGTACGTCGAGCATTACAACGCGCACCGGCCCCACCGGTCCCTCAGCCAACGACCGCCCGCTGATTCCGATGCGGCCCCTCCCACCATCAGCGACGTTGACGCCAGGCTACGAAGAACCGATCACCTGGGCGGCCTCGTCCACGAATACCAGATGGTCGCCTGAGCTGGGCGGACGGGGTTCTCGGCACCCACAGGCCTCTCCGACCCGAGCACTCTTCACCCGCCTCGCCTGCGGAGAGGAAGCGGGCGCACGTCGCCGAGCGGTTCCGCCGGCCCTGTACCGCCCTTGGGACCGAGGTGGTCGAGAGGACGGAGGCCTCGAGATCGAGCGGTCGCCCGTCTCCGCCGAGGCGGCAGGCGCGCCGGAATCAGTCGGGGAAGTCCGCGGCCGCCTCGTCGCCGGCAGCCGCCCCGTTGCGGCCGTCCAGCCATGAGCTCACCCGGTCGAAGACGGTCTGCACGCCGTTGCCGGCCCGGTCGACGATCGAGGAGAACCGGGTGCGGTAGTGGCCGAAGGCGGCATCGAACTCCGCCGATGCAGGAGGTTCCTGGCCACGGCGGAGGTACTGGCCGGAGCGGATGCGGTCGTAGTCCCCGGAGGCCACCCACTCGACGAGCTCCCGCACCCGCCGGACGGGGAACGGGTGGGTGGTGTGGACCTCGGTGAAGAAGCGGGACCACCTAGCGAAGGGGTCCTCCTCCCGCTCGTACTCCATCGCCTGGCGGATGAAGGCGTCGAGGTTCATCTCCGCCACCGGGCCGCCGGCGATCCGCATGAGGGTCAGGCACGGCAGCTGCGGGTCCGCGGTGACGAGGGCCGAGGCCCGGTCAGCGGTGAGCTCGGCCGCCCTCGACCACTCGAGGAGGGCGTAGTAGAGCGCGAGGAGCGGCAGTCCGGCGAGCGGCTGGGCCTTCAGCGCGCCGCTCAGCAGCAAGCGGGTGAGCTGGAAGGCCGTGTTGAGCGTCACGTGCTGGGCGAGGACGTGACCCATCTCATGAGCGAGGACGGACTTGAGCTCGTCGTCGCTGTAGGAACCGACGAGGCCCGACATGACAAGGGTGACCGGCTCGTTGGCGCCGATCGTCATGGCGTTGCCGACGGGCATCTGGGTGAGATAGAGCGACGGGCAGGCGGACAGGTCGAGCGTGTTGGCGCACTGGCGCTGCATCGCCCAGATCGCCGGGAGCTGATCTTCTCCGAGGCGGACGGCCTGGCCGAGGAAGAGCTGGCGCAGTCGTCGCTCGTAGGTGAGCTCGGTCAGCACCCTGATCGCCCGATCGAGCATCGGCACCGAGTGGAGGGCCGCTGTCGCCGCCCGGTCTGCCGGATGGGCGAAGCCCTGCGGGCTGATCCCGGGATACCTGAGGGCCGGCTCGATGCTCGTCATGGCTCGCCTCCTTGCGGGCATCAGCATGGCACCGGGACGGCTCTGCCGGGGCCCGCCCAGACTCGCAACGGAGTCGTCGCCTCCCGAGCGACAATTACAGCGATCACCGGCGACCTCTAGAGCTCGACGACGTGCCGGTCGTCTACGGCCATCTGCTCTCGCGCTGGCGGCGCCCCGAGACGGCCGAGGAGCCCACCTCCGAGACGTGGCTGGCGACCGCCCGCGTCGGGGGAACAGCCCTCGCCGGCGCCTGCACCCCGCGCGACGCGTCGCGAGCTGCTCGACCACCGGCACCGCCAGGGCGCGAGCGCCGTTGGCCCGCCGGCTCGACCGCCCCAGGGCGGAGCCCGGCCTCAGGTCCCGAGGGCCGGCCGCGGTGCGGCCTCACCTTCGGCTACGTCGACGACCCTCCCGGTCACAGAGGCGGCCCGAGCCGCGTACAAGCGCCGGCGCTCTCTCTCAACGGATCACCAGGGCGAGGGCGCCGAAGGTCCGAGGTGCTGCGACGCCCGGCCGAAAGGAGCCGTCCGGAGCGGCGCGTCACCACACCCCCCTCCCCGGACCGAGAGGAGCTGGAGACGAGACGGCGCAGGGCGCGATGAGGTCCCCCTTCTCGGCTCACGGAGCGGCGGCCGGTTTGTCGTCACCTCCGCCGGACGGCCTATCCCGCCATCGCCGGTGCCAGGGCGGCCATCGCCCGGCACGGCCGCGTACCCGCTGGCGGCGCCGACGGTCACGACCGACCGCCGCGTCGGCCACGCCGTGCTCGGTCCACCACGTCGTCGCGCCGCCGCCATGAGCCGACGCCACGGGCTCGCCCGCCTCGGGGGTGAGCGACCTCGCCGGGGTGCTCGAGCGGGCGTCGGACGAGGGGTCTGCTCGAGGCCCGCCGCCGGTCGGCCCCACGGGCGTACCGCCGTCGTGCGGGACCGCTTCCGCCACCGGTGGATGCTGCACGGCCCTCCTGCCGGCCTCTCCACCCGCAGGACACGACCGACCACGACGACGGCCAGCTCTGACACGGCGGCCGGCAGCGGGCGGGCGTCTCGGTCGGCGGCCAGGACATGAGCGCAGGCCGCGACCGCCAAAGGACGCTCCGTCGGGTGCCGGAGGAAAGGCGTGGACAGCCCTAGTCTTGCCGCTGTGCCGGCAACCGACCTGCTCGCGGACCGCAGCATCCCCCGTCGTTGGGCGGCCCTGGCGGCGGCGCGCCCCGCATCCCCCGCCCTCTTCGACGACGAGCGGGGCTGGACGACGGCCGGTGAGCTCGAACACGAGAGCCGATCTTGGGCGGCGGCCATGGCGGCCCGTGGCCTGCAGCGCGGTGACCGCATCGTCATGGCGGCGGCGCCCTCGTCCGCCCTCGTCGCCGCCCATCTCGGCGCCCTTCGCCTGGGCCTCGTCGTCGTCCCCGTCAACACCGCCTACACCTCGCGAGAGCTCGCCCACATCGTTGGAGACGCGACACCTGTTGCTGTCGTCAGCGATGACGCCCGGTGCGCCAAGCTGGTCACCGGGCTCTCCGCGCGTCCCCTCGTCGAGCTCGCCCTCGGGGCACGGTGCCAAAAGGCCGGTCCGGCCGACGACGAGGGCGAGCTCGCGCTCGACCGGTGCGAGCCGGGTGACCCGGCCATGCTCGTCTACACCTCGGGCACCACAGGGTCGCCGAAGGGGGCCCTGCTCTCGCACGGGAACCTCCTCGCCGGCGCGCTCGCCGTGGTCGAGGCCTGGCGCTGGACGCCCGAGGACCGGCTCGTGCTGGCGCTCCCCCTCTTTCACGTCCACGGCCTCGGTGTCGGGGTGCACGGGACGCTCGCCGCAGGGGCCTCGGCCGTTATCCGGCGGCGGTTCGCCCCCGTCGACATCGGCGAGTCGATCACCCGCCACCACGCCACCATGCTCTTCGGCGTCCCGACGATGTACTCGCGCCTCACCGGTGTCGAGGAGCTGCGCCGCCTGCGCCTGTGCGTCTCAGGTTCGGCCCCGCTGCCCGCCGGGCTGCACCGGGAGCTTGCCGAGCGGACCGGCCAGCAGCTCCTCGAGCGCTACGGGATGAGCGAGACGCTCATGAACACCTCCAATCCCTACGACGGGGAGCGCCGGCCCGGAACTGTCGGCTTGCCACTGCCGGGCGTCGAGGTACGCCTCGACGACCTCCGGCCCGACAGCGCCGGCGAGGTCCTCGTGCGGGGCCCGAACGTCTTCGGCGGCTACCTGGCGCGCCCCGAAGCGACGGCGGCCGCCTTCTCCGACGGTTGGTTTCGCACGGGCGACCTCGGGAGCTTCGACGAGGACGGCTACCTCCACCTCGTCGGGCGGAAGGCGGAGCTCGTCATCTCCGGCGGCTACAACGTCTACCCCCGCGAGGTGGAGGACGTCCTGCGCTGTCACCCGGCGGTCGCCGACGCCGCCGTCGTCGGGTGGCCAGACGAGGAGTGGGGAGAGCAGGTGGTGGCCTTTGTCGTCCCGACCGGGTCCGGGCCGGCCACCGACTCGCTTGTCGAGACGCTCGAGCGGCTCATGGCAGAACAGCTCGCCTTCTACAAGCGTCCGAAGCAGATCCACCTCACGGCCGAGCTGCCTCGCAACGCACTCGGCAAGGTGGTGAAGTCCGCCCTCAAGCCGACGGGTTGATGGCCGCCGCCCGCGCGCCGAGACTGGAACCATGACCGAGACCGACTCGAGCGCCGGGCAGCGGGCGGCCTTTCATGCCATGACCGAGGGCACCGCCGAGGACTGGAGCGTCATCGCCGGGCACTCCATCGAGTTCTTCCTCGCTCTGCCCGACCGCCTCCTCGCCCACCTCCGCCTCCTCGACGGCGACTTCGGTGGCTTTGCCGTCGACCGCCTGACGCACTCGCTCCAGACGGCGACTCGCGCCTACCGGGCGGACCGGGACGACGAGTACGTCTTCTGTTGCCTGGTCCACGACATCGGCGACACGCTCGGGCCCGCCAACCATGCCGACGTGGCGGCGGCGGTGGTAAAGCCATTCGTGTCGGAGGACAACCACTGGATGGTTGCGCACCACGCCGTCTTCCAGGGCTACTACTTCTTCCACCACCTCGGCCTCGACCGGAACCTGCGCGAGCGCTACCGGGAGCACCCGCTGTTCGGCTACACCGCCGAGTTCTGCGCCGAGTACGACCAGCCGGCCTTCGACCCCGGCTACGACACCCTCCCGCTCGGGCACTTCGAGCCGCTCGTGCGGACCCAGCTCGCCTCGGCCCGGCACAGCCTCTACAACGGAACCGGTTCGGACTGAGCACGGCAAGCGGCGAGCGGGCGGCCAGCCGGCTCTCGGCGCCTGGCGACCCGAACAGCGGCGACACGTGGCCGCCTGGGCGAGCATCCTCCCGACCTTTCCCGCCGGCACGGCGAGACGGCTCCGCCATCGGCTCGAGTGACGGCGGGTGGCGAGGCGGCGACGCCTCGGGCCGGGACGGCCGCGGCGGACCTCTCACCTACCGGAGGCCGAGGCCGCCGTCGACGACGAGCACCTGCCCGGTGACGTAGCGGTTGGCGGCGAGGGAGACGACGGCATCCGCCACCTCGTCCGCCTCTCCTGAGCGCTTCAGCGGAGCCCTCCTCGCCATCGAGGCGTGCAGCTCGTGCCACTCGCTCGTCCAGGGAGTGCGGACGAGCCCCGGAGCGACCGCGTTCACCCGAACCGACGGACCGACGACGTTGGAGAGCAGGACCGTCAGGTGGTTGAGGGCCGCCTTGGACACCGCATAGGGGATGGAGCTGCCCGTCGGGCGGACGCCTGCGAGCGAGCTCACGTTCACGATGCACCCGTCGTCGGTCGCGACGAGGTGGGGCATGCAGCGCCGGGCGAGGCGGAAGGGAGCGACGACGTTCACCTCGAGGATCCACCGGAACAGGTCGTCGTCGACGGCGTCGAGGTCGCGGTGCGGGATCACCTTGGTGACGCCGGCGTTGTTCACGAGCACGTCGAGACGGCCGTAATGCTCGAGCACCGCCTCGACGAGCGCGTCGCACGAGGCCGCGTCGGACACGTCCGCCTGGACGTAGAAGCCGTCCGCCAGCGCGGCGGCGACCGCCTGCCCCGCCTCGACCGAGCGGGCGGAGTTCACGGCGACTCTCGCTCCCTCGGCATCGAAGGCCTCGGCCGTCTTCCTGCCGATCCCGCTCGAGGATCCCGTGACGAGCACGACCTTGCCCTCAAATCGCCCCATCGCCTCGATCCTTTCCCGAGGACCCCGTCCCGGCGCCGGGGCCGGGGCGACTCTAATCTCTGGGCCATGCACGAAGACCGGGGCGGCGAGTGATCCGGGACCCGCGCCCGGAGGACTTCGGGCCGTGGCGGGCGCTGTTCGAGGCCTACGTTGACTTCTACCGGAACGAAGTGCCGGAGGACGTCACCCGTGCGACCTTCGACCGGCTGGTCCAGCGGCGCGACGGGATGTTCTCCCTCGTCGCCGAGACCGAGAGCGGCGAGGTCGTCGGCATGGCGAACGCGCTCTTCCACGCCTCGACCTGGACGATGGGGCCGGTGTGCTACCTCGAGGACCTCTTCGTCGCCCCCGTCGCCCGCGGGACCGGCGTCGCCCGCCAGCTCATCGAGGCGGTGGCCGGGCGGGCGCGTGAGGCGGGGGCCGAGAAGCTCTACTGGCACACCCAGGAGTTCAACGGACCCGCCCGGTCCCTTTATGACCTGTTGGCGAACCGCGTCTCGTTCGTCGTCTACGAGCGGAAGCCCTGAGCGCGCCTCACGCCTCATTCGGCCAGAGCGGCTCGGGAACCGAGAAGCCGAGCCGGCCGCTCCACCCGTTGCGGCCCGCCACCTCGTCGACCGGACGCCGCTCGGCGACCCCCCAGCGCCCCGTCGGGTAGCCGAAGGAGACCATGCAGGCGTTCTTCCAGCTCTCGTCGGGCACACCGAGGAGTCCCCGGACGTCGTCGGGATGGCTGGCCCCGAGCACAGAGGTGAGTGAGCTGCCGACGCCCTCGGCTCTCGCAGCCAGCTGGGCGCTCCACGCCGCCGGGTAGATGGAACCGGCCCCGCCATCGCCCCGCACGAAGCAGAACAGGAACATCGGCACTTGTTCGTAGTGGTCGGCCAACCACTGGGCCGAGCGCTGCACCTTCAACAGGCTTCGGCTCGAGGCCGCGCCCGGGTCGGCCTGCGCCCGCGCGAGGCGCTCGCGGTACGGACCTTCCCACAGGGTGGTGATGCTGGCACGGTAGAGCGGTCCGAGTGCCGACTTGAGCTCGGGCGAGTCGACCAGCACGAAACGCCACGGCTGGGCGTTGCCTCCGCTCGGGGCTCGGATGGCGGCGTCGAGGATGCGAGCCTGCACCTCGCCGGGAATCGGGTCGGGCCGCACACGGCGCATCGCCCGGGTCGTATACAGGGCCTCTCGTAGCTCCATGGCCCGATCCTGCCAGGCGGGGACGGCTCGACGGGCCTCGCCGCATCGGAAGGAACCCTCGTCGCGGCGGTGGCGGCAGGCGCCCCGGTCCCGGGACCTCAGCGGGTCGGCTCGACCGCCCGGCGGCGGGAGGGAGGAAGGCCGCGGGGCGGTCGCCGCCGGGGCGGGAGCGTGGCGAGCAGCTCCCCCGTCGCCTCGCTCACCTTGGCGATCGCCCGCTCTATCGCCGGTGTGGTGGCAGCCGAGGTCGACTGGACTCCGCTCACCTTCCGAACGTACTGGCGAGCAGCCGCCTCGATCTCGGCGGTAGTCGCAGCAGGTTCGAGGCCGCGCAGCGTCGTGATGTTGCGGCACATGACCGCAGGCTATGCCAGCCGGGTGGCTTCGGGCGGTGGCATCTCCGCCGCCGGGGGTTCGGCGAGGTGGCGCACCCGTGCCGCCTCCACCGGGGTGGCCAGCATCACGAGGCGGTCTCCCGCCTGCACCACGGTGGCACCCTGTGGCAGGACGACCGTCCGTCCCCGCTCGATGCTCGTCACGATGACGCCCCGCGGCACCGCCGCCTCCCGCAGTGCGCGCCCGTCGAGCGGCGCGTGCTCGGCGACGACTGCCTCGAAGATCCCGGTCGCTCCTCCAAGGCCGGCCACCTGCTGCAGGCTGCCCTGCAGGGCGCGGCGATAGGAGCGCACCATGTCGGAGACCGCCAGGGTCCCGACGACGCGGCGATCCGAGTCGACCACCGGCACCCACGACGTCGGGGTCGTGGTGAGGGTCTCGAGGGCCACGTCGCACTGCTGGCTCTGCTGCACCGGCAACACGACCGTGTCGAGCACTGCTCCGACGGTGGTCGACGGTCCTGCGTCGAGTAGGCGCTGTTGGGTGACGACGCCCCGGAAGCGCCCCTCCTCGTCGAGGCCAGGCGCCTCGGTGACGCCGGCATCGGTCATCGCCGTCGTGGCGGCAACCGAGTCGAGGCCGATCGGCAGCACGAGGCGGGGACGGGCCATCGCCTGGGCCACGGGGATCCTCGACAGCAGGGGCATCCCGGTCAAGATGCGGTGCGCGGGCGACTCAGCCCTGCTCTTCAGCTGGCTGCGGTAGATGGTGTCGTCGCCTCGCCGGACGATCAGCGTGCCGAGTCCGACCGCCAGCATCGCCGGCACCACGATGGCCAGGCTCCCGGTCATCTCCGCCACCATCAACATGATGGCGAGCGGAGCCCGGGCGATGCTCCCGAAGCAGGCCATCATCCCGACGACGACGAAGGGAGCGGGGTCCGAGCCGACGCCGAAGGACAAGTGGCGGGCGACGTCCCATATCCCGGCGCCGAGGAATGCGCCGATGACCATGCCCGGGCCGAAGATCCCGCCCGAACCGCCCGAATCGATCGACAGGCCGGTGGCGAGGATGCGGGCGAAGGGCACCAGCAGGACGATCCAGAGCGGGATGTGCAAGAGGCCGGGGCCGAGGGTCTTTTGGATCCACCCGTAGCCGGTGCCGAGCACCTGCGGCATGGCGAGCGCGATGGCGCCAACGAGCAGTCCGCCGATCGCCGGGCGCAGCGCCCGAGGGACCGGAAGCCGCCCGAACAGGCCCCCGATGCCGTAGAAGCCTTTGGCGTACAACAGGCCCACGAGTCCACCGATGATCCCGATGACCCCGAACCAGCCGAGCTGACCGGGGTCGGCGAGCTGGAACCGGGTGGCGAAGCCGAACAGCGGTGCATAGCCCTCGATGGCCCCGAAGACGGCGTAGCCGACGATCGAGGCGATGAAGGAGGGGAGCAGCGTCTCCACCTCGAAGTCGTCGCGGTAGAGGATCTCCGCCGCCAGGACGGCGCCGCCGAGCGGGGCGCCGAAGATCGAGCCAATGCCCGACCCGATGCCGCTCGCGACGGCGATCCGGGCATCGGAGGGACTCAGATCGAACAGGCGAGCCAGTATCGAGCCGAAGCCGGCGCTGATCTGGCCCGTCGGCCCCTCCCGGCCACCCGAGCCACCCGTCCCGATCGTGACGGCGGAGGCGACGATCTTCACCACCACGGTGCGGAACCGGATCCCCCGCGGGTTCTCGTGCACGGCCGAGATGGCTGCGTCGGTCCCGTGCCCCTCGGCCTCCGGGGCGAAGCCGAACACGAGCAGGCCCGAGATCAGGCCGCCGAGGCAGACCACGAGCGGCACCGCCCAGGGCCTCGCGTAGCTGGCCGAACCGGCGAGGTTCCCCTCCCCCGCCGGCGTCGGGACGCGGTAGCCGGCCAGCACGCCGAGGAAGAGGTGGGTGGCGAGCGAGAGGGCCTCGTAGAAGATGACGGCGCCAAAGCCGGCGATGACGCCGATCAGGGTTCCGAGGACGAGCCACTTCTTGTTGAAGCTGGCCGTCGCGAAGAAGTTCGAGCCGACCGCGCGCAACCGGCCGAGGGCAACCCCCCGGCGGGGCGCGCCGGGAACCTCGCCCGGCCCGGTCACAGGTCCCACCCCGACGCCCAGTCCTCCTCGCGGACCTCGCCGGCCGACTCGGCGAAACGCTGCAGCGCCTCGATCATGACCTTCTGCTGGCCTACGGGGATGCGCTTCACGATCTCGGCGATCTCGAGACGGCGCCTCGCGGTCACGGCATCGACGAGCTCCCGGCCCCGCTCGGTCAGTGCGACGCGGACCTGGCGGCGGTCCTCGCGTTCGGTGCGCCGGCGGATGAGCTGCTTGTGGACGAGCCGGTCGCACATGCGCGTCGCCGTCGCCGGGGTGACGGCGAGGGCCGTCGCGAGGTCGGCAACCCGCTGCGGGCCCCGCGAGGCGAGCACGACGAGCGTGCGGTACTGGGCGAGGGTGACCTCCTCCTCCGCCGCGGACAGTGAGCGGGCGGCGACGGCGACGAGCACGCGGCTCGCCGCCAACAGGGCGTCGACGACCTCGGGGGCGGCTTCCGAGTTACGGGCGCCCATCGGCTGGGGTACCTTCCCACGCCAACTGTTGCACAGGCTAATGATATCTGAGGCGCACGCGGCTCCGGTCCCGCGCCAGCGGGAGCGTGCTCAGACCGCTTCGTCCAAGGCGCCTTCCGCCAGGCTCGCGTCGACGACGGGATCCGGTGCGACCTCCGCCGGTTTGTGCTCGCCGAAGTATCCGCGGACGGCGTCGAGGGCGCTCCGCTGCACGCTGAGCGCCGCCTCGACCGCCGAGTCATAGGCCAGCCGGGCGGCGCGCCGGGCGTCGAGGTAGTCGACCGCCGCCTGCTCCATGGCGGCGTCGTAGGTCGCCCGGACCTCGGCTGCGGCTTGGGTGTAGGCACTCCGGGCGGCAGCCACGGCCTCCCGTCTGCTCTCGCTCGGGGGCTCCGAGATCGCCTCCTTGTAGGTCTCCCAGGCGCTGTGGAGGGCACCGCGGTGCGAGTGCGAGACCCGGTGTTGCTCCTCGTCATAGGCCGAGCGCGCCGACTCCAGCCGCTCCTCGAGCGAGAGTCCGGCGAGCTCGACGGCGCTCCGGCAGAGCTCCCATGCCTCGTGCATGCTCATGAGGGACTCGTAGCGGGCCTCGTGGTCGGCCGCGCTGCTCACCGGATCGATCGACATCTTTCCACCTCTGCGCCGCTCGCCCCGCCCGTGACCGCCCGGCCACCCGACCGACTCGCGCGCGCTCATTGTGGCAGACCCCGCTCGGCCACGCGTGGAGCGGCTTCTCAGATGCGCTCGAGAGCTCCGCCGTCGAAGAGCGGCTCGAGGCCCACGGACACGACGTCGGACTCGAGCTCCCGCGGGCTCGTGGGCCCGGACGCTCTCGCCATTAGCGCTGCATCGAGGATCGTGCGGAGCAGCGAGACGTCGCTCGAGGAGTTGAGGAACAGCTGGCCGGGAACCTGACCGGAGGAGAGCACCCAGCTGATGGAGCGAGAGAGGGCGCCGGCGTCTCGCATCGGCTCGTACCAGCTGTGGTGGGACGAGGCGTCTCCCGGCCGCCACCGGCGACGGGCGGCCGCCTTGATCGTCTGCACGGCGACGTCGCGCTCGGCACAGGTCTCGAGGAGGGCGTCCGTCTCGGCGCGGTAGCCCTCGTCACGGGTGAGGAGGTAGCTGTAGGGCAACAGGACCGAGTCGTAGTCGTACCGGTCCAGGCTGCGGCGGTGCATTGCAGCGATCCTGAGGCCGTGGCCCGTGACGCCGATGGCCCCCACAAGCCCCTCGTCCTTCGCCCGGACGAGAGCCTCGAGAGCGCCGTTCGTGCCGTGAGCCACCTGCCACTCGTCCTCTTCGACGAGGTTGTGCAACTGGATCAGGTCCACCCGGTCGACGCCCAGCCGCACGAGGGAGGCCTCGAGGCTGGCCCGGGCGCCGTCGGCCGTACGCTCCGCTGTCTTCGTCGCGAGGAAGAACCGTCCCGGTTGCGCCCGCAGCCACGGGGCCAGCCTGAGCTCGGAGTCGCCATAGTCGGCGGCCGTGTCGAGGTGGTTCACGCCGTACTCGAGCAGCACGTCGAGAACCCGGTCCGCGCCGTCCTGGCTCATGTGGCCGAGGGCGGCGGCGCCAAAGAGCACGCGGCTCGAACGATGGCCGCAGCGTCCGAAACGAGCCCGCTCGATCTCCTCGGAGCGCATCGGGCTACCGTGCGTGCGCTTCGAGCTCGGCCAAGCTCACCCACTCGAGCGTGGCGCGGTGGGTGGCGACGAGGTGGACCGGCGGCGCCACACCGGCGTCGAGCGCCTCCTTCCAGCGTGAGGCGCAGATGCACCAGCGATCCCCTGGCTTGAGGCCCGGGAAGCCGATCTCCGGCTTCGGCGTGGTGAGGTCGTTACCGGCGCGAAGGGAGAAGGCGAGGAACTCCTCGTCCACCTCGACGCAGACCGAGTGCACGCCGATGTCCTCGGCCCCGACGTCGCAGCAGCCGTCGCGGTAGAAGCCGGTGAGGGGGTCGTGGCCGCACGTCTGCAGCTCGCCTCCGAGCACGTTGGTCGGCACCTGCCCAGTTCACCACGTCGGCCCGGCCGGCGTCAGCGACTGCACCTCGGCTCCCCGCCGCGCTGGCGCCGGGGAGCCGGGTGGCTCAGGCTCCCGCCATCGAGACGAGTGCCGAGGCCGGAGCGCCTCCCGCCACCGGCCCGAACGTGGGGGCGGTCCCGAAGTGGTAGGTCCGGCCTCCGGCGGTCACCAGCCAGTAGCCGTGACCGCCAGGCGTGCGCGCCATGGCCACCACGGGGCTCGGCAGCGAGTCACGCACGGTGGACCCGCACCAGCCGGCGTTGCCGAGGTTGTAGACGTTGCCCTTCGAGGTGACGAGCCAGTAGCCGCGTCCTGCCGGAGTGACGGCCACACCGACCACCGGGGCTGGGAGGCGCTTGCGGACGAGCGACCCGTACCAGCCGGCATCGCCGAAGTTGTAGACGTTGCCCTTCGAGGTGACGAGCCAGTAGCCGCGTCCGTCCGGCGTGGTCGCCATGGCCACGACCGGGGCCGGCAGGCGCTTTCGGGCGAGCGACCCGTACCAGCCGGCATCGCCGAAGTTGTAGACGTTGCCCTTCGAGGTGACGATCCAGTAGCCGCGCCCGTTCGACGTCGCCGCGGTCCCGACCACGGGGGCGGGAAGCGACTTCCCGGCGCGCGATCCGTACCAGCCGGCGTCGCCCAAGTTGTAGACGTTGCCGGCGGAGCTGGCGAGCCAGTACCCCATCTGGTCCGGGGTGGTCGCGATGGCGGTGACGGGCGCCGACAGCTTCCTCGACGCCGCCGAGCCGGCCCACGTCGCATTGCCGAGGTTGTAGACGCTGCCCGACTTGGCGGCCACGTCATAGCCCGAGGTCGGCACCGGCTTCGACGTGCCGATGACCGTCCCGCTCGAGTTGAGCGCCTGCACCTCGACCCTTCGATAGTCACCCTTCAACAGCACGCTCGTCTGGAACCCGGACTTCTTGGTCGGCGCGCCCACCTTGGCCAGCTGCGAGTCGCTCGGACCGGCGAGCACCTGCCAAGCCACCACCCTGGTGGCACCATTCCAGGACATCCACACCTGCGTCGTGTGGATCGTGGCCGAGGCCGCCACCGACGGGGGGCTGAGCGGAAGGCCCACCCAGTGATCGCTGAAGCCGCGGTAGGACCAGTTCGAGAGCGACAGGTCCATCTTCACGACCTTCTGGCTCGAGCCGTACTCGGTGATCTCGGGGACGTTCGCCCAGTCGATCACGACGTCGCCGTTCGCCATGAGCTCAGTGCTGCCCGTGTAGTCGGTGTAGATGGGCGGGCTATGGGTGTAGGACGCGTCGAGCGTCAGCCCGGGCGGGTTCGTGCTCGGGTTGACCGTGAAGATCAGCCCCCGCGCCGGGTGCTGGCTCGTGCCGATGCAACCCGGGCCCTGACCCCCGTCGTCGTAGACGCTGTAGCGGTTGTGGCCGAGCGCCGAGATGTCGTGCTGGTAGCACCAGGGTTCTTTCAGCTGGGGAGCGCCCTTCGAGCCGACCTGCCAAATGATCTTCCCGTAGCCGGCGCTTCCCGGTATGTCGCCGATCTTGTAGATCCCCCAGGTGTTGCGGGAGGAGACGATGAGGTTCCCATCGGAGTCCTGGGAGATGGCGTTGCCGTGGAAGTAGTCCCACACACCGCCGGCTCCCGGGTTCGGGATGTGCGAGGCCGTGACAGGGACGCCGGACAGCGAGTCCCACTCGAACAGCACGCTGGCACTCGTGATGAAGCCACTCGAGTTCTGCTGGAGCGACAGCTTCTGGACCACGTACTGCATCACCGTCTCACTATTGCCGTTGATTACCTGGGTGACGGGATCGAAGATGCCGACGAGGGCGTCGCCGCCCGCCGTGATGCGGAACTCGTGTAGGTCGATCGAGTCGGGCGGGAAGCTGTTCTTGTTCGCCGCCGGCTCGGTGATCTCGCCGGCGAGCTGGTAGTGGTCGTTGTAGAGCTTCACGACCCCCTGTCCCCAGGCACCGGCGTGCCTGCCCGAC
>JAJZZB010000085.1 GCA_021797795.1 Actinomycetes bacterium | reverse complement strand
AGGGTGGCCACCTCGTCGGGGCGGAGCGGCGACGCCCTGTTGTCGCTGTCGGTCATCTCTCACCTCCACTGCCGCCTGGGAGCGGTGCGCCATCCGGCGCCATGGCCGCGGTCGACCATCCGGCGCGATCATGCGCGCGAGGTCCTACCATGAATGTCGTGCGCTCCGCCGAGATCCAGCTCGACCCGCACCCGGCCAGCGTCGGGCGGGCCCGGCGATGGCTCTCCCGGCAGCTCGAGGCGTGGGACCTCGAGGACCTCGACTACGACACGAGCGTGGTCGTGAGCGAGCTCGTCACGAACGCCGTCCTGCACGCCCACACCCGCGTGACGGTGACGGCGACCTACGACCGGTCGCTCCGCCTCGAGGTGTCGGACTCGGCGTCGGCGATGCCGATCCCGAGGGGCTCGCCCAGCTCGACGACGGGGCGGGGCCTTCACCTCGTGGCGGCGCTCGCCACCGCCTGGGGCTACGAGACCCAGGCCACCGGCAAGGTGGTCTGGGCCGAGTTCGCCGACGAGTCGGTGGGCGAGGACGACGAGAGCGTCTCGGGACCGGTCGGTCGGAGCGCGACGATCACGAGCCTCGCCCGCATGCGCTCGGAGCGCACCGGCGAGCGCCCGCTGCTCGAGAGGACGGTGTGATGGCCCCGCCGACACCCGAGGACGGGGGGTCGTGCCGGGTCGAGCTCCTGCAGGTCCCCGTCCTCCTGTGGGCCCGTGCCGCCGACGAGGCGCAGGACCTCATGCGGGAATTCGCCGTCATCGTCCTCAACCGCGACCGGGTCGTGTCCGACGTGCCGGCCCGGCTCCTCCAGCTCATCCAAGAGCTCCAGGCGAGCTACGGCCCGGTGGGCGAGACCCAGGCGGCGAGGCTCGAGCAGGCGAGAGCGGAGGAGGACTCGACCATCGCCCGCCTCGCCTACGAGGTGCCGGCGGGCATCGGCGACGACCTCCGCCGCCTGGCGGAGATGCTCGACGAGACGGACGAGTACTGCCGCTCGGGCCAGCACCTGTTGAGCCTGGCGACCTCCACGGGGGCCAGGGCCTTCCGGGACTGGTTCTTCGAGGAGTTCCACCGCCAGCTCGACGGCGAGCAGCCGACGCCCTGGCCGAGCAGTCGGTTTGCCGCACAGATACGGGAGGCCGTGTCCGAATGACCACCTTCACACCGGCGTACGAGGACGACCCCGTGACCTTCGAGATCGTCCGGAGCGACGAGGGCTCGCTCCCCGTGCTCACCCTCGGGGGCGAGATGGACCTGCGAGCCGCCACGGAGCTGCGCGAAGCGCTCCTCAAGGCCCTGGCAGATGGCGGGGGGACCGTCCTTTTGGACCTGAAAGGCCTCTCGTTCATCGACTCGACCATCATCTCGGTGCTGATCATGGCGCGAAAGCGGGCCGACACCTCCGCCGGCGAGGTCCGGATGCGCAACGTGCCGAGCCGCATCGAGCGGATCCTCTCGATCACGGGCATCGACTCGCTCTTCCCGGTCGTCGGCGAGGAGGCCGGCGGCGCCTGAGCGCCATCACGAGCGGACCGCCTCCCGCACTGGTACCGTCCCTGGTCGGCGGGTGGCGGCCCCTCTGCCCCCGGGGCCCCGCCCGCCGCGACCAGCGGCCCGGTCAGCCGAAGAAGACCTCGGCGACGGACCGGATCAGGTCCTTGTCGAGGGTCTTCAACGTGGAGACGGCCTCGGCGATCGACACCCGCTCGACCCGCGGTCCGTGCAGCGCCACCATCTGCCCGAAGGCGCCCTCGTGGGCGGCGTCGACCGCAGCCGTCCCGAAGCGGGTGGCGAGAACCCGGTCGAAGGCGGTCGGGGTGCCGCCCCGCTGGACGTGGCCGAGGATGGTGACCCGCGACTCCATCCCCGTCCGCTGCTCGATCTCCCCGGCCACCGTGTTGCCGATGCCGCCGAGGCGTGGGTGGCCGAACTGATCGATCTCGGGCGACGCCACCGAGATCGTGCCCTCGGCCGGGAGGGCGCCCTCGGCCGCCACGACGATCGAGGCGAAGCGGCCCTTGGAGTGGCGCCGGCGGAGGTAGTCGCAGACGGCGTCGATGTCGAAGGGCTCCTCGGGCACGAGGATGGCGGCCGCCCCGCCGGCGATGCCGGCATAGGTGGCGATCCATCCGGCGTGGCGCCCCATGACCTCGCAGACGATCACCCGGTCGTGCGACTCGGCCGTCGTGTGCAGCCGGTCGATGGCGTCGGCGGCGATCTCGACGGCGGTGTCGAAGCCGATCGTGACGTCGGTCCCCGACAGGTCGTTGTCGATGGTCTTCGGGATGCCGACCACGGCGACGCCGGCTGCCGCCATCCGGCTGGCGACTCCGAGGGTGTCCTCCCCGCCGATGGCGACGAGGGCGTCGATCCGGTCGTGCTCCAGGGTGGCGAGGGACCTCTCCTCGCCGCCCTCCACCCTGTAGGGGTTGGTCCGCGAGGTGCCGAGCACGGTCCCGCCCCGCGGCAGGAGCCCGCGGCAGGCGGCGACGTCGAGCGGCACGCGGTCGCCCTCGATGACTCCCCGCCAGCCGTCGCGGTAGCCGAGCACCTCGTCCCCGTAGCCCACCTCGCACTTGCGGACGACGGCCCTGATGGCGGCGTTCAGCCCGGGGCAGTCGCCTCCGCCGGTGAGCACTCCGACTCGCATGGCCACCTCCTCCGGGCCGGTCGCGCCCCGGCCACTCCCCCCGTATACCGGAGGCGGCGCCCGGCTCGTGCAGACCTGCCGGCGCCGGGGCGCTCGGGTGGACCGTCCCGGCGGTCCGGCCGGCCCCGAGGTGGCGGGGCCGGTCTTCCCGCCCGCGGCGGCAAAGACCGCGGCAGGGCCGTCGGCGACGGTACTTTACGCTGGTCAGCCGTCGGGTCCGGCGGAGCTGGACCACTGTGAAGGGCCACGAAGGTGGGAGCCCACGTGACATCTCGGAGCGAGACGGGAGGCCGGCGGGGGTGAGCCGGCCCGCGGCCGCCCGCGGCTCGGGCGGCGAGAGCGCCGGCGTCGAGGACGGCGTGGGCAAGGTGCGCGGCCTGAGGCCCCGCCCCGGCGGCGACGGGCGTGGCGGCGCCTCGGCCGGCGGCCCGTCACGTGCCGAGGCGGGCGAGGAGGAGCTCGTCGAGGCGCGCGTGCGCCGCCCGGCCGACCTGCTCGTCGCCCTCGCCGCCCTGGCAGCCATCGTGGTCATCCTGTTCTCGGCGCACTCGCTCCCCGACACCCTCGCCCATCTCACGATCACGGTGCAGCGGGCGATGCGCCACCTGCCGAGCATCCTCATCTTCGCCTGCGCCGTCGCCGCTGCCCTCTCGACGGTGGGGCTGCTCGTCCTCATGAGCGTCTCGCTCGCCCGCCGGCGACCCCGGGACGGCCTGAGCGCCGTCGTCGCCACCGCCGTCGCCATCAGCCTCGGTATCGGCTTCGTCGCCGCCTGGCACACCTTCCGGGGGGGGATCGCCGAGGTGATGCTGCAGGGGACCGACGGCTCCACCCTCGTGCGCGACGCCGTCATCGTCGCCTTCGTCGTCGGCTCCGACACGGTCCGGTATCACCGCTGGGGCCGCTACTGCACCCTCATCGTCGGGGCGCTCCTCCTCACGGGGCTGGCACTCAACGAGATCACCCTCTTCGGGGTCATCGTGGCGCCGCTCGGCGGCTACGCCGTCGGGCTCGGGACCCGGTGGTCGCTCCGGACCACCGTCCGCCGGCCGAGTCTGGCCTCCCTCGTCGCCGGCCTGCGCCGCGCCGGCATCGACGTCGCCCACCTCGAGCGGGCCGAACCGGAGTCGGGCGAGCTCGTCGGCGAGCTGTCGGACGGCCGGCCCATCGTCCTGAAGGCCGCCGGCAGGGAGGTGCACGGCGCCGGCATCCTCCACCGCCTCTGGTCGGTCGTCCGGCTGCGGAGCGCCGCCACCGGCCGGCAGCCGATCAGCCTGCGCGCGGCCCTCGAGACCGAGGCGCTCGCCAGCCTGATGGCCTCCAACACCGGCGTCGTCGCTCCCCGGGTCCTCCTGCTCGCCCACTTCGAGCCGGACACCCTCGTGCTCGCCCGGGAGCGCCTCGAAGGCCCCGGGCTCGACCGCGGCGTCTCGGCCGACCAGTTGGAGGAGCTGTTCCGCTCGCTCCGGCGCCTGCACGAGATCGGTGTCGCCCACCGGGACCTCCGCGCCGAGCAGCTCATCTGCGAGGTGGGCGACGACAACGGCGAAGGGCGGGTGGGCTTCCGCTCGCTCGAGAGCGCCGTCGTCGGCGCCGGCGAGCTCGTCCGGCGGCTCGACCTCGCCCAGATGCTGGCCTCGGTCGGCTCTCTCATCGGTGCCGAGCGGGCCGTGTCGGCGATGAGGGCCGGCTACCACCCGGGCGACGAACCGGCCATCGCGGCGATCCTGCAGCCGGTGGCGCTGTCGGGCTGGGGCTGGTCCGAGATGCGCGCCGCCCGCAGCTGCCTGGCCGAGGTCCGGCGTGAGCTGATCGGCGAGGGCACGGTCGACCTCCCCGAGGCGCGGATCGAGCGCTTCCGCTGGCGCACCGTGGCCGCCGTCCTGGCGCTCGTCTTCGCCGCCTTCATCCTCGTCGGGCAGCTGCACAGGGTCGACCTCGTCGGCGCCCTGAAGCGGGCGGACTGGACGTGGTTCGCCATCGCCGTGCTCGGCTCCGCACTCACCTACCTCGGCTCGAGCCTCAACCTCATCGCCTTCGTCCCGAGGAAGGTGTCGGTCCTAAAGGGCGCCCTCGCCGAGCTGTCCGGTGCCTTCTTCGGCCTCGTCACCCCCCCGACGGTCGGGCACCTCGCCATCAACGCCCGCTTCCTCCACAAACACGGGGTGGACGGCGCCACGACGGCCTCGGCCGTCGCCCTCTCCCAGCTCGTCAACTTCATCACGACCGTGGTGCTGCTCGTGGTCATGACGCTGCTCACCGGGGCAGGGGTCGGCCACCTCGACATCGTCCCCGGCCCGCGTCTGCTGGCGGCCCTCGGGGGCATGGTGGCGCTCGGGATCGTCCTCGTCACGGCCGTCCCGTGGACCAAGCGGCTCTTCTTCGTCCGGGTGTGGCCCCGCATTCGGGGGACCTGGCCCCAGCTTCTCGACGTCCTGTCCCAGCCGCTCCGCCTCGCCCAGGGCATCGGCGGCAACCTCCTGCTCACGGCCAGCTACGCCCTCGCCCTCATCGCCTGCCTGCACGCCGTCGGGGCGCACCCGCCCATCATCGCGACGGCCGCCGTCTTCATGGCCGGCAACACCGTCGGGGCGGCCGCCCCGACCCCGGGTGGCCTCGGGGCGGTCGAGGCCGTCCTCATCACCGGCCTCGCCACGGTCGGCATCCCGGCGCACGAGGCGGTCCCCGCCGTCCTGCTCTTCCGGCTCGCCACCTTCTGGCTGCCGATCCTTCCCGGCTGGGGCATCTTCCTCCTGCTCCAGCGCCGGGGGGTGCTGTGAAGGAGTGCCGGCCGATTCTCGCAGGATAGCTCTCGACAGATATCTCTTGACAAGATGAGTATCGAGAGTAATCTCTCGAGAGATGACGAGCGACTCTTCTCCGGACGTGCCCGCGGCCGACACACCCGAGCGCCGGCTGACGAGTGCCCAGGAGATGCGGGCCCTCACCCACCCGGTCCGCCTCGCCCTGCTCGAGGTGCTCCACATGCAGGGCCCGATGACGGCGACGGAAGCCGGCGAAGCCATCAGCGAGTCGGCCACGACGTGTTCGTTCCACCTCCGCCAGCTGGCGAAGTACGGCTTCGTCGAGGAGGCCGGGGGCGGCGCAGGGCGCCGGCGGCCGTGGCGCCTCGTCAGCCGGTCGATGAACTTCTCGGGCGCCGGCGACGCCGAGCGGTCGATCGCGGCGGGCGAGCTGGCCCAGCTCATCTTCCAGCGTTGGCTGGAGCGCTACGAGGCGTGGAACCGAGTCCAGGGCCTCGACCCGCCCTGGGCCCAGGTGAGCGGCATGGCCCAGTCGGGCAACTACCTCACCCTCGAGGAGGCGGCCGAGCTGCGCGACGAGGTGCTCGCCCTGTTCCGACGCTACGCCGACCGGGTGGAGGACGCCTCCCGCCGGCCGGCCGGCTCGCGCGCGGTGGAGATGGCCTTCTTCCTCAACCCCATCACCGGCATGCCGGCCGAGGAGCGATGAGCGGTGCGGCGCCTCTTCAAGGACCGCAACGCCCGCTGGTACCTCGGCGGCCAGGCCTTCTCCCTCCTCGGGGACTCCTCGCTCTGGCTGGCGCTCGGCATCTGGGTGAAGGAGCTGACGGGCAGCTCGGGTGAGGCTGCCCTCGTCTTTCTCTTCTTCAGCTTGTCCTTCGTCTTCTCCCCCGTCGCCGGCACCATCGTCGACCGGGTCCGCCGCAGGCCGCTCCTCATCGGGACCAACGCCGTCACCGCCCTCGTGGTGCTCGCCCTCTTCCTCGTGAACGGTCGGGGCCAGGTCTGGCTCATCTACCTCGTCATGTTCCTCTACGGCGTCTCCTATGCCTTCCTCGGCTCCGCCCAGTCGGCGCTGCTGAAGACGATGCTCCCCGACGACCTGCTCGGCGACGCCAACGGGACGCTGCAGACGATCCGGGAGACGTTCCGGCTCATCACCCCGCTCGTCGGTGCCGGGCTGTTCGCCATCGCCGGCGGCCACGTGGTGGCGCTCGTCGACGCCGCCAGCTTCCTCGTCGCCATCTTCGCCCTGTTGAACGTGCGGGTCGACGAGCGACGCTCCCCGTCGTCGGAGCGGCGCGAGTCGTGGGGCCAGGAGGTGACCGCCGGCGCCCGCCACATCTGGCACACCCGGGCACTTCGCCAGGTCATCACGGGGACGGGCATCGCCCTGCTCGTCCTCGGCTTCTTCGAGGCGCTCTCGTTCGCCATCGTGGCCGTCGGCCTGCACCGCCCGCCCACCTTCCTCGGCGTCCTCATGGCCGCGCAAGGCGCCGGCGCCCTCGTCGGCGGCCCGACCGCAGCCCCGCTCATCCGCCGCACGAGCCCGGGGCGGACCGTCGGCTTCGGCATCGCCATCGTGGCGGTCGGGACGGTGGTGGTGATGTTCCCGAACCTCCCGGCCGTGCTCGTCGGAATCGCGGCGATCGGCGCCGGGGCGCCGTGGGCCATCGTCGGCTTCTTCACCCTCATCCAGCTCCGCACCCCCGACGCCCTCCAGGGCAGGGCCTTCTCGGCCGCCGATACCGTGCTCTCGATGCCCCAGACGCTCTCGATCGCGGCGGGCGCCGCCCTTGTCGGCGTCGTCGACTACCGTCTGCTGCTCGCCGTCGTCGCCGCCGTCCTCACCCTGTCCGCCCTCTACCTGCTCACCCGCTCCGAGCTGCGGGCGCCGGGCGAGCCGCTCCCGGCCGCAGCGGTCGCCGAGGCGGTCGGCGCTCCCTCTGTCGAGGCCGGGACGGGCCCGGGCGAGGTGGCCTGAGGTGGCCGCCGCCGCCATGCCGCCGCTCGGCGACCTCTCCGGGCGGAGGATCGTCGTGACCGGTGCCAACTCCGGCATCGGCTTCGAGACGGCGAGGGCGCTCGCCGCGCACGGTGCCGAGGTGGTCATGGCCTGCCGCAGCACCTCGAGGGCGCAGGCGGCTGCTGCCCGCCTCCGGGGTTCCCCTGGCGCTGTCGTAGTCCGCCAACTTGACCTGGCGGACCTCTCGAGCATCCGCCGCTTCGCCGAGGAGGCGGCCGGCGACGGGGCGCTGTCGGGTGTCGTCGCCAACGCGGCGGTCATGGCCTGCCCGCTCTCGTTCACGGCGGACGGACTCGAGCTCCAGATGGGCACGAACCACTTCGGTCACGCCCTGCTCGTCTCCCTGCTGCTCCCGCTGCTCGACCGGGCGGGACGGGTCGTCATCGTCTCGAGCATCGCGGCGCGGGGCGGCAGGCTCGATGCCCGGATGCGGGCCGTCGACCTCACCGCCCCCTCGCCCTACCGGGCCCAGACCGTCTACTCGAACTCCAAGCAGGCGAACCTGCTCTTCGCGAAGGAGCTGCAGCGCCGCCTGCGGGCGGCGGGCTCGGGGACCGCCGTCATCGCCGTCCACCCGGGGGTGAGCGCCACCGAGCTCTTCCCCCGCCAGATGCGGGACAACCACATGGGCTTCCTCGTCCCGGTCCTGAAGCCCGTCATGGGGCTGATCCTCCAGTCCGCCGCGGCCGGTGCCCTGCCGAGCCTGCGGGCGCTCTCGGACCCGGCGCTCGGAGGCGGCGAGTTCCTCGGGCCCCGCCGCCTCGGCCAGACCCGGGGCCGGCCGGAGCTGCTCGGGCCCTACCGCCAGGGTGCCGACGACGAGGCGGCAGCCCGGCTCTTCGAGCTCACCGAAGAGGTGCTCGGCACAGGGCTCCTCGCGCCATGAGCGCCGTGCGGCGGGTCGCCTCGGGCGACGGCGTGAGCATCGCCGTCCACGATCTCGGCGGGGCGCGCTCGAGCGAGGTGCTGCTCGTCTGCCACGCGACGGGCTTCTGCGGGCGGGCCTACCAGGCGCTCGGCGACGAGCTGTCGGACCACTTCCACGTGCTCGCCCTGGACTTCCAGGGACACGGCGACTCGAGCGCTCCCCCGAAGGGCGCCCTCGACTGGGGCACCATGGCAGGCGACCTGCTGGCGGTCGTCGACGCCGTCTCGGGCGGCGCCCCGGTAGCGGCCTTCGGCCACTCCCTCGGCGGCGGCGCCCTCATGCTGGCCGAGCTGGCCCGACCGGGCACGCTGCGCGCCGCCCATCTCTTCGAGCCGATCGTCATCCCGCCCGCCTGGTCGGGCGGCACGGGAAGCGGATCGTTCGCCGAGTCGGCGCGGCGCCGACGGTCGGTCTTCCCCTCGAGAGCCGAGGCGCTCTACCGCTACGCCAGTCGGCCGCCGCTCAACGTCCTCCAGGCGGCCTCGCTCGCCGCCTACGTCGACCACGGCATGGAGGAGCTCGCGGACGGGCGGGTCCGGCTCAAGTGCTCGCCCGAGCACGAGGCGGCCACCTTCGAGGCGACGGGCAAGCCGACCTTCACGGACCTGCCGGCTGTCTCGATCCCGGTGACGGTCGCCGTCGGCACGACCGAGCACGGCTGGACCCCGGCCGTCTTCGGACCGTCGATCGTCGAGGCGCTGCCGAAAGGCCGACTCGAGCGGCACCCCCTCCTCGGCCACTTCGGGCCCCTCCAGGGGCCGGCGACCGTCGCCGCCATGGTGCTCGGGGCCCTCGGGAGCTGAGCGGTCATGGCTCGTCGCCGGCCGGGTCGAGACGGCGGTAGCCGCTGCGGAAGTAGAGGAGCGGGCGCGCCTGCGGGTCACCAAGGCCCACGTCGACCACGCGGCCGATGACGATCTCGTGGTCGCCGGCGTCGTGGACGAGCTCGAGGTGGCAGTCGACCCACGCCAGCACCCCCTCGAGCACGGGGGCGCCGGTCGACGCCGCCCGCCAGGCGACCCCGGCGAACTTGTCCCTGCCCGAGATGGCAAAGCGGCGCCCGATGGCGGCCTGTCCGTCCGCCAACACGTTGACGCAGAGATGGCCCGCCCGCGAGATGCGCGGCCAGCTCGTCGAGCTCTTGGCGGCCGCCAGGGCCACCAGGGGCGGTTCGAGGGAGAGCGAGACCACGCTCTGGCAGGTGAAGCCGACCGGGGAGCGGTCCTCGATGGCCGTCACCACGGCGACGCCCGTCGCGAAGGAGGCCATCGCCCGCCTGAAGGTCTCGGGGTCGACCGGCTCGGACTCGGGCGGCGTCTCGGCTCGGGCCACGCCCGAAGCTACCGCTTGGTACCGGCGCCGGGGCGCGCCACGACCGCCGGGAGGCACCGTTCCCGGTGCCGCCACGGCGGACGGGGTCAGGCTGCCTGGCGGATACGGCCCGTGGCCACCGCGTTCGCGACGAGCTTCGAGACGCGTCGCGACGAGACGTGCCTGCGGGCCCGGCTGGAGCGAGGGCGAACCACGCTCGCCTGGCGCTGGGCCTCGGCGATCTGCAACTTCGCCACGTCGTGGAGAATCCAACTGTTCATTGAGTCACCTCCTTTGCGTCTCCGTTACAGAGGAGATGATAGCGCAGTTTTGCTTCCATATCAACATATCGTGATATAGGGTTCTATCTATGCCACTCGCCCCTGCACCGAGCCGCCAGCCGGAGCTCTCCTTCGAGAGCTCCGCCGCCTGCGAGCTGCTCTTCCTGTTGAAGTGGCTCTCGAGTGGGGAGGCGGAGCGCCGCACCGGCCGCCCCGACCACCTCTCGCCCGCAGTGGTCGTCCCGGCCTCGATCGTGGAGCGGGTCGAGGGCATCTGGGAGGACGGGCTGCCCTTCTGGGAGCTCCTCGTCGTCGCCCACGAGGCCGGGGCGCTCTTCGGGCCACTCGCCACAGGGGAGATCGAGGATCGCCTCGGCGCCGCCTGCGAGAGCGTGAGCCTCGAACCGGCGCTGCGCTCCGAGCCGGAGGAGGACCGGACGGTGATCCTCGAGCGCCTCGCCCGCCTCTGCCGGGACACCCGCTTCCGCCGGCGATACCTTCGCCTGCTGTCCGAGCTCTGGGCCGTCATCGAAGAGGAGTGGTCCGGGCACCAGCTCCCGACGATCGCCCGGGTGGCACAGGAGTGCCGCCAGAAGCAGGAGCGGAACCAGCCCTGGCAGCCCCTCCTCCGGGGCGCCGAGACGGCGTCGGCGATCCTCGACGCTGGTTGGGAGCGCGCCCGCGAGGAGGGGACGGCGACGGTGGCCCTCTGCGCCTACGGCGGCTCGCTCGTCCTCGACCTGCCCGGCCTGCAGCTGTTCGCCATGACGATCAAAGGGGTGTCGTCGCTCGACCGCGACCGGGCCGCCCAGCTGGCACGGCGCCTTCGAGCCCTGGCGGACCCGACCCGCCTCGTGCTGGCGGAGATCCTCGCCCGCCAGCCCCGCACCGTCGGCGAGCTCGCCCTCGACCTCGGGGTCTCCCAGCCGACGGTGAGCAGCCACATCAAGCTGCTGCGCGAGGCCGGCCTCGTCACCGGGAGCGACGGGGACCGCCGGCAGCTCGCCATCAGCGAGGAGTCCCTCGCCGGCCTCCTCGCCGAGGTGCGCGCCCTGCTCGGCGGGAGCTGACCGGCCGGCCGGGCCGTACAGGCCCCGAGAGCATCCCGGTCGCCTGCGCCGCTTCACGCCCGGGCCCGTCGACGATGCCCCGTCCGGGCTGACCGTCCCGGTGGCCGGCGAGCGGCGGGCGGCGCCCTCGGCCTCGATCGGCGAGCGGGGCCCCGAGGTCCTCCAGCACCACGAGGTCGGCTCGGGTCCCCCCGACGGGATTCGGTGGGAGCTCCAAGGCTCACCTGAGACGAGGCGGAGGTTCCGGCGGAATCCTCTCTGTGTGCCAAGGGGCACCCAGAGAAAGGACAACGAGACGCCATGACATGGTTCGTCGTCATCCTCCCCGCCATGCTGCTCGCGGTGGCTGTCGCCGTCGTACCAGTGCTCGTCACGACGATCCGCGACGAACGAGAGCGCCGTGCACCCGCGTTGGCGGCCGCCGACCGCCTCGAAACTGCCGACGGCGGCCAGGGCGACGCCCCCCGTGCGAAGGCGGCGTGACGGCGCCCTGTCACCGCCTGCTCGAGCAGGCGACGGCCCGGCTCCGAGGGCCCGGCCGTCTCAGGTCAGGTGACCCCGGGCGCTCACCGGCCAGCGGTCGACGACCACGCCGTTCGAGACGACGTCGTAGCGGTCGAAGAGGTTGACGACCGGACAGATGTGGTTGGGCACCACCCGCACGACCGTCCCGACCCGGGCGGAGACGCCCGGTGGGAGGGTGACGAGCCCGTGGCACTCCGAGAGGGCCGTCACGGGGGCGTCGGCCAGCTCGGGCACGATGCCGTAGTGGCTCAGCCAGGCCGGCCGGTCGCTCGCCAGCGCCTTGCTGCCGGCGTCGAGCACGACCTGGCCGTCCACCGCCGTGCTGACGACAGTGGCGACGACCGCCGCTGCCACGTTCCCGGGGGTCGCGGTGCCGAGCTCGAGCTGCTGGCGGTCGTTGAAGACGTAGGTGCCCGGCCGCTCCTCGTTGACGACACCGGCGGCCGATGCGACGGCCGTCGGTGTCGACCCGGCGCTCACGCGGACCGCTCCGATGCCGTGGCGCGAGAGGGCAGCGACCGCCGTCTCGAGGGCGGCCCGCTCGTCGGCGGCAGCCCCGGGCGGAGCGGAGCGGTCGTGGTAGCCGTGGCCGCCGTGGGTGAACACGCCGGCGACGGGTAGGCCCATCTCCCGGCAGCGGGAGGCGAGCTCGCCGGCGGCCTCCGGGCGTACGCCGCTGCGGTGCTGGCCGGAGTCGATCTCGACGAGCACGTCGAGGCGCCCGGCGACCCCGGCGGCAGCGAGGCGCCCGGCGGCCTCGACCGAGTCGAGGCCGACCGACAGGCGGACCCGGGCGGCGAGGCGGTGCAGCCGGTCGGCCTTGGCGGGCGAGACGTACAGGGGATAGGCGATGAACAGGTCGGTGCAGCCGGCCTCGGCGAAGACCTCCGCCTCAGCGAGCGAGGCGACGGTGAGACCGGCCGCCCCCCGGGCGAGTTGGAGCGCGCCGACGTCGACGGACTTGTGCGTCTTCGCATGCGGCCACAGCGCCACGCCGGCCTCGTGGATCCTGTCCGCCATGGCGTCGAGGTTGGCGAGGAGCGTCTCGCGGTCGACGACGAGCGCCGGCGTCTCGATCCCTTCCGGGAGCGGCCACAGCATCCTGTCTCTCTTTCATGCCGAGGGGTGGGCGCAGCCTCCAAGGCAGGCAGCGCTCCGGACCACCGGCAGGGCGGCTGCCGGCACGTGGACGGCTAGCGGCAGGGATCGAGGCGCTCGAGCTCCGCCGGCCGCTCGCCCGTGGCGATCTGGCGTGCGAGGAGGCTCCCGGTGAGCGGGCCGAGGGTGACACCCCACATGCCGTGGCCGCCTGCGACGTACACGCCCGGCGTCCGGGTCGCCCCGACGAGCGGCACGCCGTCGCTCGAGAGCGGCCGGGAGCCCATCCACTCGTCCGAGCGGCGCTCCCAGGCGATGCCCTCGAGCAGTGGCCGGACGCCCCGGAGGATGGTCGGGATGCGGCTCGGGCGTGCCGGCGCGTCGGGGGAGCCGAACTCCATGATGCCGGTGACCCGGAGCCGGTCGCCCTGTGGCGCCACCGCTACCCGGGCGGTCGGGAAGTGCGCCGGCCCGGTGAGTGGCGGATCGCAGGGGACCGTGAAGCTGTAGCCCCGGCCGCCGTACACCGGGACCCGCACCCCGTGCGGCTCCGCCAGCCGGCTCAGCCAGGCGCCGCTCGCCAGCACGACGGCATCGGCGTCGAGGTCGGCGCCGCCGGCCCTCGCCACCACCACGCGGCCGCGCCGCTCCACGCTCGTCACCTCGGTGTCCTCGAGGATCTTGCCGCCGCGGCGGCGCACCACCTCGGCGAGGGCCGTCACGTACTCCGACGGGGTGATGAACTGCTGCCCGCGGATCCTGACGGCGGCGGAGATGCGCCCGGAGAGGCGGGGTTCCTGCTGGCGGGCCTCCTCACCGGTCAGGAGCTCGATCTTCACCGGCTGGCCGGGCGAGACGAGCGCCTCGAGCTCGTGCAGCAGCCCGCTTTGGGCGTCGGGGCCGGCGAAGCACGAGAGGATGTCGCTCGTCGTCACCGCGGCTGTCACCCCGCCCTCGCGCTGGTGCTCGTAGGAGGCGGCCACCTGCTCGTTCAAGGGGCGGTAGGCCTCCATGCCGTGGCGCCAGGCGGCCGCCGTGCAGTGGCGCACGAGGCTCAGGGCGAAGCGGGCCAGCCGCGGGTCGGCCTGCCAGGCGACCCCGACGGGAGAGCGCGGGCTCACGACCGCCTTCAGCCCGTAGCGCAGGATGCTCGGCTCGGGGAGCGGGACGGTCAGCGCAGGAGAGAGGAGCCCGGCGTTCTGCCAGGACGCCCCGGCGCCCGGCCGCTCGCGGTCGACGACGGTGACGTCCACGCCGTGCTCCTGGAGGGAGAACGCGCACGACAGCCCGACAATTCCGGCACCGACCACCAACGCCCTGCTC
>JAJZZB010000084.1 GCA_021797795.1 Actinomycetes bacterium | reverse complement strand
TGTCGATGTGGCTCATCACGCAGCGATCTCGCATCGTCACGGCGGTGGTCGCACAGGCCAGAGCCGCCTCCAGTCGGCCGGCGGCGAGCCAGCACCTCGCAAGACCTCGAAAGGCCTCTGCGGTGTCCGGCGACGACAGCCCAGAGGTCCGACATCTCCGGTCCCGCAAGGCTCTCCACTCGCCGAGGTCAAGGTCACCTGCCTCCAAGCGGCACTGGGCCAGTACCTGGTCTGCTTCGAGGACGGCCCGGCTGAGGGGATCCTCGTAGGCGGCCGAGATGGCCCCGGCTACCTCTTCGGCCAAGCCCACAGCCTCCTCGTGTTCCCCTGCCCAGCTGAGGCTCGCTGCCAGCCCGAGGCCCACAGAGCGCCGCCCCGGATCGGTCGCCGCCCGTCGCCTGGGCACCCGAGGAGAGCGCACCGGCGGTGACGGGCACCCCGAGGTGCGAGAGCACGGCCGAGGTCTTCTTGAAGCTGAGCCCGAGTGCGTAGTGCAGCCAGGTGGCAAGGCTCCGGGCATGGAGGCCGATCTGGCTGGCGGCAGCCCCGAGGGCATCGGAGGTCTGTTCGGGGTGTCGGCCCTAGGTGGCTGGTGTCTTTCGCGTCGACCTCGATTCGCGATCCACGCCCAGACCTGAGAGAATGACAGCGCTGTAGTTCCCTGATCGGGAGGCGCTGATGACCCTCGGAGTGGCCGACAAGCAGGGGGATCTGTTCGACGACGTGGAGCGGTTCTGCGCCGAGGCGTTGCCGGAACGCTCGATCTACGCCTTCATGCGACGAGAGCGTGATCGGCTGTTCCCCGACGAGTCGTTCGCCGACCTCTTTGACGAGCACAAGGGGCGGCGCTCGGTTCCCCCGTCGGTGGTGGCAACGGTGATGGTGCTCCAGCGCCTGGAGGGGCTCTCGGACCGCGAGGCAGTGGAGCGTTACTGCTTCGACAACCGCTGGCGCTACGCGACCGGCGTTGCCGGCTACGACCAGGTGAGCTGGACGAGCTTCTCGCACACCGTCTTGGTCGACATGCGTGAGCGCCTGCGCCGCTCCGAACGCCCGGACCGGATCTTCGAGGCCGCACTCGACGCCGCCAAAGATGCCGGCCTGGTGGGTCGCAAGCGGGCCCTCGACTCCACGCCCCTCTACGACGCTGTGGCCACCATGGACACGGTCACCCTCATCCGCTCGGCTATCCGTGGGTTGTTGAAGGTGGCCGACCCCGCACTCGAAGACGAGCTGCGCCGTGGCGTGACGAGCGGCGACGACTATGCGTCAGCGGCCAAGCCCCAGATCGACTGGGACGACAAGGACGCCCAGGAGGATCTCGTCGACTCGAGGGCCAAAGACGCCTACGCGCTGTTGGCGCACCTCGACGGAGCTGAGCTCGACCCAGCCGTCAAGGACGCCGCGACCCTGTTGGCCACCGTCGTGGGCCAGGACCTCGAAGAGGGCGACGACGGGGTCTTTCGCATCGCCCGCAAGGTGACCACCGACCGGGTGATCTCGACGGTCGACCCCGAGACCCGCCATGGTCACAAGACCCAGGCCAGGAGCTTCGACGGCTACAAGGGTCACGTCGGCGTCGACCCCGACTCCGAGATCATCACCGCTACCGCCATCACCCCCGGCAATGCCGGCGACGCGAGTGTGGCGGAGGACCTGATCTCTGACCTGCTCGGCGGCGACCCCGAGACGGCGGTCGATGACCCCGAGGCCGCGCCCGGAAAGGACCAGGCGACGAGCCCCGAGGGGGCCGAAGGAGACGGGGACGAGGTCCCGACGACGGTCTACGGCGACAACGCGTATGGCACCGGGGACTTCCAGTCCCGTCTCGAAGACGAGGGGATCGAGTCCAGGTGCAAGACCCAGAAGCCCAACGCCACCAACGGCTTGTTCTCCAAGGAACGCTTCGACGTCGACCTCGAGGCCGACACGGTCACCTGCCCCGCCGGCGTCACCGTCTCCATCCGGCGTCACAGCGACGGTGGCGGGATCGCCAAGTTCGCCGAAGCCTGTGCATCGTGCGCGTTACGCGCGCAATGCACGAAGGCCAAGGAGGGTCGCAGCATCGCCGTCGGTCCGAACGAGGCCGTCCTCGCCCGGGCGCGCGCCCGCCAGAAGCACTCCGACTGGATCGCCGACTACCGGGCCACCCGACCGAAGGTCGAGCGCAAGATCGCGCATCTCCTGCGGCGCAAGCACGGCGGTCGACGGGCCCGTGTGCGCGGCCGAGCCAGGGTTGCCGCCGACTTCAAGCTCCTCGCCGCCGCCGTCAATGTGGCGCGCCTTTCGACGCTCGGCGCACACTCCACCCACACCGGATGGGCCGTGGCAGGGGTGTGAGGAGCACCGATTGGCGACCCAGAGCCGCTGCCCGCCCTCTCCAGGCGCCACCCGTGCCGCGAGTAGAAGAGGCCCACCTCGACATCGGTCGTGACATCACGACCAGGAGCGCGCCACGGCCACTTGGTCACCAGCAGGTCAACGGCAGCTCAGCTGCCCGAACACCCCCATAAGACACCAGCCACCTAGGCTCGGTGGCTACGCATGCCGAGCAGTCGGCCTTCGGGCCGGCCAGACGCCATTCTGCAGTTGGCAGGAGGAGGACCGATGGCGGACAAGATGACTGAGCGGCGAACTCCGGGACCAGTCATGGTCACCAGGATGACAGTGGATTCCCACAACTCCGACGAGTTCGCAGTCCGCTTCGTGGCGGAGCTGGAGCCCCCTCCGAGCCGTGAGGAGCAGGGCTGGTGGGGTGACGAGATCGCCAACCGCGTGAAGGTGTGCGGCTGGACCTCGTCCCCGGGCCAGTTCGCCGTGCACGTGGAGGCCGAGCGCGACGAGCTGGAGGTGATCGCGAAAGAGGTGGTGGCCGCCGTCACGGTGGCCAACTCGAGTCCCGGCCGGACGGCAAGGCAACGGCGCTTCGCTGCGGACCAGGCGGTTCTCGACAGGGTCATGAGCGAGTACCTCGCCCAGCCCGTGGCGAGCGCCGACCCGCGGCGATGAGCACGGGGCGCAGTCATGAGCGCGGACTGGGACGTCTACACCTGCGAGCGCTGCGGGAAGGCCTTCGTCAACAGCCGCGGCGGCCAGCCAAAGCACTGCGTCGGCTGTGCCCTGCAGGTGGCTGCCGAGCTGAGCCACCGGAACGCGGCCGCTGAGCAGGAGTCGAAGGAGGACTCCGACAACGGCAAGAGCGCGTCGGTGCGCGGGGCCGTGCGGAGCCCTCTGGCGCCGTGCGGGCGGACGGATGAGCGCCGCTCGTCGCGGGGTCTGATCGGGGCGGCTCAGCCGAGCTGAGTCCGTTCCCGCAGGTAGACGAGACGCTGCCCCGGATCCTCGGCGTCGATCTCCCGGCCGAGCCGGTGGCCGTCGAAGATCGCCTCGCTGATCGGCCGGGGCGCCACCGCGTCTCCCACCCGGAAGAGGCGCTCGATGCCTGCCGAGGCGAGCAGCTCATCGTCAGCCAGCTCGTGGTAGAGAGCGTCGTTCGACTGCTGCTGGGTGACGAGCACCACGCTTGCGCACTCGAGCGACCAGGGCCGTGCGAACTCGTCCTCCCCCTCGACCCCGGTCTCGTCGAGCCGAAGCACGGTGACGCCGCGATGCTGGCGGACACCCCTGTCGTGGAGGTGCCTCCGCAGCCTCTCTCCCTCGAGGGTGGCATCCGAGCCCGGGGAGACCACGGTGAAGCTCGTCACCAGGTGGACCTCGGATCCCTCGCCTGCGAGAAGCTCGGCGATCCCGGGGCCAACGATGTAGCCGTCGGCGTCGTAGACGACCACCCTCCCCGCCGCCGCACGCTTGCCCTCCAGCATGACCTGCTCCGGGGTGAGCACGTGGGCGAGCGAGGCGTCGGCTCCTGCGATGGCGGGCCTGGCCTCGGGCTGGACCCCGTCGCCCCGCCAGCTGGAGCCGGTGGCGAGGATGACGATCTCGGCGCCGTACTCGAGGATCGACGAGGCGGCGAGGCGCCGGCCGCAGATCACCTCGACGTTGGCCAGCTTGTCGAGCTGGACGAGGCGCCAGTCGACGATCCGCCCCCAGTCGCCGAGGGTGGGGAGGCGGCGCACCCACTCCACCCGGCCACCGAGGCGAGGGCGTGCCTCCACGAGGTGGACGGCGGAGAAGCCCCGCTTGCCGAGCACGACGGCGCACTCCATGCCGGCCGGCCCGCCCCCGACGACCAGTACCGACTTGTCAGCGTTGGCGGCCCTCGTGAACAGCTCGGGGTGCCAGCCTCTCCGGTACTCCTCCCCGGCGGTGGCGTTCTGGATGCATCCCACGTGGTTGAGGGACTCCTCGCGGGCGATGCAGACGTTCGATCCTGTGCACTCGCGGATCTCGTCGAGGCGTCCCTCCGCCACCTTGCGCGGGAGGAACGGGTCGGCGATGGCCGGGCGGGCCGCCCCGATCACGTCGAGAGCGCCGGTGCGGACGATCTCGGCCATGAGATCGGGCGAGGTGTAGCGCCCGACGCCGACGACGGGCTTCGGCGTCGCCTGGTGGACCTGGTCGGTCCACGTGCGCTGGTGTCCCTCCTCGTAGTACCGGGAGGTGCCGGAGTCCTCGGGCCAGGTGCCGACGTTGACGTCGAAGAGGTCGACGAGGTCGCTCCCCATCTCGATCAGGCGGAGCATCTCCTCGGTCTCGATGCCGGGCAGGCCCTCCCCACCGTGCACAGGGATCCTCGTCGCGACGGCGCACTCTGCGCCGACGGCGCCCCGGACCGCCTCGAGGGTCTCGAGCCAGAACCGGCCCCGGTTGGCGAGGGGGCCGCCGTAGGCGTCGCGGCGCTGGTTGAGGACGGACGAGAAGAACTCGGTGAGGAGGTAGCCGTGCGCCCCGTAGACGTAGACGATGTCGACCCCGACGTCGCGGGCCCGGACGGCCGCCTCGACCCAGGCGCGTTGCAGGCGCCGGATGTCGTCGAGCTCCATCTCTTTCGCGAGGCCGGCCCACTGCACCTCCGAGGTCGCCTGGCTCGGTGTCACCCGCACGGCCCGGGACTTCCCGTTCTCGCTCCGGGAGCCCCCGTGGAACAGCTCGAGGCCGACGAGAGCCCCGTGGGCGTGGACTGCGTCGACGGTGACTGCCAGCGCGGCGGCGTCCTCGTCATCCCAGAGCACGCCCGAGACTGCCGGGCTCTCCTCTGAGTCCTCTGCGATCGCGGTGTACTCGATGCAGACGCCGCCCCAGCCGCCCTCGGCCTTGATGGCGCGGAAGGCCGCCTGCGTCCGGGGTTCGAGCACCCCGAAGCCCGAGGCATGGGGGACCTGGTAGAAGCGGTTCGGGAGGACCTTCGGACCGATGCGGAGCGGTTCGAACAAGACGGCGTGCCGAGGTTCCACCTGCGCCGTCTCCTACCGCCGAGTGGCCCGAGCCGACGTCGGCGAGCTCTCGGGCACGGTCGGGAGCGTACCCGGCGTCCGGCGCTCCGGCTGGGTGCCCCTTGAAGGTGCAATGCCGATCGGGGCGCCGGCCGGCGGATCGCCGTCAGGCGCCCCGATCGGCGCCCCCAGGGGATCCTTCGGCCCCACCAGGCGAGCGCCACCACGCCGAGCGTGGAGGTGAACGACGAGGCAGACGTGTCCCACCACCTCCGCCCGCCGGTGCCGCCGCCTTGCGGCGCCCCGGCGCCCTCGCAGTGGCCCTTCTCGCCTCGGCCGGGCTGCTCGCCTCCTCTCGAGCTGTACAGCCGCGCCGGAGGCAGCGCAACGGCCGCTGCCGACCGTCACCGTTATGACGCCCAACGTCTACCTCGGGGCGGACCGCAGTCCTCTCTTCCACGTCGCTGCGAGCACACTCGGCCCGGCTGCCGCCGCCTGCCGGTAGATGCCGCAGTCGGACGTGCGACCCGTCTCGACTGGGCGGTGAAGGAGATCCCGGGCGCCCGGCCGGACGTGGTCACCCCGTAGGAGGCCGTCGTCTGGTCGGCCCTCGCCCCGGTTCACTGCTCGGCGGTCGTGAAGTACCGCTTCGTCAGGCTGCTCCCCTCCGACCTGAGCAGCATGGGCGGCGCCGACGAGGTGGCGCCCGCTTCGAACGGGTTCAGCGGCGCCCTGCCGGTCCCGGGCGCCGGCCCGGTCTCGCTCCGGGACCGCTCCGTGATCCTCGCGAGGAGCGGTGACGCCCCGGTCTCGGTCTCGAACCCGAGGTCCGGCGCCTACACGCACTTGTTCACCGTGCACGTCGTCGGCGTCGGGGTGCGGGTCGTCCGCGGGTGGGCCTCGGTCGAGGTCGGTGTCCCCGGGCGGGCGTTCAGGGTCGTGGCCACCCACCTCGGGGCCGACTCCAACGCGACCCGGGGCGAGCAGGCGGCGGAGCTTGTCCACCTCGTCGCCTCTTCGACCCGGCCGACTCTCGTCCTCGGCGACGTCAACTCGGCCGCCTCGGGGCCGCGTGACACCGCCTACCTGATGATGCGCCAATCCGGCTTCGGCGACGCATGGGCGAGTGTGCATCCACACGAGCCCGGCTACAGCTGTCGCAGACCAGCGACCTCCGTGGCGGCTCGCTCGACGAGCGCATCGAGAAGTCTTCGCCCGCGGCGCCTTCACGGCGACGAAGGCTCGCCTCGCCGGGCCCACCTCATCGAGCCGCACCGCCTCCGGGCCGTGGGCTTCGGACCACGCCGGGCTGGTGGCGCGCTCGGCCCGGCCGCGCCGTGGTCCGGTCCGCCCGCTCCCCTGAGCGAGGGGACATCACCCGCCGGCGCGAGGCTGCGGTACCGTGCTCGGAGGGGGCCGCCCTCGCCACGGCCACCGATGCCTGCCCGCGCCGTGGGTGGGGCTGCTGGCAGGAGGAAGCGGCCATGGGTGTGTTCGAGAGCCTTCGCTCGGTCGTCCGGTTCGAGCGGATCGAGACCGACCCCGTCGAGCGGCGGCTGGCTCGGACCGCCGGCGTGGCCGACCTGAGACTCATCGCCCGCCGGCGGCTGCCGCGGGGCGTCTTCGACTACATCGACGGTGCGGCGGAGGACGAGCGCAGCCTCCGGCAGAACGAGGCTGCCTTCGCCCGGGTCGGCTACCGGCCCCGGGTGCTGCGTGGGGTGGAGAAGTCGGACCTGTCCTCGAGCCTGCTCGGGGTGCCGCTCGCCTACCCGCTCGTGCTCGCCCCGACGGGGTTCACCCGGATCGCCGATCCTGACGGGGAGCTGGCGGTCGCCCGGGCTGCCGAGCGTGCTGGGCTGCCGTACACCCTCTCCACGCTCGGCACCCGGTCGATCGAGGAGGTGCGCTCGGTCAGTGAGGGCCGGCTCTGGTTCCAGGTGTACGTCTGGCGGGACCGCGGGCTCGTGAAGGACATGGTGGAGCGGGCCCGCGAGGCGCGCTACGAGGCGCTCGTGCTCACGGTGGACACCGCCGTGTCCGGCCGGCGGGAGCGGGACGTCCGGCACGGCTTTTCCCTGCCGCCCTCGCTCGGGCCGAAGACATTCCTCGACGGCGCCGTCCACCCCGGCTGGACGTGGTCGTTCCTCAGGGCCGATCCCATCCGCTTCGCGAACGTGGTCGGCCGGGCGAGTGCGGACGGGAGCACGCCCGTCACCCTGTCGGAGTACGTCTCGAGCCAGTTCGACCCGGCGCTGTCGTGGCGGGACCTCGAGTGGCTCCGATCGATATGGGACGGTGCCGTCGTCCTGAAGGGCGTCCAGAGCGTCGAGGACGCCCGCCTCGCCGCGGAAGCCGGCGTGGAGGCGATCGCGCTCTCGAACCACGGCGGCCGTCAGCTCGACGGCGCCCCGGCACCCTTCGACCTCGTCGCACCTGTCGCTGATGCGGTCGGTGGCCGTGTGGACATCCTCTGCGACGGCGGGGTGCGGCGCGGCAGCGACATCGTGAAGGCGGTCGCCGCCGGGGCGACCGCCTGCATGGCCGGCCGGGCCTATCTCTACGGTCTCGGGGCGGCCGGCGAGCGAGGGGTCGACCGGGTGCTCGGGTGGTTCCGCGACGACATCGCCCGCACGATGGCCCTGCTCGGTGTCGGGAGCATCGCCGAGCTCGACCGCTCGGTCCTCGACGTCGGCCGGGAGGGCGGCCGGTAGCTCAACGCCGGGGTCAGCCGATGTGCATGGGCCCGGGCTGGGCGTCGTAGCGCCCGCCGCGCAGCACGAAGGCGGTGACGACCGCCGAGGCGAACAGGACGATGTAGACGACGGTGAAGGCGGTGACGTCGCCGTGGACGGCAGCCGCCTGCTGGATCTCCGCCGGGCTCATCGGCGACGTCGGCCGGTAGCCGAGTGCGGCATTCGTGGCGATGGTGTTCAGCAGGGCCGGACCGAGAGCCCCGCCGATCTGCTGGGCGACGTTCGGGAGCGCCGAGGCGACGCCGGCGTCGGCTGCTGACGCCCCGGCCGTGGCGACGTTCATCGCCGCCGAGAAGATGAGGCCCATCCCGAGGCCCGTCACGATCAGGGAAGGCAGGACGTGGTCGACGTAGCCGCTGGTCGTCGAGATCTGCGCCATGAGGACCATGCCCACGGCGGAGACGAGCATGCCGCCGCTCACGAGCGGTCGCGGACCGAACCGGGGGAGGAGCTGGGTCCCGCCGACGGTGCTGCTGACCATGATCGCCCCGACCATCGGGAGGAAGGCGAGGCCGGTCTTGATCGGCGAGTAGCCGAGTGTGAGCTGGAGGTAGTAGGTGAGGAAGAGGAAGACCCCGAACATGCTCACGCCGACGAGCAGGATGGCGAGGTTGGCCCCTCCCCGGTTCCGGTCGAGGATGACCCGGAGGGGAAGCAGCGGCGAGGCGGCCCGCTTCTCGATGAACGAGAACAGCCCGAGCAGGACGACGGCTCCGACGAGCAGGCCAAGGGTGACCGGGCTCGTCCATCCGGAGGTGTCCGCCTCCGAGAAGCCGTAGACGAGGGCGACGAGCCCCCCGACCGCCGTCGCCGTCCCGGCGAGGTCGAGGCGGTGGCGGGGCGTCCGCTCCTGGTCACGGAGGAAGGTGAACGCGCCGAACGTCGTCACGATGGCGAAGACGATGTTGACGTAGAGGGTGTACCGCCAGCTCAGGTACTCGGTGAGCGCGCCTCCGAGCAAGAGGCCGACAGCGGCGCCGGCGCCGGCGATCGCTCCGTAGATGGCGAAGGCCTTGGCCCGCTCGCTGACGTCGGTGAAGGCGGTGGTGAGGAGCGACAGGGCGGCCGGCGCCAGCAGTGCTCCGAAGGCGCCCTGGGCCGCCCGGGCCGATACGAGCATGGCGAAGCTCGTCGAGGCCCCTCCGACGGCCGAGGAGAGGGCGAAGCCGATCAGCCCGATCACGAAGGTGCGCCGCCGGCCGACGAGGTCGGCCAGCTTGCCTCCGAGGAGGAGGAGGCCCCCGAAGGAGAGGGCGTATGCCGTCACCACCCACTGCCGGTCGGCGTTCGAGAAGCCGAGGGAGGCCTGGGCGCTCGGGAGGGCGATGTTCACGATCGTGGCGTCGAGGACGACCATCAGCTGGGCCAGCCCGAGGACGGCGAGCGCCCACCAGCGGTGGTCCCGCTTCTTCGTCTCGTGGTCCTCGCCAACGAGGACGGCGTCGTTCACGGTGGTGCTCATGGGTTCATCCTTCGAGAGGGGACGGCCGGACCGGCGCGTCCGGTCAGGGCGGGCAGGACGACCGCGTCGACGAGGCCGACCAGGTAGGCCTCGTCGACCGTGCGGCCTTCGATGATCGGGCGCGACAGCATTGTGGAGAGCAGCAGCGCCGGGACGTGCGCGAGAGCCGGGTTGTCCGCTCGGATCTCGCCCCGCTCGATGGCCCGGGCGAGGAGGGTTCCGAACTTCTCGTTGTTCGGCTCGAGCATGCACTCGCGCATCGCGAGTGCGAGCTCCGGGTCGACCGTGACGGCGTGTCCCACCGCCGCCACGAGGTGGCTGTTGGTCTCGGCGACCGAGCCGATGGCCCGGGCGAGGGCGACGAGGTCGCCCCTGAGCGAGCCCGTGTCGAAGTCGTCCTCACCGCTCTTCAGCTGGCGGAGGGCCGTCGCGACGAGCCGCGGCTTTCCGCCCCACTGGCGGTAGATGGTCGCCTTGCTGACGTGCGCCCGGTGTGAGACGGCGTCCATCGTGAGCGCCTCGTAACCGGTCTCGACGAGCAGGTCGAGGACGACCGTGAAGAGCTCCGCCTCCCGCTCGGGGGTGAGGCGGCTTCGGCCCGACTCGGACTGGTCGGCGGCAGGGGCGAGGTGGTCGGTCATGATGAGCGAAACGATACGGTTTCGTTTCACTATAGCGCTGCCTCCGGGCGTCCGGTCAGCCTCCGGGGGGGCTGCCGAGGAGCAGGTCGAGCGCCTGGTCGGTGTCGCCGAGGTGTTCGAGGAAGGCATCGGCGCCGAGGGAGGCCACGTCACCGCCGCCGCCGCTCCCCGTCCCGACGAGCAGGCACCGGACACCGGCCGCCCTCGCGCAGCGAAGATCGTTGCCCGTGTCGCCGACCACCCAGACCTGCTCGGGGGCGAAGTCCGCACCCCGTTCCCGCCGGACCCGCCCGAGGGCGATCGGAACGAGGCAGTCCCGGTCGGCGTGGTCGCTGCCGTAGGCGCCGACTGGCAGGTCGAGGAAGACGTCGAGTCCGAACAGGCCGACCTTGAGGGCCGCGTTCGTGCTCAGGTTGCCGGTGACGAGCGTCTGGTGCACGCCGGCGTCCGCCTCGAGCGCCGCCAGCAGCTCGCGCACGCCCGGGTGCACGACGCCCTCGTTGGCGAGGCGGTCCCTCGATGCGGCGAGGGCCCGCTCGGCCTCAACGAGGGCGAGCGGCAGGAGCTGCCCCCTCTCAGCCTCCGCCACGCCGGCCGCCGTCAGGATCTCGGTGATGATCTGGGGGTCGGTCTTGCCGGACATCACGACCGCGGGCACCGAGGCGAGACCGGCAGCCCGCGCCGCTCCGGTCTCGAGAGCCAGCCGGCCAGCCGGGCCGCAGGAGACGAGGGTTCCGTCGATGTCCCAGAGGATGAGTCGGCCGGGCATGGAGACATCGTGCTTGCTCGTGACCCCTCCTGGCGAGACGGTGCGGTCCGGAGGGAGCACGGGTGCCGGCCGCCTCCCCCGGCCTCGGGTCCACCGGTCGTCGGTCGTCACCGCAACAGACGTGGGGTGCTGCGTCCCCGCCGCCTCGGGGCTGGGACCCGCGAGGACCCTGCGGGCGGGAGGGAACCGAGTGCGGGCGGCGCACACGCCGGCCGGGCCGTCCGTGCACCGGGCGTGGTCTCTCGGCTCGCTGTGGCGCTCAGACCGGTCGGACCTCGGCCAGTCGCTCGACTGCGTACTCGTCGTCCCAGCAGACGGCGGCTTCCCATGCGGCCGAGGCTTGCGCGGCGACGTCGTGCGCTTCCTCGTCGAGATCGGCGGCGTTGTGCGGCAGCACCAGGTCGAGGTCCGGGACGTCGACGTGTGCCTCGTCCCAGTCGATCATCGCGACCCGGTCCGCCGTCAGGCGGACGTTGCGCGGGTTCGGATCGCCGTGGACGACGCAGCGCTGACGTCCGATGAGCCGTGCCCACGCTGCCCGGCATCGGGCGACGCCGTCAGGCGGCATCGCGCCGAGATCGACCTTCGTCCCGACCTCGGCGCTGAGGAGGTCGGTCGACGATCGCCAGCCCGGGCGCTGGGGCCAGTCCCGGGTCGAACGGTGCAACTGGCGGAGCGTGTCGGCGACCCGACGCCAGTCGGCTTCGGTCTCGGGCGGTCTGCCGTCCAGGTAGGTCACCACCACCAGACCGTCCGCGAACAGCCGTCCGTCCGCCGTCGGGATCGGCCGCGGGACGGTCATACCTGCACGCTCGAGGTGCCGGAGGAGGCCGGTCTCCCACGCGAGGTCAGCGTCGCTCCTCGCACCGAGACGGCCGACGGCGAGGTGCCCGTTCACGCGCACGCTCCACACGTCGTTGTGCCCACCTGCGAGCGGCTCGTTACGGACGGCGTCGTCACCCCACTGCCTGAGCGCCTCCCATCCCACGCTCCACATGGTGGCGGAGCTCAGGCCGTCGCACACCTGCGCGCCACGGTCACGACGTGCTCGGGGGGGGCAAGGGGCCGGACCGGGGCAGTCGGCGAAGTGTGCGCACGCAGGGCCGGGTCGCAACGGCCACGCCTCGGACCGCCGGCCGTGCCGCCCGGGCCGATGGCCCCCGTGGAGGTTTGGCGGCGCCCGCCCGAGCCGGTCGTGGCCGGGGCGAACCCTCCGAAGATCACCGGGGACCGGCTGTGCCCCGGAGGACGTCGGCGAAGCAGAAGCCGTCCCGCTCGAGGGTCTCGCCGACGCGCACGTCGAGCGGCTCGGCGAAGCCGGGTCCGGCGTAGACGAAGGTGTGGAACTCGCCCCGCTCGCCGCACGGGTCGACGTTCGGGGGAAGCTCGTCGAGAAAGGCGTGGTCGAACCGCCGACCGGCGAAGCGCCGATCGAGCTGTCTCGTGTCGACGCAGGTCACCACCGCCTGGACGCCGCTCTCGACCATCTCGCGGGCGAGGTCGGCAGTCGGCCGGCCCCACAGCGGAAACAGCGTCCCGAGCCCGGTGCCTGCCATCGCGTTCTCCCGGTAGACGCGGACGTCCTCGAGGAAGAGGTCGCCGAAGGCGACGTCGGTTGCACCGTCCTCGGCCGCCGCGCTGAGGGCGGCGCTCATCAGCTGCTCGTACACCTCGTTCGGGCAGGGGCTGGGCAGCTCGACGGCGTGAACGGCGAGGCCGAGTCGATCTGCCTGCGCCTGCACCAACTCACGTCGAACGGCGTGCATGGCGACCCTCCCGGCGTCGGCATTGAACGACACGAGGAGGCGCACGACCTCGACGTCAGGGCGCGCCCGGAGCACGGCAAGGGCGGCGGCGCTGTCCTTGCCACTGCTCCAGCTCAGCCAGACCCTACGGGGGGTTCGCACGCTACCGGCCTCCTCTCGGTTCGTGGCCCTGCCGGAGGAAGGGACGGACGGCCACCAGGCTGAGGGTCAGCGGCGCGGACCGGGCGCCGAGTGGCAGGCGCCTCGCGGCGCTGCCAAGGCGGGACCGCGTGGCGGCACACTCCGTGGCCAATGCCTCAGGCCGCCCTATTGTCGGGCGGTACCGCCATGACCACCGGCTCGATGTCGGTGTGCAGCCGGGCGCGCATGCGGGCGAGGGCGACGAGCACCGGGGCGCCCAGCACGGCGACCATGACGGTGTTGCCCACGGCCCTGAAGGAGTCGTACACGAAGGAGGTGACGGCATAGAAGCGGGCGAAGTGGCCGAGGGCGACGGCGACGGGCATGCCGGGACGGAAGCCGAGACCGGGCGAGGACTGGTAAAAGGTCCAGTTCCAGATGTCCATGACGGCGCCGTATCCGTAGCCGAGGAGCGCCCCGACGACGGCGAGGACGAGGACGTCTCTCTTGGTCGGCCGTCCCTGTCTCCGCCTCCCGGCGAGGCCCGCTGCCGCCCCGACCCAGCCGGCGGCGAAGAGCTGGTAGGGAAGCCACGGCCCGAGGCCGCCGGTCACGAGAGCGGAGACGAGGATCGTGGTGGCGCCGAGCAGGAAGCCGTACTCGGCCCCGAAGACGTAACCCCCGCACAAGATGAGGAGGAAGATGGGGCTGAAGCCGCCGATGCCGGTCACGACGACGGCCCGGGCGGCCGCATCGAGCGCGGCCAGGGCGGCGAGAAGTGCGAGCCGCCTCGTGTCGAGTCGCCCGGCGGAGAGCTCCACCGCCGCCAGGGCGGCTGCGGTGCCGATCCCGAAGGCTGCGGCAGTCGCCGCGCCCGGCTGGCCTCCGCCGAAGAACGGCCAGAGGAACACGACCGCACCCACCGCCGAGGTGGCCAGCAGCGCGAGACGACTGCGCGTCACGGCGCCCCGCCCCCGTCGACCACAAGTGCGCCGCCCTCGATGCGCAGCACGCGGCCGCGCAGCTCACGGGCGAGCTCGAGGTCGTGGGTCGCCACAACGACCGCCGCCCCCTCCTCGGCGAGCTGCCGCAGGGCGCCGCTGAGCGAGATGCGGGCGGCCGCGTCCATTCCCCGGGTCGGCTCGTCGAGCAGCGCCAGAGCCGGCCGGCCGGCGAGCACGACGGCGAGGGCGGCGCGCTGGCGCTGGCCGCCGGACAGGTCCCGGGGGTCGCGGTCGCCAAGAGCGCGCAGGCCGAGCAGCTCGAGCACCTCCTCGGCCGAGCCGTCGACCTTCGACCACCGCAGCGTCTGCTCGATCTCTGCCCGCACGCTGTCGCGGTGCAGCAGGACACCCGGCTCCTGGGGCAGGTAGGCGACTCGTCCGGGTCGGCGCTGCACGCGCCCCGCCAGCGGAGAGAGATCGGA
>JAJZZB010000083.1 GCA_021797795.1 Actinomycetes bacterium | reverse complement strand
GGGGCCGGGAGTCCAACCGGCTCTACGTCGACACCCACTACGACCCCGAGCCGGAGACCGGCCACGACGCGATGACCGAGCACGTGACCGCGCGTCAGGTGCTCGCAAGCGTGCTCCGAAACGAGGGCGCAGATCTGGCAGCGCACGAGATGATCCGCCATGCCCACGACGAGGCAGAGGGGATGGAGCGCCTGTCGGCCGAGTACCTGACGCTCGCGGCGCTCGCCCAGGCAGAGCGCTTCGACGCCCTGCTCGTGCGCTCGGGGCTCGGCTCAGACGAGCTGGCTGGGCTCCGGGCGAGCGAGGCCAAAGGACCGCTCTTCGCCGCCTTCCGGGACGCAGAAGCCCGTGGGCTCGACATCGACGCCGCTCTCCCCCGCCTCGTCGCCGGCACGAGCCTCGCCGACGCAGAGGACATCGCCGCCGTCCTGCACCACCGGGTCGAGCGCTGGAGCGCGGCGGCCGCCGGCCGGCACCGCGGGTCGGAGAACCTGATCGCAGGGCTCATCCCCCGAGCCATAGGCGTCACCGATCCCGAGCTCGCCACGGCCCTCGCCGAGCGCGACCGCGCGATGGAAGCCCGCGCCCGGGCCTTGGCGGCACGAGCAGTCGAGAACGCCCACGTGTGGGTCGGCGCCCTCGGAGCCCCACCCGGCGACCCGACCCGCCGGGAGCGCTGGCTGCGCGAGGTCTCGACCGTCGCCGCCTACCGGGACCGCTGGCACCTCACCAGCCGGCAGCCCCTCGGCTCCGAGCGCGACATGACGAGCATCGAGCAATCGGTCCAGTACCAGCGGGCGCAGGCGGCGCTGCGACGTGCGAAGGCTCTCGGTCTGGCCGGCATGGCAGATGCGGCCAGTCCCGTTGTCGAGGTAGAGGTGCGGGTGCAGAAGGGAGTCGAACTATGAGCAAAGGCGCGGATGCCAACGCGGCAGCTCGCGGAACGTGACACCCGCCAGTGGGCTATCGACACCGGGGGGGACCTCGCCTTGGACCTCTACTACGACCGCGACCGCGCCGCCCGGCCCTACGGGGTAGGCGTCGTGCTCGACCCCGGCGAAAAGGTGTGGGCCGAGGTCCCGGTCCGCTTCAACCTCGACTGGACCCCGCCGGCCAAGCCCGGCGAGCACGCCCAACCGGCCATTCGGTCCTGGCTCGTTACCTCGGGTCGGGTCGTCGGCCGTCTTGCCGACGACCGGTTGCACGGCTACCGCTGGGAGAAAGCAGTAGGAGTCCGCGTCGACCTCACGACCGGCCGGGAAGCCGTCATCGTCGACATCGAGAGCGAACCCACCCTGATGTGGTCCGGGCCAGGCATCGCCCCACTGGCTGTCGCCGCCATCTTTCGCCTCTACGGCCCCGTCGCCATGATCGAACACCCCGGCCTGGCCTCCCTCCGGGCGACCCAAGACTGGCCCCACGGACCCGATCAACTGGAGGGGAGCCACAATCCGTTCCAGCGGTGCCCCAACTACTTCCGGGGGAAGTAACTACAGGCGAAACGGGTCCCCCCCAGAACATCAACCCTTGCCCGGAGTTGATCCCTTCGCTAGCGACCTTCGGGTTATGAGCCCTATCCGGCCTGTCTGACCCATGATCTCGGCCGATCTCCCGTAGGCTAGGTTTGGCGTCTGACCTGGGTGTATGCGAGTACGTAGCCGTCTGGCCTCGGATGCCGCTCCGGCCGATCCCGGACCTATCCATGGGACTTTCATGGGATGGATTCGACCTTCGGGTTCGGTGTCGGGTCACGCTCTCGGGGCCTCCAGGACCACGGTCAACGCTCTCCAGCCGTGGAGACACTGCCGGGCCTCGGGCGCGCTGGGCTCCGGTGGCTCCGGATCGGTGGATGTACTCCCCCGGCGGGTCGGCTTCGGCCTCAAGCCGTGCGAGGAGGACTGCCGTCCCCTCGGACCTCCGCCATGGCCGGTGGCGTGGATCACCTCCATGAATCCACCGTCACGGGAGGGCACCACGATGGCCCCGACAACTTCACTCCACTCCTTCTTCCGAGCGCTGACCGGTCGCTCCTGCCGGACGGCGTCCCACCCAGACGCTGTGCCGGAGGTGGGGCTCAACCTGCCCCGGCGGATCGACGACCCGGCATCGGCTGCACGGGTCGCGAGGCGTGGGCCGGAGGAGGAACCAGCCGCCAACGGCAAGCATCGCCACCGCTGTCGACGTCCACTCTCCCAGGCGCTTCATGCAAGAGACAGCGCAGGGCGCGCCCATGCGTGCACGAGTTTGGCCATCAGCCGCAGAGAAGATCTTCATCGCTCCTGTGTTCTGCCGCGCCGCGCCGAGCTGTGAAGTCTGTCAACGCTCCTTGACAGAGCCGAGGACCGGCCTAACACTCGGGCCGGTCCTCGGCTCGTTGTGTTCGCTGCAGCACGAGTGCCTCGTTGCATGCCGCGCGACCGTGCGCACGGTCGCCCCAAACGACCCCGCACGAAGGAGCGATTCGCATGATGCCACGACGCAGCCACACGGCCCGACTCTTCTGTGGAGGACTCCTCCCACCGGCGTGCTCGTCGGGCTCAGCACAAGCGCAAGCGGCGCAGCCCCATCGGCGTTCTTCGGTCCCGCCGCCCCCTTGCTTTACGGGTGAGATTCGCGCTTTGGCTTGAGGGCGCCCGCGCCGATGTTATCTGTGCATGGCAACGGCCCCACGATGCCCCCGCCCTGGCCACGCGAGCTACCACGTGGTGTGTGACGGCATCCAGCGCCGCTCTCGGCGGCAATCCCGTCCGGCGGCGGTCTGCTCCGCGGAGCGGCGCTCGTCTCAATCCACGCGGACTGGGCTCACCGTCAGGGCGAGGTACGCCGGCGCTGTCGGGTCCGTCGACAGGGCCTGGAGGCTCGGCCGCAGCTCGGCCGCAAACCACGGGTTGGCGTCGGATCCGGGGTGCGGGACGTACTCGGGAAAGTCGCTGCTCGTGAGGTGGAGCCGGAGGCGGTGCCCGACGCGGACGCGGTAGCCGGTGTGCCCGAGCTCGATGCGGACGAGGGTGGACTCTGAGGGCGCGAGCAGGTGCGCCTGGCCGCGGACGATAAGGCGCGCTTCGCCGCCGGGATCCACGTCGAGAAGGCGCGCGAAGACGTCGGTCGTCGGGCTCTCGCTGCCGATGCGGACGAAGAGGTCGACCGGGCCGGTGAGGTCGAGGGGCTCGTCCACGGCGTCACCGTCGAAGACGAGCACGTCCGGGCGAGATCCGATCCCGGATTCGTCCGGGTAGGCGCGCAAGAAGGCGAAGCTGTTCTCGACGACGGAGGGGATCGGGTTCCGAGGGTCGTAGACCCACTCGACGCGCTCGGGTGCCGGGACCGCCTTCTCCGCGAGCGCGCCGACGGTCGCGCCCACCCCTGCCGAATCTGGAAGCGACGTGAGGTAGAGGCGGCGCTCTTCTGCACCGGCCGGCGGCCACGTCGCAGAGTCGCGGTAGCCGACGTGACCGAGATGCCACCGAACTCGGGGGACCGTGTCGGCGGGTTGCGCTTCTTTCAAGAAGACGTCGAAGAAGTCGAGGGCGGGATCGAGGTAGATCGAGAGCATGCGCTCGAGCGCATCGTCGTTGGTGTCGTGGTCGTTGGTGTCGTTGATCGGGACGAGCGAGAGGTGGTAGTTCTCGTGGTCGGTCGAGTCCGCAGTCAGGTACTGCGTGAGCGCCCAGCCAGGGCGCGAGGCGAGCTCCGTGTAGTCGCGCATGTGCGGGATGAGGAGGTTGTCGAACCAGCCGACGGCGTGGAGCACGGGAATGGGCCGGGCGTCGAAGGGGTGACCGTCCGGGTAGACCGGCACCGGTAGACGGCGCGGGATCACCATGTCGAAGGTGTCGGACCGGGTCCCGAGCCGTTCGAATGCTTCGTCGAACGCATGGATCAGTGGCCGCGTGCCGTAGTCGACCGGGTAGTCGTGGATGAGCTTGTCGAGCCAGTAGTGCGACAGGTAGTCGGCGGTGACCAGCCACTCGACGTCCTCCACGTCCCCCTTGCGGTGGCGGTCTCGGCCGAGGTTCATCATCCCGAGGTCGGCGCTCGTGACGCGGGGCACGATGGCGCGAAGCGCCGGGTGGCCCGAGCTGACCGCGGCCCACTGGGTGAAGCCGTAGTACGAGTCGCCGAACATCCCGACCTTGCCGTCCGACCATGGCTGGCGCACGATCCAGTCGAGCGTGTCGTAACCGTCGCGCGCCTCGTGGACGAACGCGAGGGTTGCCCCCTCTGACCGGAACTTGCCGCGTACGTCTTGCACGACGAAGGCGTAGCCGCGAGCGGTCACCCTCGGCGCGAGCTGCGGCATGAACGTGTACCGGCCGTCTTTGTCGTAGCAGAGCCGGACGAGGACGGTCTGCGTGGGTTCGCGCCCCTTCGGCAGGTACACGTCGGTCGCGAGACGGACGCCATCGCGCATGCGAACCATGACCTGGGTGGCGTCCGGGGGGATCGGGGCGGGCTCGACGCTCGTGGAGAATTCAGCGCTCACGGCCATGCCCTCCGCTCAGAGACAAGAATGACGCGTTGTCGAGCAGATGGTCGCGCGATTGCACTAAGTTGTCAAGATCGACCAAGAACGCCGTCCGTCGGAGGTGACCGGTGGGGCGCCCGAGCCTGGAGACCGTGAGGACCGCCCAGATCGTCGCTGCCGCATCGCGTGTGGTCGTCGCGTTCGGGGTGAACGGCGCCACGCTGGAGCGCATCGCCGCCGAGGCGGGGTTCCGCCGGGGACACGTGCGGCACTACGTCGGCAACCGGGCGGAGCTGCTCGACCGGGTCGTCGACGCGGCGATCGAGCCCTACCAGTCGCGGATCCGCGAGATCGCGCGCATCGAGGACCGCGAAGAGCGGATGCGCGCGCTCTTGGACCACCTCTTCGGCAGGGACTGGGGGCCCGGCGAGGACAGCGCGCTCTTCGCCGCTCTTCTGCTCGGCGCCCAGCAGGATCCGCGCCTTCGCGAGCGCATGCGCGCTGTCTACGAGGAAGTTCGCCTCGACATCGAAAAGATGCTGAAACCGGACGCCGACGGAACGGCTCGCAACGGTGCTCGCTCCGTCGCGTACGCGGTGCTCTGCCTGGCCTACGGCAACTCGGTGATGACCGGGCTGTCGGTGGCGAAGCCCGGAGCGTCGATGGCCCGCGAAGCGGCAGCCGTCGCGGTGGCGGCTCTCGCCGCCGGACCCAGACCCGACAGGAAGTAACTAGTCATGCTTGACAAGGAATCTTGCGGGCGCAATAATGCGCTGGGACGGCGTCCGAGGGGGGCCGTCGGGAGGTCGTCATGAGCACACGAGTTCACTCCCGTGCAGCATCTCCACGCGCGTTCGCCCTCGCGGGCGCAGCGTTACTCGGAAGCCTGTCGGCCGTCGCCGGTTGGGGCGCCACGTCCGGGGCGTCGGCTGGTCACGGCGTCCACCTGGTGACGACCACCCCCCCCGCCAAGGGCGGGCTCTCGTCGATCACGTGGGACCTCCCGGACGGTGAGCCCACGACGCTCGATTACGTGAAGGCAGGCGACTACTCGCCGGACGTGATGATCTCGAACCTCTGCGACGACCTGTTGCGCCTCACGCCGACCTGGCGGTACAAGCCCGGCCTCGCGCAGTCCTGGAAGTACACGAACCCCACCACCCTCGTGCTCACACTCCGCCACGGCGTGCACTTCTGGAACGGACAGGAGCTGACCTCGGCCGACGTCGTGTACAGCATGCAGCGCAACATGACATCGAAGAACACACCGGTGAACGGGACATTCTACAAGTTCGTGAAGAGCATCACAGCGACCGGTCCGTTCCAGGTGACCGTGCACTTCACCGTCCCCGACGAGCTCTTCATCAAGGAAATGGCGACCGTCGCCGGCGCGGTCGCCGAAAAGTCCTACATCCAGGCGAAGGGCACGTCGTACGGGACCGCGGCCGGCGGCGTGATGTGCACCGGACCGTACGAACTCGCCCAGTGGAACCCGGGGAACGACATCGTGCTGCAGGCGAACCCGCACTACTGGACACCGGCGTACAAGGCGAAGATCAAGACGGTCACGGTGAAGTTCATCGTGGACACCTCGACGCTCACCAGCGCGCTCTTGTCGGGGGAGATCACAGGTGCATACGAGGTCCCCACGGCGAGCTACCCCGAGCTCGAGACGGCGTCCGACGGCCGGCTCTACTTCGGCCCGAGCCTCGCCGTCCTCGAGCTATTGCCCGCGGTGACGACCGGGCCCATGGGGAACCCGAAGCTACGCGAGGCACTCAGCCTCGCCCTCAACCGGACAGCGATCGCTTCGGTGGTGTTCGACGGGGCCGCGACGCCGAACAAGGCGCTGACGCCCAGGACCGCCTGGGACCCGACCGCGAAGTCGGTCTACAGCTCGGCCTACGCGAAGCTTCCCTCGCTCAAGCCCAACCTTGCGAAGGCCCGTCGTCTCGTGAGGTCCGTGCGCAACCACTCCGGGACGATCACCCTCGGGCTCCTTGCGGGGGACCAGACCGAGGTCGAGATCGCGACCGCCGTCCAGCAGGCAGCACAGCAGATCGGGCTCAAGGTGAAGCTCGACGAGCTGCAGCCGCTCGCCTTCTCGAACGCCTTCTACCTGCCCCAGTACCGCAAGGGCCTCGACCTCCTCGAGACGTTCGGGTACCTCGACGTCCCCGACCCACTCGATTATCTCGAGCTCTTCATCGGAAAGACAGCGATCTTCAACTGGACGCACTACCACAACTCGACCGTCTTCTCCGACGTCACAAAGGCGTACCGCACCTTCAACGCCAAGGCCCGTGCGCACCTGATCACCTCGGCGCAGGCGATCTACACGAAGGACCAGCTGGTCATCCCCATGCTGAACCCGGACGAGGGGCTGTTCTTGAACAAGAAGATCACCGGGGCGCCTGTGTCGTTCGCGTACATCTACGAGCCGTGCCTCGCCAAGCTCGGGGCTTCCAGGTGAGCTCCTGGTCAGGTTCCGGCGATCCCCCCGCCGTGAGCAGCCCCTCCCGCCCGAGCTGAGGCTCATGGCACTGGTTCGCGTCGTCCTCGAGCGACTTGCGGAGCTGGTCCTCACCCTTCTCGTCGCGAGCGTCGCCATCTACGGGGCGCTCTACCTCGCGCCGGGAAACCCGGCCACGCTGCTGGCGGGCGGCCACATCACCCCATCGGTGCTCCGAGAGATCGAGCGCCAGCTCCACCTGAACGAGCCGTTCTTCGTGCGGTACTGGGACTGGCTGGACGGCATCTTGCACGGCAACCTCGGCAAGTCCTTCGTGTACCGCGAGTCCGTGACGTCACTGCTCGCGAGCCGCGTGCTGAACAGCGTCTACCTCGTCTCGTACTCGGCCGTCGTCATCATCGTGGGTGGGGTGGCCTTGGGCCTGGCCGCCGCGTTACGTCGCCGCCTCGGCGTCGCGATCACCGCGGGGACGAGCGTCGGTCTTGCAACCCCTTCGTTCGTCGCGGCGATCATGCTCATCACGCTGTTCGCGGTGAATCTCAAGTGGTTCCCCGCGTACGGAACGGGGAGCGGCTTCGCCGGACAGCTCCGCCACCTGACCCTGCCGGCCGTCGCCCTCGCGTTGTCCTGGCTCGCGTACACCGCCCAGCTGACCAAGGCGGCCGTCCGCGAAGAGCTCGGCAAGGACCAGGTGGAGACCGCGCAGAGCCGAGGCATCCGGCCGCGCCACGTCGTCACCCGCCACGTGCTCCGCAACGCCCTGATCCCGATCACGACGGTCTCGGGGATCACCGTCGCGGGCCTTGTCGCAGGCGATGTGGTCGTCGAGCAGGCCTTCGGGATCAACGGTCTCGGGTCCTTCCTCGTGCAGGCGACGTTGCAGAAGGACTTCGCCTCCATGCAGGCCGTCGCTCTCATCCTCGTCGCAGCTTTCGTGGTGGTGAACGGGATCGTGGATGTGGCCGGGCTGTTCCTCGACCCGCGCCTTCGCGAGCCGGCGGTCTAGGTGGCAACCGCCGCAGCGATCGCGGAGATCGCCGCCCCCGTCCGCAGACGACGGCACATCGACCCGGTCATCGTGGGGGCGAGCGTCTTGATCGGCGCCCTCGTCGTCGTCGCCCTGCTGGCCCCGTGGATCTCGCCCTACGACCCCAACTCGGCGAACATCCTCGCGACGAACCAGGGGGTCTCCGCCGCGCACTGGCTCGGAACGGACCCCTCGGGCCGCGACGTGCTCTCCCGGCTGATCTGGGGTGCCCGCCTCAGCCTTCTCGGACCGGCCCTGATCATCTTGATCGCGACCACCCTCGGCACGGTGCTGGCGATCGCCTCGGCGTGGATTGGCGGCCTGTTCGACCAGGTCGTCTCGCGCGTCATGGACATCCTGTTCGCGTTCCCGGGCCTCGTGCTCGCCATGGTCGCCGTCGCGATGTTCGGGTCGGGACCCATCGCACCCGTCGTGGCGCTCTCGATCGCCTACACGCCCTACATCACCCGGATCCTGCGGTCGGCGTCGCTGCGCGAACGGAACCTCCCCTACATCTCCGCATGCTACGTGGGCGGCGTGCCCGCGCGCTCGATCTGCTCGCGCCACCTCTTGCCCAACATCTTCCCCCTGCTCCTCACCCAGGCGGCCCTCTCGTTCGGATCGGCCCTCGTCACACTCGCAGCCGTCTCGTACCTCGGTCTCGGTGTGCAGCCACCGACCGCCACATGGGGGCTCATGGTCGCGACAGGTCAGACCGCGATCCTCGCCGGTCACCCGGGCGCGTCGATCGCATCGGGCATCCTCATCATCGTCACGGTGGTCGCCTTCAACCTGCTCGGCGACCGGCTGGCCAACCGCCACGCGGTCCAGGGGCTATGACCCTCCTCGAGATCCACCGGCTCTCGCTCGACCTGGAGGTCGACGGTGAGCTCCGTCGCATCATCCACGACGTCACCCTCGAGCTCGACGACGGTGAAGCCGTCGGTCTTGTCGGCGAGTCCGGCGCCGGCAAGTCGATGACCTCGCGCGCCGTGATCCGGCTGCTCCCGCGCGGCGCGCGACTCGGCGGCGAGGTCGAGTTCGACGGCCGTTCCGTGCCGGCCATGGACGCCAGGGCCCTTCGGGCATACCGGTCCCGGGACGTCGCGATGATCTTCCAGGACGCTCGTTCCCACATCAACCCCGTCCGCACGATCGGCGCCTTCTTGACCGAGGCGCTGGTCGAGCGCGGCGAACGCAAGGCCGATGCGGTTACGGTCGTGAGCGAGCTGCTCGAGACGGTCGGCATCCACGACGTGCCCCACCGGCTCCGCCAGTACCCCCACGAGCTGTCCGGCGGGATGTTGCAGCGGGTGATGATCGCCGCTGCGCTCGCCATCCGGCCGCGGCTCCTCCTGGCCGACGAGCCGACGACCGCCCTCGACGTCACCACCCAGGCCGAGGTGATGGCCCACCTCGACAGGCAGCGCCGCGGCCGCGGGCTGGCGATGCTCTTCGTCACCCACGACCTCGAGCTGGCCGCGGCCGTGTGCGATCGGATCGCCGTGATCTACGCCGGCTGTCTCGTCGAGGAGTGTCCCGCCTCCACGGTGCACGATCGGGTCCTGCACCCCTACACGGCGGGACTCCTCGCGTCACGGCCGAGCGCGACGAGGCGGGCCGCCCGGCTGGCCGCGATCCCGGGACGCCCGCAGGCGGCGTACGAGATCGCGCCAGGATGTCCGTTCGTCGCGCGTTGCCCGTACGTGGTCGACCTGTGCAGGACGACCCGCCCGCCGCTCCGGCTGATCGGCGCCTCACGGGTCGCCTGCCACCGGGCGGAGGAGCTCGCGGGGCAGCTGAGCGTCGGACGGTTCTCCGGCGAGGAGCGCGCACGTGCCTGAACCCGCAGCCCCGCTCGCTGTCGAGGTGCGCGACCTCGTGAAGGTCTTCCGTCTGCGAAGGAGCCCGGGGATCGGGGGCGGGCGAAGCGCCGCGAAGACCATCGTCGCGGTCGACCGCGTCTCGTTCTCGGTCGCCCAGGGGCGGTCGCTCGCGGTCGTGGGCGAGTCGGGGTCCGGCAAGACCACGCTCGCTCGAATGGCCGTCGGCCTAGAGCGTCCGACGGCCGGGCAGATCGCCGTCGGCGGACGGGAGCGACGGTGGAAGCACGTCGGCTCCCGTGAACGGCGGCGCCGCGCCCGTGAGGTGCAGATCGTGTTCCAGGACCCCTACTCGTCGCTCGATCCGCGCCAGACCGTCGGGCGATGCCTCGACGAGATGCTCCGCCTCCACTTCGACATGGACCACGCACGTCGAACCGAGCGGATCGCCGCCCTCCTGGAACAGGTCGGTCTCGACGAGCGGCACGCGGCCGCCTACCCACGCGCGTTGTCGGGGGGCCAACGTCAGCGAGTGGCGATCGCGAGGGCGCTCGCCTGCGAGCCCCGCGTCCTCATCTGCGACGAAGCCGTCGCTTCCCTCGACGTCTCGATCCAGGCGCAGGTGCTGAACCTCTTGAGCGACATCAGGGAGGAAACCGCGGTCAGCTACCTGTTCATCTCCCACGACCTGGCGGTGGTCCGACAGGTGAGCGACGAGATCCTGGTCATGAAGGACGGCCGGGTCGTCGAACGGGGACAGACCGACCGAGTGCTGGACGATCCCGCCGACCCCTACACCCAGCGGTTGCTCGCGGCCATCCCCCGGCCTGGCTGGCACCCGGTCGCGGACCCCGAGTCGGATCTCGTCACGTCGTGAATGGCATGGGCGAACGCATTGCCATGGAGGACCCAGAGCCCGAGGACGCCGAGATTCCCGGACCCGATGTGATCGTCACGAACGCGCACGTGCTCACGATGGACGCGCGGCGCCCGGTCGCCGAGGCGTTCGCGACGTCGGGCGGACGGATCCGGGTCGTCGGTGCCGCGGACGAGGTCGCGGCGGTAGCGCCCGGCTCACAGGTCGTCGACCTCGGTGGTGCGACGGTCATCCCGGGCTTCGTCGATGCGCACTGTCACATGGAGCTCGCGACGACGCATCTGAAGTACGCGGTGAAGTGCTTCGCGCCGCCGCACCGGTCGATCGCCGAGATCTGCGCCACCCTCGGCGAGCACGCGCGGCGCGCTCCCGGGGAGGGGTGGATCGTCGGGCGCGCCGACTTCGGCCTGCACCAGTTCGTCGACGAGCGACGCCCGATCACTCGCTCGGACCTGGACGCGGCCGTGCCGGACCGTCCCGTCGTCGTCTACTCCGGCCTGCACGTCTGCACGCTCAACACCGCGGGCCTCAGGACCGCCGGTCTCTTGCAGGGTGCGGAGCCTCCGATGGGCTCGACGGTCGACCTTCAGACCGGGCGAGGGCTCGAGCTGTGGCACTGGTTACCCCGCCCGGCCTTCGAGGTCGAGCCGACCGCCGCAGCCATCTCGGAGCTCGGGCGCGAGATGTTCGTCTCCCGGGGAGTGACGAGCGTGACGGACATCGTGGCGTCGGTCGAGGGAGTCAGGGCCTACCAGGCGCTGGAGCGGGCGCACCGCCTGCCCTTCCGCGTCGACATCCGCTACCACAGCCCGGCCGTCGCCACCTCGAGCGACGTCGCCGCGCTCGGGCTCGAGTCGGGCTTCGGCGGCGACTGGCTCCGCATCGGCGGGATCAAGCTCTTCGTCGACGGCGCCGGACACGACCTGGCTGGGGCGTCCCTCGTCGACCTGAAGTGGGACCAGGAGGACCTCGACGAGGAGGTTCGCCGGGCGCACGAGGCGGGCCTCCAGCTGATGCTCCACGTGCAGTCGCTCGAGGCGATCGACATGGCGCTCCACGCGCTCGAGCGAGCGGTGCGATCGGCTCCACGCTCCGACCACCGTCATCGGCTGGAGCACGCCGGCGACATGGCGCTCCCCGACGACGTGCTCCGGCGCATCCGCGACCTCGGGGTTCTCGTCGTCGCGACGCCGCAGTTCATCTACAGCTACGCGGACGCCAAAGTCGGCGTGAACCAGGCGCCGCTTCGGACCCTTCACGAGTGGGGCTTCCGGGTGCCGGGGAACAGCGACAGCACCGGCTCGCAGCCCGAGGCGGCGAACCCGTTCCACGGGATCTGGTGCGCAATGGCGCGCCGCACCCGGCTCGGCCTAGAAGTGTCGCCCACAGAGCGCATAGGCCTCGACGCCGCCCTCCGGATGTTCACGGCGGACGCGGCCTACGCGTCGCGCCTCGACGATCGGGGGCTGCTCGCGCCGGGGAACCTCGCCGACTTCGTCGTGCTGGGGCGTGACCCGGCAACGATCGACATCGACGATCTCCCCGACACCCCGGTCGACGCGGTGTGGATCGGGGCGCGGCAGGTCTACGAGCGGGGCGCAGTGCAGCCGGCGGATGGAGTGTGAACGATGTTCGCATCGATTGACCCGAGCGTCGGCGGCGTGGACGGTGTCGGCGGGAGAAGGCTGCTCTCGGTGCTGGCCCTGCAGCTCGAGCCGACCGACCCTGCAGGCTCCCAGTACGAGGACGCGATCCGGCGCCACCTCTCGATGAGTCCTCATGCCCAGCTCGTCGTGCTCCCGGAGCTTCATGTTCATCCGGACATGAAGATGAGGCCGCCGACCGACCTCGCGACGGAACTCGACGGGCCCCTCGTGACGCGCCTGCGCGACGTCGCCCGCCGTCTCCGCGTGTGGATGGTGCCCGGTTCGTTCTACGAGCGCGACGGCAACCGCGTGCACAACACGGCTCTCGCGATCTCTCCGGCGGGGGACGTCGTCGCCGCCTATCGCAAGTGCTTTCCGTGGAGGCCGTTCGAGGAGACGACACCGGGAACGTCCTTCGTCGTCTTCGACATCCCGGGGACCGGCCGCGTCGGGATCTCCATTTGCTACGACACCTGGTTCCCCGAGCTGGCCCGTCATCTGGCGTGGATGGGCGCAGAGGTGATTGTCCAACCCACCGCGACCTATACGGCCGACCGTGAGCAGGAGCTCGTCCTCGCGAGGGCGACCGCCATCGTGAACCAGCTCTTCGTGGTGAGCGTGAACGCGGCCGCGCCGTCGGGGACGGGCCACAGCCTCATCGTCGACCCCGAGGGGCACGTGCGGGCCGAGGCCGGCGAACTGCCGCTCGCCCTCTGCGAGACCCTCGACCTCTCTCGGGTCTGGGACGTGCGGCGCAACGGAACCGCCGGGGTCACCCGAGTGTGGCAGCAGTTCCGACCTGGCGACCCCGATCTCGAGCTCCCGCTGTACGGCGGCCGGCTGCACGGCGACGTCTGGTGGCCCACTGCAGCGCACAGCGAGGGCACCCGGCCGCTGACGTCGGCGTGAAGAGGTCGGTCGCACGTACCGTGATGGCGCGCACGCGCACCTGCGCACGCGCCGCTTGCACTCTTGCGGATGGCGCACACGCCGATGGCATACGCGCCGAACGAGGACGGTCCGCTCCCGCCGTGAGGACGTGACCCTCGTCCTCTACATGGACGACCGCCACCCCTTCGTCGGGCATGCGGCCGTCGCCGAGGGCTGGGTCCAGGCGGCTCGGCTCTCCGCCCACCCGGTGCTCCTCGGAGCGCAGGCGTGCCGGGCGACGGGCTCCGTCCTCGCCCCCTACCGCCGCGGCGGGGCGCTCAGTGCCACGGAGGCCGAGCAGGCGTCCTTCCGGGCCATCGCCGCTGCGTGCGGCCGTCACGGGCTCGCTGTGGCGGATCACTTGGTGGTAGTCGGCTCTGGCGGGTTCAGATCGGCCGTACTGGCTCGCTCCTGATGTTGCTGAGCCAGACCACCGACGCATCGCTCGCTCCGGCGCACTGGCGCTCGTCTGTGCGACGGTGGCATTCGTACCACCGTCGTGGCGGATCGCGTCGTGGTGGTCGACTGACCATGCCAGTCTCCCGTGAAGACTGAGTGTCCCGACAAGCGTGACTCCGAAGGTCAGACCGGCTGTCACACGGCGAGTTCCACCGGTCGCTACAACGGTCTGGCCATGATCGCCGGGCGTAACCCAAGCAGACGACCGGTGGAGGACCCAGCATGCCAGGCAGTGCACTCAGCGCGCACGAACGTGAGGAGATCCGCGTAGGGATCGACACGGAGGAGTCGTTGCGGTCGATGGCTCGCCGACTCGGTCGGTCACCGTCGACCATCGCTCGTGAGGTGAAACGCAGCGGGGGGCGGACCCGCTACCGCGCCGCTACCGCTGAGCGGCGGGCCGATCGGATGCGGGCACGCCCGAAGGCGTTCAACGTGTCGGCCAACCGCGCACTTCGTGACCACGTCGAACGGCGCCTCGTCGAAAAAAGGGCTCTTCCGGCATGGATGTGGGTCCGATGGGGCGAACGTCTGTTTGTCGTTCGACCGATCGCAGTGGCAGGACCATGGTCGCGATCAGGCCAGCCGCAGGGGCGGCTGGCTCATTCCCATTGTGACTG
>JAJZZB010000082.1 GCA_021797795.1 Actinomycetes bacterium | reverse complement strand
TCGCGCCTTCTTCTCCCGTCCGGGTCCGGGGCTCGTCGAGGGTGTGCTCGCCGTCGCGGCCTGGCTTGCTGGTGGCTGTCTCCCCGACGACATCGGCACGGACCTCTCCGACGTCGGATCGTGACCGCCGCAGCCGAGCAGGGCCCGAAGTCGGGTATCCCGTGCGCGACGGCGACGTGAGCATCCACGCCGTATCGTCACCGGCGAGGTGAGCACATGACAGACCATCAGGCGGCCGACGACCGCCTCTACTTCCGTCAGCTGCTGTCGGGCCGTGACTTCGCGAGAACTGACCCGATCGCACGCCAGATGGTGAACTTCGCCTATCTGATCGGCGACCGGGACCACCGGAGGGCGGTGGCCGTCGACCCGGCGTACGCACCGGCAGAGATCCTCGCCGCCCTCGAAGCCGACGGCATGGCGCTCGCCGGTGTCCTGCTCACCCACTTCCACGCCGACCACGCCGGCGGCAACCTCTTCGGCCACGAGATCGCCGGCCTGGCCGGGCTCCTGGAGCAGGCCTCCGTCCCGATCCACATCCAGAAGCCCGAGCTCCCATGGGTGACCCGCACCACCGGCCTCGGGACGGACGCCTTCGTCGCCCACGACTCCGACGACGTCGTGCGCGTGGGCGACCTCGAGGTCCGCCTCGTCCACACGCCCGGCCACACGCCGGGCAGCCAGTGCTTCCTCGTCGACGGTCGACTGGTCGCCGGCGACACCTTGTTCCTGAACGGCTGCGGGCGGACGGACCTCCCCGGGTCCGACCCGGCCGCCATGTACGACAGCCTCCAGAACCGCCTCGCTCGCCTCCCCGACGGCACCATCGTCTTCCCGGGCCACCTCTACTCCGAGGACCCCTCCGCACCCCTCGAGGAGCTGAAGCGCCGGAACCCCGTGCTCGCCCCCCGGCGAGCCGAGGAGTGGCTGCAACTCTTCGGAGGTTGAGGCAGTTCGCTGAGAGGAGAGGGGGAAGCTTCTAGAATGCGACATGGCACGTTCGTCTGCACCCCTCCCCTCATTCGATGACAAGTTCGGACGCGAGGGGCTGACCTTCGACGACGTCCTGCTCATCCCGGCTGCCTCCGAGGTGCTGCCGGCGGAGGCGTCGACGGAGACCCACCTCACGCGCCGGATCCGCCTCGCCACGCCGCTCGTGTCCGCCGCCATGGACACCGTCACGGAGTCGCGCCTCGCCATCGCCATGGCCCGGGCGGGCGGCATAGGGGTCGTCCACCGGAACCTCTCCATCGCCGACCAGGCGGCCGAGGTCGACAAGGTGAAGCGTTCCGAGGCGGGCATGATCTCGAACCCGATCACCGTCTCGCCGGGTGCCTCGATCCGGGAGGCAATGGACCTCATGGCGCACTTCAGGGTCTCGGGCGTGCCCGTCACCGACGAGAAGGGGCGCCTCGTCGGCATCGTGACCAACCGGGACCTCCGCTTCGTCACCGACACCGACGGCCCGGTCTCGGACCTCATGACCTCCGAGGGACTCGTCACCGCCCCGGTCGGCACGACGATCGAGGACGCCCAGGTGATCCTCGGGCAGCACCGGATCGAGAAGCTGCCGATCGTCGGCCCCGACGGAGCCCTGCACGGCCTCATCACGGTGAAGGACATCCAAAAGCGCATCGACTACCCGAGCGCGACGAAGGACGACCGGGGCCGGCTCCGGGTCGCTGCCGCCGTCGGGACCGGCCCGGACGCCTTCGAGCGCATCGAGGCGACCGTGGCAGCCGGCGTCGACGTGGTCGTCGTCGACACCGCGCACGGCCATGCCCGGTCGGTCATCGACACCGTCTCGAAGATGAGGGCCAACTTCGAGGTGGAGATCATCGCCGGCAATGTGGCGACGGCCGAGGCGACGGCGGCGCTCATCGACGCCGGTGTCGACGCCGTCAAGGTCGGGATCGGCCCGGGGTCGATCTGCACCACCCGGGTCATCGCCGGCATCGGCGTGCCCCAGATCACGGCCATCTTCGACTGCGCCAGGGCGGCCCGGCCAAAGGGCGTCCCGATCGTGGCCGACGGCGGTGTCCAGTTCTCCGGCGACATCGCGAAGGCGCTGGCGGCGGGCGCCGACTCGGTCATGCTCGGCAACGCGCTGGCGGGCGTCGAGGAGTCGCCGGGCGAGATCGTCGTCCAGCAGGGCGAGCGGTTCAAGGAGTACAGAGGGATGGGCTCGCTCGGGGCGATGCAGGGCCGCTCGTTCTCAAAGGACCGCTACTTCCAGGGAAGCGTCGAGTCCGGCAAGCTCGTCCCCGAGGGCATCGAGGGCCGGGTGCCCTACAAGGGGCCGATCTCGATCGTCCTCCACCAGCTCGTCGGAGGGCTGCGCCAGGCGATGGGCTACTGCGGCGCCCGCAGCGTCGCCGACCTGCAGGAACACGGGCAGTTCATCAGGGTCTCGCCGGCGAGCCTGCGCGAGAGTCACCCCCACGACGTCGTGATCACCAAGGAGGCCCCGAACTACCAGGTCCCCTGAGCCCGGCGGATCCGGGCGCCGACCCGGTCCGCTCAGGTGCGCGTCCGGTAGCGGTGGACCGCCAGCGGGCCGAAGACGAGAACGATGCCCGCCGTCCAGGCGATCGAGGCCCAGGTGTGCCCGGCGACATCGCTCACCCCTCCGACCATGAGCCCGCGGACGGCCCAGACCACCTGGCTCACGGGCTGGTAGGTGGCGAAGCCCTGCAGCCAGCCGGGCATCGACTGCACCGGCACGAAGGCGCTTGAGGCGAAGGTGAGCGGGAAGAGCACCGGGAAGGACATGACCTGTGCGGTCTCGGAGTTCGGGGCCGAGAGCCCGATGACGGCGAAGGCCCAGCTGAAGGCGTAGGCGAACGCCAGCAGGAGGGCGACGGCGCCGAGGTAGTAGCCGAAGCTCGTCTCGACCCGGAAGCCGACGGCGTAGCCGACGCCGGTGATGAGGAGCACGACGAAGACGTTCCGGCAGAGGTCGGCGACCGTCCTGCCCGCCAATACGGCCGAGCGGGCCATCGGGAGGGACCGGAACCGCTCGACGAGCCCCTTTTGCAGGTCCTCGGCGAGGCCGATCGAGGTCTGGACGGCGCCGAAGACGACGGCCTGCACGAAGATGCCAGGGATGAGGTAGTTGACGTAGCCGCCCGGGATGGCGACGGAGATGGCCCCGCCGAATACGTAGCGGAACAGCAGCACGAACATGATCGGCTGGACGCTCGAGAAGAAGAGGGTGGAGGGGATCCTGACGAGGGCGATCAGGTCGCGCTCGGCGATGACGAGGGTATCGACGACGGCCCGCAGCGGCGTGACGGCCGCCCGGCGCTCCCGCTCGGAGAGGGTGGCCGTGCCCGCCGTCACGTGGCCTCCTCCGTCATCGAGTGGCCGGTGAGGGCGAGGAAGGCGTCGTCGAGGCTCGGCTCCCGCGTCGAGAGGCTGAAGGGTGCGAGGCCGGCCGCGTCGAGGATCCTGAGAGCGTCGAGGACGTCGCCCACCCCCTCGTCGAGCGAGAGCTCGACGACGCTGCCGAGCCGGCTGGCGGGCCTGCGGAGCCGCTCGCCGAGGGCCGCCACGCCCTTCTCGGCCTCCTCGCCGGAGGTCATCTCGAGGTGGAGGACCCCGGCGCCGAGCTCGGACTTCAACTGGGCGGCGGTCCCTTCTGCGATCACCCGACCCCGGTCGACGACGACGAGCCGGTCGGCGAGGCGGTCGGCCTCCTCCAGGTACTGGGTCGTGAGCAGGACGGTCGTCCCGTCGTCGACGAGCTTCTCGATCACCGCCCAGAGAGAGACCCTCGAGAACGGGTCGAGTCCCGTCGTCGGCTCGTCGAGGAAGAGCACGGGGGGCCGGTCGACGAGGGCGGCGGCGAGGTCGAGACGTCGGCGCATGCCGCCGGAATAGGTCTTCACCGGCCGGTTTGCCGCATCGGCGAGGTCGAACTGCTCGAGCAGCTCGCCCGCCCGGGCCGTGGACCGGGCGCGCGGGAGATGGTTCAGCTGGCCGACCATGCGCAGGTTCTCCCGGCCGGTGAGGTTCTCGTCCACCGCCGCGAACTGCGCAGCAAGCCCGATGAGTCCGCGGACGCCGGCGGGGTCCCTCGCCACGTCGTGTCCGAGGACCTGGGCGGTCCCGCGGTCGGGCTGCAGGATGGTCGTGAGGATCCGCACCGCCGTCGTCTTGCCGGCGCCGTTCGGGCCGAGCAGCCCGAAGACGCTCCCCCGCTCGGCGCGGAACGAGACCCCGTCGAGGGCGAGGATGCCGCCCTTGAACGTCTTGACCAGGTTGTCCGCCTCGATAGCCAGGCCGTTCCCCGCTGAGCCCACCCCTCTGTTGTAACCGCTCCGGCGCCCGATGGCGCCGTCGCTCAGAAGGGGCCGGCGACCGGGACGCCGCCGGCCGCGGCGGACCGATACCAGGCGTCGACGGCCTCGTGGGCACGGAGGCCATCGACGAGGCTCGGAGAGGGCGGCTGGCCCGCCGCCAGGGTGTCGAGGAAGTCCTTGTTCTCCTCGACATAGGGAAGCGCCCCGATCCCGAGCCCCTCGGGGAGGCTCAGCCGCTCGACGAAGGCCGGCGGGTCGCAGCGCTCGGTGGTCGTCGCGGCGCTCGTCTGGATGGTGATCGGCCCGGTGAAGTCGTTCTCGAAGGAGGCGAAGCCGTGCTCGAAGATCACCTCCACGCGCCTCGTCGAGGGTCGGGAGAGCACCGAGTGCCAGACGCTCACCATCGCCACCGAGAGACCTCCCTCGAAGGTGAGGATGCCGGTGGCGGCGTCCTCGATCTCCTCGTGGCCGGCGAAGTTGGCCGAGGTGGCCGCCACCGACCGGATCGGCCCGAACCAGTTGCGGGCGGCGTCGAGGTCGTGGATGGCGTGCTCGAGGAGGGTCCCCGAGCCCGCCTCATCCCTCTCCTTGCGCCAGGTGGAGCCGTAGTGTCCCTGGATCGGGAAGAACTGGTCGTCGCGCATCGTGGCCGCCATCGGCCGGCCGAGCTCACCGGACTCGACGAGTCGCCCGAGGGCACGGAAGACCGGCGCCGTCCGGAGCACGAGGCCGACCTGGGCGGGGACGCCGGCCTCGCCGACCACCTCGACGAGGGCCGCCGCCTCGGCGAGGCTCCGGCCGAGCGGCTTCTCGCAGAAGACGGCCCGGCGGTGGCGGGCCGCCACGCGGGCGGCTTCGAGGTGCCCGGCCGTCGAGGTGCAGACGTAGACGACGTCGCAGCCCGCCGCCACCTCCTCGGCACTCGCCGCCTCCTCGAAGCCGAGGTGCTCGGCGAAGCCGCGGGAGCGGTTCGGGTCCCGGTCGTGCACGAGGCCGAGCTCGGCCTCGACGAGACCGTCCTTCATGAGCCCGCTGAGGGCGATCCCGTGCGCCCAGGCGATCACGCCGGAGCCGATGAACCCGATGCGAGGAGCGCTGTCGTTCGGCACCGGGCGAGTCTGACATGGCGTCGCCCTGTCCGCCGGACCGCCCCCGGGACCGCCCCGCCGTGTGGTCTGATGTCGGAGGTGGTGCAGCAGCTGAGAGTCCGCTCCGGTGACCCGGCCAACCTGGCGAGGAGAGACCCCGCCTCGACCATCGGCGCTCCGGGGGACGAGCAGGAGACGACAGAGGCCCTGGCAGTCCAGCTCGAGCAGCTGGCCAACCTCCAGGAGCGCCTCTACGCCGAGCACCGGCGCTCGCTCCTCCTCGTCCTCCAGGGGGTCGACTGCTCGGGCAAGGACGGGACGATCCGCCACGTGATCCGCGGTCTCAACCCCGCCGGCACCCGGGCGGTCGGTTTCAGGGCGCCGAGCGTCGAGGAGCTCTCCCACGACTTCCTCTGGCGGGTGCACCACGAGGCGCCGGCCTCGGCGAGATCGCCGTCTTCAACCGGTCCCACTACGAGGACGTCACGACGGTGCGGGTCCGCCGCCTCGCCCCCGAGCAGGTCTGGCGGATGCGCTACGAGCACATCAACGCCTTCGAGCGACTGCTCGGCCACGGGGGGACCCGTGTGGTGAAGTGCTTCCTTCACCTCTCGAGCCAGGAGCAGGCCCGCCGGCTGAAGGCCCGGGCCGAGCAGCCCCGCAAACGGTGGAAGCTGACCGCCGACGACATCGCCGACCACGAGCGCTACGACGAGTACGAGGCCGCCTACAGCGAGGCGATCGAGCGGACCTCCACCGACCAGTCGCCGTGGTGGGTGATCCCGGCCGACCACAAGTGGTACCGGAACTGGGCCGTCTCGGAGGTCCTGCTGAGGACGCTTCGGGACATGGGCCCGAAGTTCCCCGACCTCCCTCCTCTTCCCGAGGCGGCCCGTCTGTAGGCGGTCCTCAGTTCCGGACGAGGTCGGCGATCCGCACCGACTTCATGCGGCGCTCGCCGAGCTCTGCGAGGATCCGCTTCAACGCCTCGAAGGCGATGTCGGCGGTCCCTTTCGGGGCGCTCCCGTCGGAGTCGTGGAGGAGGATGATCGCACCCGGCCCGAGGTGCGACAGCAGGCGCTCGGTGACCGAGTCGACGGAGCGGTCCGCCCACTCCCGTCCCCAGGCGGACCAGAGCACCATGTCGAGACCGGAACGGTGGGCGGCCATGATGCTGCCGCCCGAGACCTGGCCGTAGGGCGGGCGGAAGTGGCGGGGCCGGATGCTCGGGCGCAGCCGCTCGAGCGCCGCCACGGCGGCCTCCAGGTCCTTCACGATCTGGGGAGCCGCCCGGAACAGATGGCGCTGGTGGTAGTAGCCGTGCGTGCCGACCTCGTGGCCCCGCCGGGCGATCTCTTGGACGAGGTCGGGGAATCGGTCGACCCGCTCGCCCGAGGAGAAGAAGGTCGCCCGCATCTCATGCTCGTCGAGGAGGTCGAGCACGCGGGGCGTGGTCGAGGGGTCCGGCCCGTCGTCGAAGGTGAGCGCCACCTCGGGCCGGCCGGTGCTCGGCCCGCGCCAGCGGCAGAGACCGCCCGGCAGCGCCCGGAGCGGTGGGGCCATCTCGGGCCACCACTGCCCGAGGACGAGGACGCTCGGCACGAGGTGGGCGGCTGCGGGGAGGGCGGCGGTGCGCAGTGCGCGGCCCGCGCCGACGCGGCGGATGGCGCGAGCTGACGCCGGCAGGAACGTGTCGGAGAGCTGGGTGATCTTCATGGGGCTGCCCACAGAATGCCCGCTCGCCACACGGCTCATGCCACGGACGCAGGCACTGCCACGCCCGCTCGGGAGCCGTGCGACGAACGCACCAACTTGCTCTGAGGGATCCAGTCCCCGCTGAGGGTCCCGACGCTACCCGTAGCGTCATTCGCCCGCCAAGTGAATTTCTCATGACGGACAGAGCGAGGCTACCTGGCCTCCGCTTTCGCAGCCGGGCGGAACGTGGCAGAATTGGCAGCGTTGCAGTCGCGGCGGGTGTCGGGTCGCCCGTCGCTGTCGGGGGCAGTTGCACGTCGAGCGGGGTGGGCCCGTGAGATCCAAATCCATCGTCGTCGTCCTCGTGGCGACGCTCATCGCCACTCTAGGTGGTCAGACGACCGCTCTCGGTTCACAACGGCGAGATCACGCCGGCCACCAGGGCCATGAACGGGAGTCGACGCACACCCATCCCCGGCCTCCGGCGACCACGATCCCAAAGGTCCCTCCAGCCGCCGAACCCCTGCTCAAGCAGCTCATCACGGTCACCGGAGCCATCACCACCGAGGAGCGCCGGGCCGCCGGCCTCGCCGAGGAGTACGACCAGGCGGGCGTCGAGTTGGGCCAGGCCCGGGCGAAGGTCGCCGGGCTGGACGCGAAGGTTCGGCGGGCCACCGCCCACCTCGATGCTGCCCGCACACGGCTGCGCAACACAGCGATCGAGGCATACGTGACCGGGCAGGCGAGCGTCGTGGACGCCTCGCTCCTCTCGAACAACCCGTCGGACGGGTCCATGGTGGACGTCTACGCCGAGGTCGCCACCGGCAACGTGGGCGCCTCGCTCCAGTCCTACCTCGAGGCGGCGGCAGCCGTCCGCAACCTCGACGCCGAGGCCAGGGCGAACTCACGGTTCATCGCAGGCAAGGTCGCCGCCCTGGCGGCCCTCCGCTCAAGGTCCACCGGACTGCTCCGGCGCGTCAAGGGCCACCTCGCCGAGGTGAAGGCGAGGCTGCTCGGACTCGTCGGCCAGAGGGAGTACGGCCGGCTGCTCTCCCCGGAGCCGATCGGCAGTCCCTACCGGGGGCCGGACCTCGCCGGGGCGGCCCTCGCCCAGGCGGCCACGGTCCGCCAGGGCCTCGAGGCCGTGGCGGCCGCGAAGAAGTTCATCGGCACGCCCTACCTCTGGGGAGGCGCCTCGAAGAAGGGGGTCGACTGCTCGGGTCTCACGATGCTCGCCTGGACGGCGGCCGGCATCCCGCTCGAGCATGCCGCCACGGTCCAGTGGGAGGAGTCCAAGCCCGTCCCCCTGTCGCAGCTCCGCCCGGGGGACCTGCTCTTCTACCACTTCGCCCACGACGGCAGCACGCCGATCACCCACGTCGTGATGTACGTCGGATCGGGGCCATACGGGCGCGCCACCGTGATCCAGGCCGCCCAGCCCGGAACACGGGTCGGCTACACCCCGATCTACTTCGCCGGACTCGTCGGTGCCGGCAGACCCTGACCGGCTCCGGCCGGCTCGGTCAGAAGGCCGGTCCGAGGGCCAGCCGGCGGTCCGGGTCGACGAGCTCGAAGATCCGGCGGAGAGTCGTGCTCGGGCGCTCGATCAGCACCTCTGGGATGTGTCGGGCGGCGTCGACCATGCAGAGCATGGCGGACACTGAGACGAAGGCCGCGTCTGCCAGGTCGATCCGGAGCCGGGCGGGCCGGGCGTCCACGATCAGGTCGAGCAGGCTCCGCACCTCCGCCAAGGCCACGGCGTCGATCTCGCCGCGGAGGACGAGCGTGGCACAGTCGTCGTCCATGCGGGGCTCGGCGGCGAACCACTCGTCGGTGTAGGACCACTGGACGAGGGCGGTGAAGCGGTGGCGCTCCTCCTCGGAGAGCTCGACCTCGTCGAGGTCGTGCGGCACCTCGAGGCGGTGATCGTTCCCGTCGGTCGCCGCGGCGACACTCCCGTCGCTGTTGGGATGCTCGTGATCAGGCACGCTTGTTCTTTCCCGGATCCCCGACGGGCGAACCTCCGCCTGGCTCCCCGGAGGCTCGCCGGCGCTCGTCGTCATGGGAGGATCATGCCGTGCCCGAGAACGGTCCCGACGGACGCTGCGCCTGGGCCGCCGCCTCGCCGGCGATGGCCGCCTACCACGACGGCGAGTGGGGCGTCCCCTCGTATGAGGACCGGCACCTGTTCGAGATGCTCATCCTCGAGGGAGCCCAGGCCGGGCTGTCCTGGTCGACCATCTTGAACAAGCGGGATGGCTACCGCCGGGCCTTCGAGGATTTCGACCCCGAGCGCGTCGCCCGCTACGGCCCGGACGAGGTCGAGCGGCTGCTCGCCGACCCCGCCATCGTGCGGAACCGCCTCAAGGTGGAGTCGGCCGTGCGCAACGCGAGGACCTTTCTCCAGGTCGCCGGCGAGCACGGCAGCTTCGCCAGCTATCTCTGGGACTTCGTCGACGGCACGCCGCTCGTCACCCGACCGAGCACCCCGGCCGAGGTCCCGGCCAGCACGGAGTTCTCCGACCGGCTCTCGAAGGAGCTGCGCCGTCGAGGGTTCAACTTCGTCGGGACGACGATCGTCTACTCCTACCTCCAGTCCGTCGGGCTCGTGAACGACCACCTGGTCGGCTGCCCTCGCCTGGCGGCGCTCACCGGCGGCCGATGACGATGCCGCCCGGCATGACTTGCCCGGCGCCCGGGCGACGGCGCACGTGGCGGCCCGCTTCCCCGGCCCCGCGCCCGACAACCGGCTCCGCGTGACGCTGCACCTCCACCCAGAGCTCGCCCGCCGGAGCCGGATCGCCATCGACCCCCTCTGCGGGGTTGGCCGCTACCGCTCGCAGCTCGGGACCCGGACGAGCAGCGGGGCGTCCACCGCCCGCCCGGGCGGGGAGCGGCGGAGCTGGGAGCGCAGGCTCATCGGCCACCGCGACGACGACTCGCCACCTCGCATCGGCGGACGTACAGCTCGTGCGCCTTCCGCCTCCGCGAGGGTGGCCGTGGCGCGTCGGGCGCACCGATGCCGCTGCCTCGAGCGAACGACCCTCTGCTGCCGCGACAACGCGCCCGAGCAGGTCGACTTCGCGACCGCCTCGGACATGGCGCTCGTCGGGCCGGCGCCCTCTGGCACGCAGGACCCGCTGGACGACTGCGTCGAGGCGCTCGTGCTCGACCCCCAGGACCGAGGAGGGCGCGTGGCGGAGGTCGCCCGGCGCCTCCCCCACCCAGTCGCATGTCACCGGGACCTCCGGCTGGAAGCCGCCGAGCTCCCGCCATCCGGGCTGGCGCAGCGAGCGCTACATCGGCCTCGGCTGCCGGCTGGCCCGGGCCAGGGTCTCACCCCGGTGGTCATCGGGGGCGCCGCCCGCACCGGTCGCCACGACCCTCAGAACCTGAAGCGGGTCTGGCGCCATGCCAGCGGCTTCGGTGCGCCCGGGCCGGACCGGCATTGAGACCGACGAGGCGGTGGCCCGGCCCGAACCTCGCCGGGCAGCGGGGCACCGCGGCCCCCGATCGGCCCGCTCCGCGGTGAACAGCTGTCGCCGTCCGGGCACGGCCCGATGCCCCGACGCGCATCGGGACGCCCGCGCCGCAGGGGTGCTCCCGCCCGAGCATCCGTCCGGGCAGGTGACGGCGACGGAGGCGGGCGAGTTCGCTGCCACGGGATCAGCCCGGCGCCGAGCCGGGGTCGGGCTCGGCGCCGCCTTCCTCTTCGCGGCGCTCAATCTCCGACCCTCGATCGCGGCGGTGTCGCCCCTGCTGTCGAGGATCAGGAGCAGCGACCACCTCTCGCCTGTCGAGGCCGGGCTGCTCACCTCGATGCCTCTCGTCTGCTTCGGCATCGTCGCGCTCGTCGCGCCGAGGGTCGTGCGCCGTATCGGGTCCGGAGCCTTGCTCCTCGCCTGCCTGTCCGGGCTGGTCGTCTCGATCGCGCTGCGGTCCCTCCCCCCGGTGTCCACGCTGTACATCGGGACCTTCGGCATCGGAGTCACCATCGCCGTCGCCAACGTCTTGATGCCCGGCGTCGTGAAGAAGGACTTCCCGGAGCGGGTGGCCCTCATGACGGGCCTCTACACGATGATGCTGAGCCTCGGGCCGTCGGTCGGTGCCACCCTCAGCATCCCCTTGGACCACCTCCTCGGTGGGAGCTGGCGGGGTGCTCTCGGGCTCTTCGCGCTTCCGGCAGCCGCCGCTCTCGCGTGCTGGCTACCCTTCCGCCGCCACGACCTGGCACCCGAGGGCGGCGGAGCGAGGACCGGACCGGACCGACGCCGGCAGCTCTGGCGACACCCGCTGGCGTGGTCGATCAGCTTCTACATGGGTCTCCAGTCGCTCAACTTCTACACGGTGCTGGCATGGCTCCCGACGATCCTGCAGCGCCGCGGCCTGTCGCCGGGAGGCGCCGGCAGCCTCCTCGGGCTCGTCAACCTCATCGCCATCGCCGCCTCGCTCACCGCCCCTTGGCTGAGCGAACGGCTCGGGAGCCAACGCATCCCGGTCCTGCTGTCGGCGGGTGCGAACGCCGGAGGGCTGGCAGGACTCGTCCTCGACGGGCACCATCTCCAGCTGCTGTGGGCCGCCCTCATCGGGCTCGGACAGGGATCAGCCGTCAGCCTCGCCTTCATGATGATGGTGGTGCGCGCCGCCGACCCGGAGGAGGCGACGGCGCTCTCGGGCATGGCACAGGGCGTCGGATATGTGCTCGCCGCCGCCGGACCGGTCGCCGCCGGAGCTCTCTTCGCCGGACTGAGGAGCTGGGACGCCCCACTCGTCGGGCTCGCCGTGCTGCTGGTCGTGCAGACAGCCGTCGGATGGCACGCCGGGAAGGCCGGCGGCGACCCGCTCCCGGCCGCCAGCGGGAGCCGTTGAGGTGCCCGGCCAGCTGTCGCCGCCGGCTTGCCGATCGGGAGACCTCCGGTTCGCGAGGTCGACTGTCGAGGGCGACGGGTGAGGGGTCGGGCTGGCGCGCGGAGCTTGCCCAGCTGGCGGCGCCGTCGCGACCGGAGCCCGCACGCTCGGAGTCGCCTCGAGCTGTCACCTCCCCGAGTCGGGCCTCGACCCGGCCATCTGGCACCAGCCGCATGAGGGCCACAAGGCATGCAGGCCGAAGGCGACCCACCGCTCGACCAAGGCTGTCGGGACGAGACGAGGTGGACGGACGGCGGACATCTACCCCTTCACGTCCCGCCCCACGGCTGCCACCTGAGGGAGCCCGGTCCCGGGCCGGCGACTTCGCGGTCTGAAGGAGGTAGTGGCACGACGAAGAGCCCGACAAGGGGTGCAAGCGGCTGAATCTGTCCCCGGCACGGTCCCCGGCACGACACCGAGCCCGCCTCGGGAGAGCCTGGCCGACCGGCTCGGACACGGCCTGGGCCCCAGGCGTGGGAGCCGAGGACGGAGCACCCGCCCCCGCCGGGACCACTCTCGCCGGACCCGGGCCGTCACCGAGAGTTCACCGCTCGTTCACCTACCCGACTACCGGTGGTTGCCGCCCGGTCACCCGGTGCCGCCAGGCTGGACCCGCCACGACCTGGTCGGCCGTCGAGACGACAGCCCCCGGCCGGTCGTACCGGCCATCATGGGGTCCCTCAGAGACGGCCAGCCGGCCGGAACGATCCGATCCCCAGAGAACTCATGGATGCGCTCATCAATCCGACCAATCTCGTCAGCTCGTTCGGCTACCTGGCGGTCTTCCTCCTCAGCGTGGCCCAGTCGTGCTGCGTCCCCACCTCCTCCGAGCTGACCCTCGGCTTCGCCGGCGCCCTCGCCGCCACCGGCCACATGAACCTCGCCGGCGCCATCGTGGCAGGGGCCAGCGGTGAGGTCGTGGGCGCCTACCTCGCCTGGGTGATCGGGCACACCGCCGGACGGGCGATCGTCGACCGCTATGGCAAGTACCTCCTGCTCACCCACCGCGACCTTGACCGGGCCGAGGACTGGTACGCCCGCCATGGCCGCTGGGGGGTGTTCGGCGGACGGCTCCTCCCGGTGATCCGCAACTTCGTCGCCCTCCCGGCCGGGGTGGCCGACGTGCCGCTCCTGTCCTTCGGGCTCCTCACCGCCGCCGGCAGCCTCGTCTGGGACGGCGCGATGGCCGGTATCGGCTACGGGGTCGGCAGTCAGTGGAACACGATCATCCATGCCTTCAGTGACGCCGGCTACGTCATCGGGGCACTGGCGGTGGTGGCGATCGGCTTCGCCGTCGTCCACCGTTGGCGCTCGTACGGGGAGGAAATGCGCACCGCCCGCACCTCCGCCGGCGCTCCTCGGGCCGGCGGAGGCATCCCGGCGGCACAGGCCTCGGGCATGGGCGTCGCCCTCCGCCCGGGCGACACACTGGTCGAGGTCGACGACGAGACCGGTGCGGAACTGCGGACACCCCGAGAGGAGATCACCGCCCTCGTGAAGCGGCGGGCGGCGCCGGGGGTCGGGGTGGGAGAGCGCACCGCGACGGCGGCCAACGAGCGGCTGACTGCGGCAGCAGCCGCCACGTTGTTCGTCCTCCTCTTCTTCGAGGGGATGACGCTGGTCAGCATCCACAGCCTGGTCGGGATCCACGTCATCCTCGGCCTCGTCCTCATCCCTCCGGTGCTCGTCAAGCTCGGGAGCACCGGTTGGCGCTTCGTCCGCTACTACACCCGGCACCCGGCCTACCTCCGCAAGGGGCCGCCGGAGACGGCGCTTCGCGTCCTGGCGCCCTTCCTCGTGGTGAGCACCGTGGTGCTGTTCGCCTCGGGCATCGGCCTCGTGTTCGCCCACAACCCGCACGGCTGGCTGTACCAGCTGCACCGCGCCGACTTCATCCTCTGGTTCGTGATCCTCGGCGTGCACGTGCTCGCCTACATGTGGCAGGTGCCAGGTGTCGTCCGCCGGGATCTCAGCTCGGAGCCGCGCTACCGGCGCACGTCTCCGGCAGGACGGCTCCTGCGACTCTGGCTGGTCTCTGGCTCGATCCTCGCCGGAGTGTTGATGGCGGTGATGCTGTGGCCGTCATTTGCCGGGCGCATGCACATCTTCGCCCACTTGCCCTGACCCGCCGGACCGTCGCGCGGACTGGGAGACTCGACCGGAGGGCGGGCGACACGGGGCGCGGTCCGGTAGCTGGCCCACCCCGCGGACCGGCCTACGATGACGCGGAGGCGCGGCGCAGGGGGAGTCCGCACCGGTGCCCATACCCGCCCCCGTAGCTCAGAGGATAGAGCAGCGGTTTCCTAAACCGCGTGTCGCAGGTTCGAGTCCTGCCGGGGGCGCCGACCCTGACGGTGGTCGAACCTTTCCGATGTCGGAAGGGTTCGGCTCC